>JBNGDU010000189.1:0-15320 GCA_049975025.1 Anaerolineae bacterium
TACGGATTAACTCAACCGACCAGCTCGATACCGCCTATCTGCACATCGGCGGGCCTCAAACCGGCTGCTATCGGGTACGGGCCGCCGATTACTGGGGTAACACCGGCGATTTCTCGGATATCCTCACTATCTAGATATACGTACAGAAAGGAGATCACCATGACACCAGATCCGTTACCGGATTTTCCATATGGCGCCGTTTACTTCCGGAAGTCCAATCCACCGCGCGAGGATTGGGCGCGCGACTACGCGACAGCCGCGGAGGATGGACACACTCTCTTTCGGCATTGGTTCCTCTGGTCGGCGATCGAGATTGAGCCGGGCGTCTTCGACTGGTCGGACTACGACCGCCAGCTCGACCTGGCAGCGGAACACGGGATCAAGACGATCATCGCCGAGATGATCGCCGTGGCGCCAGAATGGGCCTATCGCCGGTACGCTCATGCCCGGTACCAGACGAGCGAGGGGCGCAGGCCAGGTCCACGCATGCACGGCAGTTGTGCCGTCGGCGGGGGCGGCGGCCTCTGCCTCGACAACGAAGACCTGCGGGCCGCGGCCGAGCGCTTCCTTCGCGCGCTGGTAACTCGGTATCGCGATCATCCCGGACTGGGCGGCTATGACATTTGGAACGAGGGCAACTACCCCGGTGATGTCTGTTACTGCCCCGCCACATTGGCGAACTTCCGCGCCTGGCTTAGGAAACGCTACGTCGATCTCCGCACGTTGGGTGAAGCCTGGCGCCGGTACAGCTTCGCGACGTGGGAGGACGTCACCCCACCGCATGATCTGGGCCCCTACCCCGACACGCTCGACTGGCTGCAATTCCGCATCGACAACGCGTACGCCCAACTCGACTGGCGCATAGAGGTCATTCGCGAGTTGGACCCCGATCACCCGATCACGGCTCACGGCGTGGCGGGCACCCTCACCGGCTTGGCGTCAAACACTCGGGATGACTGGCTCGCCGCCGGCAAAGTCGACAGCTACGGCTACACCTGGGGCTCCAGCCGTCACGGCGACGAGCCTTGGAAGCAGGTCCACGCCGTCGACCTCGTGCGCGCCGCCGCGCGCGGCAAACCCTTCTGGCACGCCGAAGCCTACGCCGGGCCGCTCTGGATGCAATCGAACGTCCTGAACAAGCCCCGGGACGAGGGTCGCATCGCTGAACCCGAGGACATTCGCTACTGGGACCTGGTCAGCTTCATGTGCGGCGCTACCGGGCTGCTCTATCTGCGCTGGCGTCCCCTCCTGGATGGCCCACTGTTCGGCGCCTTTGGCCCCTATGGTATGGACGGCTCCCGCACGGATCGTTCCGAGATGGCCAGCAAAATCGCGAAGTGGGTCGCAGCCCCGGAGCAGAAGACCCTATGGCAATCACGCCCGGTCCGTGGACAGGTCGGCATCCTGATTGCGCCGGAGACCCAACACTTCCTCTACGCCCAGCAAGGTGACAGCACCTACTACGCCCGGTCGGTGCAGGGCGCGCACCGCGGCTTCTTCGACAATAACGTCCAGGCCGATTTCGTGCGTCTCGAGCACATCGACGAATACACGTGCCTCTACTTGCCCATCCCGGTGATGCTGACCCAGCAGACCGTGGGCCGCCTCAAGACCTGGGTGGAGTCAGGTGGGACACTCATCTCTGAGGGATGCCCGGGCTACTTCGACGGCCACGCGCATGTCGGTCCGACGCAGCCCAACCTCGGTCTCGACAGGCTCTTTGGCGTGAAAGAAGCCTACGTTGAGTTCACGCCCGACATCCTGGATGACCTGAGAGTCAACGTCTCAGGCACCTCAATGTGGGGCGGGCTTTTCCTGCAAGCGTACGAGCCAACCACCGGAACGCCCGTCGGCTGGTATGAGGGTGTGGCGGGACGCGCCAACGGCCAGGTAGCCGCGGTGGACAACGCGGTCGGCAGCGGTGGCACGCGCTTGATCGGTACGATGGCAGGCTACGGACACGCGACCCACGCAGAGCGCCTCCCCGGTCCCGGTGCGGTACCTTGCGAGCCCGGCGGCAACGTGGCACTCTACCGGAATCTGGTTGGCTGGGCAGGTCTGAAACCCCACGTGGAGACCAGTGATCCCCTGATCATCGCGAGGCTCCACGCCGGCAACGGGGGGACGTATCTGTGGGTTGCCAATCCCACGCGTCGTGATCGACCGGTACGGCTCGCGCTCTCAGATGAATGGGGACCGTTCGACGAGGCCGTGCCTCTCTGGGGAGCCGAGGCTGCCATCGCAGGGCAGAAAGTGGTACTCACCGCGCCTGCCCGCGACGTCACGGTTCTGGCGCTCCGCTGAAGCGCACCGTTGCTCACGGATCCCAAGGGTTGGGGGCCAAACGCAGGCGGAGACCTTTCTGCGGCTATTCGGCGGCCCCACAGCCCAATTCTTGCGCCCTGAGCGGTCACCTGGAGGGTGCGCGCAGCAAATAAGATTTTTGACATCACTTCGCAGCTAACTATACTAACTTGAGCCATCGATCGGGCATCCGCAAGGTAGCGCAGGAAGCCAATCGTGCCTGACTCGGGATGGCTGCAGTTGATGGGGCAGGGTCGCCACCATATTCGCTAAAGCTTGATTCGAAAGGAGCTACGTTCAATGGAGAAGAAGTTCAAGATCCTCAGGTTCATCGGCAGCGTCTACAAAGTCGTCGGCATTATCATCGCGGTTCTGACTATTCTGGGATCTCTGGGGATCTGCGTGACAAGCTTCCTCGGCGGGGCATTCATGGCCCGGATGGAGCGGGAGTTCGGCTTTCCAGGCGCGAGGAGCGCCATAGCCGGCGTGATCGCCGCCGGCTCGGCGTTGATCTCGGGCGCGGTTCTTGCCCTGACACTCTACGCGACGGGCGAGGGTATCTTCCTGCTGCTAAGTCTTGAGGAGAACACCCGCGCTACGGCGCTCTACTTGCACCAGTATAGCGAGGAGTAACCGCTCGCAGCATAGCAGCGATTCCCGGTCGTGCCGGAGCCGCCGCATATGGACTAAGCCCCTCTGCTACCAAGCAGGCGTCCCGGCAAGGGACCTCTGTACGTTCATAGTCAACATCTGAGCGCCTTGGCTCATATGGGAGAAAGAGGTGCTGGAGTGTCGAGGGCTAACCTGACAAGGCCGGCGGGACCCTCTTACCACGCTTCGCGCCGGATAACGTCAATGCCGCCCATGTAGGGGCGCAGCACCTCCGGCACGATGATGGAGCCGTCCCTCTGCTGGTATTGCTCGATGATACCGATCATCACGCGCGGTAACGCCAAGCCAGAACCGTTCAGGGTGTGGACGAACTCCGGTTTCGCGTTCGGCTCAGGCCGGTAGCGGACGTTAGCCCGGCGCGCCTGGAAGTCGGTGCAGTTGCTGCAGGAGCTGACCTCCAGCCACTCCCCCTGGCCTGGGGCCCAGATCTCAAGGTCGTATCCTTTGGCAGCCGCGAAGGAGATGTCGCCGGTGCACAACTCCAGCACGCGATAGGGCAGATCCAGCCGCTGCAGCAGGTCCTCGGCGGTAGCCAGCATCGCCTCCAGCTCATCGTAGCTCGTCTCGGGGGCGACGAACTTGTACATCTCCACCTTGTCGAACTGGTGACCCCGCTTGATACCGCGCACGTCCCGTCCGGCGCTCATCTTCTCGCGGCGGAAGCAAGGCGTGTAGGCGACGTAGTTCAGTGGCAACTGCTCCGCGTCCAGGATCTCATCCCGGTGCACATTGGTCAGCGCTACCTCTGCGGTGGGAAGCAGCCAGATATCGTCCTCGACGTCGTGGTAGAGGTTATCCTCGAACTTCGGCAGCTGCCCGGCAGCCACCAACATCTCTCGCCTAACCACAAAGGGGAGGTAGAACTCCGTAAAACCGTTCTCCCGCGTGTGAACGTCGAGCATCCAGAAGATCAACGCCCGCTGGAGTCTGGCGCCGGCCCCCGCCAACAGGTAGAAGCGGCTGCCTGCCAACTCAACGCCCCGCTCAAAGTCCAGGATATTCAGCTCGGGCCCGAGATCCCAATGGGGCACCGGTTCAAAACCCTCGCTAGCGAAGTCGCGACGCTCCCCCCATCGGCGGACCTCTATGTTGCCACTCTCGTCCGGTCCGACCGGCACGCTCTCGTGCGGCACGTTGGGGATCCAAAGCTGCTCCGCTTCAAAAGCCGACTCAACTTCGCGCAATGCATCCTCAAGTTCAGAGATGCGGTCTCCAACCTCGCGCATCTCCTCGATGCGGGCCTGGCGCTCTGCCTGGTCCTTCATGCGACCAATCTGCCTGGAGACACGGTTGCGTGTAGCCCGAAGAGCCTCCACCTCCTGCAGGACCTCGCGGCGCTCCAAGTCGAGTGCCGCTACCTTGTCGACGACGCCCGGATCGAGGTTGCGCTTGCGCAGACCCTCCCGGACGAGTTCAGGATGATCACGGATCAGTTGAATGTCGAGCATGCGTTCCCCCTCACTACAGACTTACGTGGTTGTCAAGGGTCCGGACATAGGAAGATATCAACCCTCTCGGCGCCATTATGCCATCAACCCCGGCATTGTCCAACCCATTAGAGATCTATTAGAACCTGTCGTTTGTCGCTTACCTATTCTTGACGGGCCCGTCGACCATGTTATACTCATAACTTAGATGAATAACTATTAAATCGTACAGTCAACGCAAATGATCAAAAGACCAAAAAGGGGGTCAATGAGATGGCTTTGCTAAATGATGAAATCGTACAAAATGTCACAGAAATGTTATCTGATCTGCCGAACAACGTGCTGCTGACGGTTTTCACAGACAGCAAACACTGTGAGTACTGTGAGCAGATTGTGCAACTCGTCAACGAGGTTGCGGCGACCTCGGACGACGTGAGCGTCGAGCAGTTCGAGATTCACGAGAACGCCGATCAGGCGCAGGCGATGAACATCGAACGTGCCCCGGCGATCGCCATCACAGGCGTCAAGGACTTCGGTATGCGCTTCTATGGGATCCCCTCAGGCTATGAGTTCTCCACGCTGCTACACGGGATTCAGCGCGCGTCCGACGGCAGCACCGAGCTTGACAGCGATACACAGTCCTATCTGTCGAGTCTGACCACGCCGGTCGACTTCCAGGTCTTCGTGACCCCCACGTGCCCGTACTGCCCGCGCGCAGCCGTCCTCGCGATGGAGATGGCCGTCGCCAGCGATATGGTCAACGCGGACGTCATTGAGTCGGCGGAGTTCCCCGATCTGGCCAGTAAGTACAATGTTATGGGGGTGCCCCTTAGCGTGATCAACGACAAGGAGCGCGTGGAAGGCGCAGCGCCGCCCCGGATGATCGTGGACGCGATTCGAAAGGCCGTGGCGTAGTCCGACGCCTGATATTCGAGCGTATTTGGAGGCCCGGCAATCTATGCCGGGCCTTTTGCTGAACCAACCGCTCGTCGGGTAGAGCATCGCGGGATTCAAGAGTCTGACCTGCATCTTGTGCACTCGGGTGCGTTTGGCCTCTGGGGAAATAACAAGACAGATGACGGTGGAACCAGGGTTGCGCTTGCAGTTTTGGCCTTTTGGATATGATATTATGCGTCAAAGTCTGTCCAGAACTGCAAAGGCGTGGACCAAAATGCGCAACGGCGCACCTGATGATCTGGTGATAGCACCTTCTCAAGAATTCGCCCGCATTTTGGTCCACGCCCGTGCACTTCCTATTCTTGGCCTTGAGAGTAAAATAGATACAGAACTTCACTTATCCGGTCGGGTAAATCCATTTCGCGCCCAGATCATGAATAGAGTATCAGTAACTTAAAAGGAGCGTAATCTTTATGTTTGACTTCAAGATTGGCGAGGATTCTTCCAAGAAAGAGACCTCTGGCGGGCTCTATGATGTGGTGATCATCGGTGGCGGGCCAGCCGGCCTGACCACGGCGATCTACACAGCGCGTGACGGCATGAAAACGCTGGTGCTGGATCGGGAGTCAACCGGTGGGCTTGCCTCTACCACGGAGAGGATCGAGAACTATCCCGGCTTTCCCGAAGGCATCAACGGCATGGACCTGATGGAGAGGTTCCGCCAACAGGCTGAGCGCTTCGGCACGGAGATCACGGAGTTCGAAGAGGTGACCGAGGTAAAGCCGATCCGCGAGGGACTCATCGAGGTGCACACCGACGGGAGCACGGTCTATGAGGGCAAGACGGTCGTCATCGCCACCGGTAGCGAGCCCAAGAAATTGAACATACCCGGTGAGAAGGAATACTACGGCAAGGGTGTCTCGTACTGCGCGACGTGCGACGGCCCATTCTTCAAGGACAAGCACGTCATCATCATTGGCGCCGGCAACTCTGGTCTTCAGGAGGGACTGCAGCTCCTGGAATACGCGAGAAAGGTGGACTTCATCGAGTTCCTACCTTACTCTAGAGCTGAGCAAATCCTCCAGGATCGTGTGAGCGAACACGAGAAGAGCACCATGTACTTCAATAAGCGCGTGACCGAGATCAAGGGCGATCAGACCGTGAAAGGTGTCGTCGCGATTGACCGCGAGACGGGAGAGGAGGAGTTCTACCCGGCCGACGGCGTCTTCATCTACGTGGGCTACTCCCCTTTCAGCGAGTTCGTCGCTGATCTCGTAGATCGTAACAAATGGGGATATATCAAGTCCGACAGTCATATGCGTACGAAGGTGCCCGGGCTCTATGCCATCGGTGATGTACGAGCTGACAATCCAGCCCAACTGACCGTCTCGGTCGGAAATGGCACGACGGCGGCACTTGATATCCGGGAGTTCATCCAAGAGCTGGACTGAAGTCACAGAACACCTACGATACATGCACGAAACATCAACAGACAAGCGGGAGAGGTGACAAATGGAAGTAAACGTCGGCGACAGGGATCGTCTACTGCGTTTGATCTTCGGCATTTATGCAATGCTGCTGGGCTTCCTGTTCATCCAGGGCGTCATCGGCACCATTGTGGGCGTGGTGGGCCTGGTCTTGCTGGTCACGGGTCTGGTGCGCCGATGTGGTATCTACACCCTGTTAGGGATCTCAACTGTTTCCGAGGAGGCGGCTGCTCAAGAGGCGGTCGCTCAAGAGGCAGTTGCCCAAGAGGCCGCCAATGAAGAGACGGCGTCGACTGGCGAGGATACGGCGGAAACCGTCGAGGCAGACGATGTTCATCAAAGGAGCGAGACTTAATGCTACTCAACGACGCTCGGTCCGTCGAGCCCGAACAGGTCAGCGAGGGTATCCGAATCCGATGGTTGATCACTCAGGAAGAAGGCGCCCCCAACTTCGCGATGCGCGTTATCGAGATCGATACCGGTGTGGTCTTTGCCCCACACCATCATCCCTACGAGCATGAGATCTACGTACTCTCGGGCTTTGGAGTCGTGACCAAACCTGAGGGTGACGTCGGCGAGATGGCACCCGGCAAGTTCGTCTTCGTCGAACCTGATCAGACACACGGCTACCGAAACGAGGGTGACGAGACCCTGAAGTTCATATGCGTCATCCCGTTGCAGGAGTGAGCCCTCTGGCAGAGACAACAGAGGCGTCTTGACTAGACCGTAATTCATCGTTCCTGGACGAGAAAGGGAGATCTGAATCCGTGAAAGCACAAGTCACTTGGGCGGGACCGGGGCTTCGAATGATTGGGGAGGCAGAGAATGGCCCGGCGATCGTCGTGGACTCAGCGGGGGGGACCTACGGTACCCACTCAGGGCTCACGCCGATGGAGTTGGTTCTCGTGGGGCTGGCTGGATGTACAGCTATGGACGTCGCTTCCATTATGGCCAAGAAGCGGCAGCCCCTGTCGAATCTACAGGTCAAGGTCAGTGCAGAACGAGCCGATAATCACCCGAAGGTGTTCACGAAGATCGAAGTGGAGTATATCGCCTACGGCGATGGCATCGACGAGGCCGCTCTAGAGCGGGCCGTTGAGCTCTCCGAGGACAAATACTGCTCAGCACACGCGATGATCAAAAAGACCGCCGAGATCACAAGCACCTGCCGCATCGTGGAGGCGCCTCATCCGACCGAGCCCGGTGAGATAGCGGACGCCTGATTCGGCACGCTGTGCGCGGCGTGGCGTACACAACCTTAACATGCTGAGACTGGGCGCCCACGAGTCCATCGCCGGGGGACTGCACCGCGCGATAGAGCGTGGTGTATCCGCAGGATGCGAATCGCTCCAGGTGTGGACGAAGAACAGCCGTCAGTGGGCCGCACCTTCCCTGGATGCGATAGCTGTCCAGCAGTTCTGCGAGGTGCGCAGGAACGCCGACATCCATCCGATTGTTGCCCATGCCTCCTACCTCATCAATATCGCCTCTTCCGATCCCGATTTGCACGACCGGTCGACCGGTAGTCTTATCACCGAGGTGGAGCGCTGTGAGAAGCTCGGCATTCGCTACCTCGTGCTCCACCCGGGCGCACATACCGGCGCGGGTGTCGAAGCCGGGATCGCGCAGGCGACATCAGCGCTCTCCACGATGCTCGAAGCGACATCCGGCTATCGCGTCAAGGTGCTGCTGGAGACAACAGCGGGGCAGGGCACCGCGCTCGGGTTCGACTTCGAAAACCTTGCCCGCTTACTGGCTGGAACGCAGCACGGTGAGGCCTTGGGGGTCTGCCTGGATACCTGCCACGTCTTCGCCGCCGGATATAATCTGACAGAGGCGGATGAATACGAGGCAACCATAGAAAGCTTCGACCACTTGATCGGCTTGGAACGCCTGCACGTCGTCCACCTCAACGATTCCCTCTACCCTCTGGGCAGCCACAAGGACCGCCACGAGCACATCGGAGAAGGCTACCTGGGACTGGACGGGTTCGCACTGTTGCTTAACGACGCTCGCCTCGATGGGCGGCCCGGAATCCTGGAGACGCCAAAGAGCGATGACCTTCACGAGGATAGGGAGAACCTGAGCCGGCTGCGGTCACTCTATCTCGACACTTAGTGCGGCGCACCGCCGGGAGCATCACGCGAATGACGGTGTGACGCTTGACAGTGCGGTAGCTGCTTCTACGCGAATAGATCATATTGTGGGGCAAACTATGAAAGAACGGATACTCAAAGTCCTGAAAGAAGATGGCCTGACGATCTTCATCGTCGTAGCCCTGATCGTCGCCTATGCGGTGCTTCGCACGCCAGGTGACGAATTTGGTTCGATGGCAGAGCTGAAAACTGAGCTTGCCGGCGGACGACCGACCGTCATCGAGTTCTACTCCAACCGATGTAGCATTTGTCTGGTCTCCAAACCCAAGGTCGACCAAATGGAGCGTGACCTCTTTGGGCAAGCGGCGGTGCTTCGCCTCAACGTGAAGGAGGAGCCGGGCCGCGCGCTAGCGCAGCAATGGGGTGTAGTCGGTGTGCCGACCTTCTTCGTGCTCGATGGCAGCGGTGAGATCATCTACGCGCGCGCGGGCGCGCCCGAGGTGGACGCGATCAAAGAGGCAGTGACGCTCTCGACGGAGTGAAATAGGAGAGGAAGGAGCTGCTCCATGGCCGATGCCAGGATGCTCAAGCTAGTACCTGGCACGCCTTTACCACCACACACGCCATTTACAAGGTACCGCACACCGCACATTGCCGGCGTTGCCAGACCGTTTATCGAGTCAACCACCCGACACGGTGACTTAGTGCTCCACGTCAACACCACGGGCGGCGGTTATGTCACCGAGATCCTCGCTGCTGACCGCCGGACGTTGGCCATCAACCTGAACCCCATTGCGTTACTGTGGTCGCACCTTGACCTGAATCCGGTCCCCGTTCAGGAGCTCGAAGCCGCGCTTACCAGGCTCGGCGACACCACCAAAGGGGGCGCCCCCCTCATCTCTCACCTACGCGAGGTCTATGCCAGCCGCTGTCCCCTCTGCAAGAGCCTTGGAGTGGCTGCGTGGTTTGCTTGGGACCGGGAGGCCGGACAGCCCTACGCGAAGCGCGTCAGGTGCAAGGCCTGCAATACCAGCTACGAAGGGCCAGTGGATGACCAAGACCTGGCCGCCGCCGGCGACTTTCCGGTCGACAGCGGCCCGGCCTATCACCTCGCGCTGAGCCGGGCTGCGCCGTCGAGCGATGCGCTACGCCCCCGAGTCGCCGGACTCGTCCAGCTCTACACCCCCCGTAACCTGAGCGTCCTGATGGACATTCTCTACCGCCTGCCCCGAATCGATGCCCCCCTCGACACCCGGCGGATGCTCACCGGATTGGTGCTCGACGCGCTCGATCGAGGCTGTAGCCTCTCACCCGAAAGCGCACCAGATGAACGTCCTCGGACCCTGCGAACCCCGCAGAAGTTCCTGGAGCGCAATATCTGGATGTTGCTGGAGGACGCGCTCGACCGTTACCGAGCCAACGTCGAAACCACTCCCCGGTCAGCCGCTAGGGTGGGGATGGGTCCCGCAGCTACCTTCCCCCAGCTCTTGGTGAGTCCGGAGCCCAACTACCTGCTGCTTGCCCGCTCTATCCAGAGTCTGAAGGAGCCGGAGCTTGAGGGCCACGTCAGATCGCTGATCTTCCAGATAGAGCCGCCTGACGCGCCTTTTCTGGCGTTGTCAGCTCTGTGGTCGGCCTGGCTATGGGGCGAGGAAGCTCCCGCGGGCCTGCACAGCTTTCTGGGACGACGCAGACTCGACTGGGAATGGTACGAGCACAGCATGACGGTCGCGCTGCGCCAGGTGCGGCGCCTGCTGCATCCGGAAGCCTCAATGCTCCTGATAACGCTCTCCGATCAGAGCGATCTGATTCGCACGATCGTCGGCGCTGTAGACGCAGCAGGCCTGCGCCTTGACCGCTGGATTGCAGCGCCCCCTAACGGCTGCCGTCTGGTTGTCTCCCAGAGGGAACCAAAGCAGGCGCCGCGCACGAGGCCTGGCGCCACGCCGACCGCCGCTTACGTGGAGACCTGCAGGGAGATCCTGCGCCGCCGAGGTGAGCCCATGCGCCGGCAGCAGCTGGAGACCTGGTGCACGATCGACCTGGGGCGCTCTGACGTGCCGGAGCTCGATCCGACCACGACTATGGCGCTGACCGAGATCGCTCAGGACTACGTCTGGCTCGCCTCGGCGACGGATGTAGAGGATCCCCTCGCCGACAGAGTCGAGCAGCAGATCGTCAAGCACCTGGGGGAGGAGGATAAATGGTCCGTCGAGGACCTGATTGGAGAGATCTACCGGACATTCACCGGGGCTCTATCTCCGGATCCTGAGTTCGTGGGAGCCTGTATCCAAGCCTACGCGCGTGCACTCCCTGACGGCACCCTACAACTACGCGCGGCGGACGAGCCGGCCAATCGACGCGCCCAAGCGCAGAAAATCCGGAGCGATATCAAGCAATTGGGAAGTGAGCTCGGCTACAACGTGTCACGCCGGCTGCGGGGCGATATCGTCTGGCGTGAAGACGGACGCCGAGTCTACGCATTCCGTTGTACCACCAACGCCCTGTTGGCCCCACACCTTCTGAAGTCGCCGCCGCCCACCGATGGACGCCGCTGTCTCATCCTGCCCGACAGCCACGCCGATCTTGTGGCCCTTAAGCTCGCTCGCGATCCACGCATGCGGGCACGGGCCGATCAAGATCGTTGGACCTTTCTCAAGTTTGGACAAGCCGAACGCATGGTCAGGGAGGCGAAGGAGCCTTCCGATATTGAGATGCACTTAGGTCTGGGGCCTGGAGCGGAACAGGAGACGACCCAAATCCCCCTGCCTTTGGAGGAGTGATCTATACTTGTGACCACTCAGCGAAGCTACAAACTACCCCTAGAATTGGAAGCTTCCCTGTGCCACCACGATCTTCTCCTGGTAATCCTGGCTATAGGAAAGCAGCTGGCGTTTGAGAACTTTCCAATCCTCCGAGGTGAGGAAGTTCTGTAGGGCGCGCAGATCCGTCGACACAAACCCGATCCGGATCTGGGGCCAATCGCCATAGGCCGTGAACCAGGCATCGGTCAACTCAAGACCTGCATCCCCCATCGCGGAAGGGAGCTCTTGAGTGATGAAGGCAAAACAAGCCTTCTCCTGTCCGGGAGCGATATCCCAAGTCATCAAGAGTTTAACCGGTGTATTCACAATGTATGCTCCGTTTTCTACGAGGAAACCGCTCTCTACCCCAAGCCCATCCACCATCTCCAACTCAGTTCAGTTGCTCCAACAGCGACCGAGCCTGTGCCGCCCAAACATTCGGTGGATCCGTCTCCAGGAAATGCTCAAGTGTCTCCTTGGCTTCGTCATTTCGCCCCAGCTGGACATAGACCTGCCCCAACGCGAAGAGGGCCTCCCGCATGTCGGGCTTCTGCTCGATAGCATCTTCCAGCTGTTCTGCCGCGGCGTCCAGGTTACCGCGTAGCATCTCCGCATTCGCCAGGCCCACCAGCGCCTCCGGCTTCCGCGGCGCGATCTCCAATGCCCGGTTGAAGTCGCCCTCAGCTTTCTCCAAGAACGACATGTCCGGCTCAGTCGCGCCCATCGGCAAGGCCTGTACTAAGTACGTAGCGCCGCGCTGATAGTAGGTATCGGGATCGTCCGGGTCCACCTCCAATGCGGCGTTGAACTCGACCAACGCTGTGTCCAGGTCACCGATCTGATAGGCTAAGACGCCAAGATTGTGGTGAACGGCCCCCGCCCTGTCGGGCTCCAGCTCCACCGAACGATTGAAGTGTTCCCTAGCCAGATCGAATTGCTGCAGGTTGAAGTAGACGAGCGCAAGTTGGAAGTGGGCCTCAGCGTTGGACGGATCGCTCTCGAGGAGTGCCTCCAGCTCCGTCACGGCCCCCTCGTAATCGCCGGCGTCGATCTGCGCCTTGATATCATCGAGTTCGGTAGTCGTCGCGGATGCTGGTGCATCCGCCTCCTGCCCTGTGAAGGTCAGCACGGCAGCCAGGGCACCAAAGAGCACGACCACGGCAACCACTCCTAGGATCATAAGACGACGTTTCATAGCGCCTCCTGTAACGGACCTTAGTGCTGCTCAAGGAGCAGGATCTGCGTCTCCTCAGATTCCACACCGGGTGACACCTTGAGACTGGACAGGGTTGTCGGATGGGACACACCCATCTCCTTTAGGAATCCCGCGACCGGCTTGCGCTCTATGGTCAGACCGGGAAGCCTGTACTGCATAGGGACCACGATAGCGGGCTCAACGATACTCACGGTCTCCGAAGCCATTGCGTCGGTCAAGCCACCGGGGATACCCACAGGCACCAACAGCACATCGACCCGCCCAAGCTTCTCGACTTCGGCCTGCGATGGCGGACGCCCCAACTTCCCCAGATGACAGACGGTCACGCCATTGAAGTTTATCGCATAGATCAGATTCTCACCAACCCCCTCCCCCCGCTTACGTCCGCGAGGCGAAGGCACGCCTGTGATGAAAACACCGCCAATCTCATACTCACCAGGAGCAGCAATGGTGCGCGAGACGCCACGCAGTCCCGGCCATGCCTTGTCCTTCGGATCGTCGATCAAGCTGCTCGAGGTCACGATATCCGCTCGGACGCGTGGCAAAGACAAGCCTACCTCATGCGCATCAAAGGGCTCAGTCACGACCGACGGATATCCCCGCTCGGTCAGTCGAAAACAGCCCAGACCGTACCAGATCATCTCCATAACGTCAGCACTCCTCGAGGAAACCCGCTCGCGGGTTCTTGGCTGTCTATCAAACTGCTGTCCTATCCCCTAAGTTCTATGCTGTGCGAAACACTCAGGCAATCGGGCGCGAAAGGCCGGCCCTTGCTAGACAGACGCTCACACCCAATCACATTAGAATTATAGTCAGAAAGGAGCGCATGGCAACGACGGCAAAGGATGTTTGTGCCTCGCGTGCGATCATGCTATAATGTTCGCATTAATGTAAGAGGATGGTATGAAGAAAAGCTCGATACAGTTCATTTCCCCACGGAAATCGCAACAGCTCACGGATCTGGCCGAACACGCGCGAGTCAGCCTCAGTCGGTACGCTGGGATAGCGGTGGACTACAACGCGGTTGGACTGCAGACGTTGGATGAATGGATCGACCGCCACATTCGACAATTCCCCAATCCCTCCCGTGAAATCCGCACCGTCTGGGGCGCCTTTCTGGGCGAGACCTTCCGGCGGCGCTTTGAAGGACAGTGGGGCATCGACAACTCAAGTCGCCCCATTAGGCTCGGAGTGGTCTGTCCAAAAGAGACGGAAGGCTTAGTCTTTGTCGGGATCATGGACCAGATTGCCCGGCGCATTAGGGCCGGGATGAGTGAGTCTTTGGCTTTCTACTACACGATCGAGGGCGTTGACATAAAATCCTAACCGCCGTTCAGGACCGCTCCTCGCTACCCTCCTCATCCGTCTCCTCACCGGTGTTGTCGTGATGCGCAAAGCTGCTAAGTCGGGTTGCCACCCGGCCGTGTACGCTGTCCGGAGGAAAGGTTCCATCACCCCGCCGCCGTCCCACGGGTTCTCCACTCAACAGAGCCAGGCCTTCGTCGACCGACGAGACGGGATAGATGTGAAAGCGCCCCGCTCGCACAGCCTCGATAACCGCCTCATCCAGCATCAAATCGGCGGTGTTAGCTTCCGGAATCAGCACGCCCTGGGTGCCGGTCAATCCTCGCGCCCGGCAGACGGCAAAGAAACCTTCGATCTTGTCGTTGACGCCCCCGATCGCCATCACCCGACCGTACTGGTCCACGGCACCGGTGACCGCCAAATCCTGTCGCAGGGGGATCTCGGCAATCGCCGAGATCAACGCATAGAGCTCAGCCGAGGAGGCGCTGTCACCGTCGATGTCGTCGTAGAGCTGTTCGAAGCTCAGACTGGCCTCCATTGAGAGAGCCTGGGAGGTGCCATATTGGCCACCGAAGTAGCCCACCAACGTCAACACACCCTTGCTGTGGATGGGACCGCCCAAGTCAACTTCCCTGTGGACATCGATTACGTTGCCGCGACCGACGTAGGCCCTGGCGGTCACCCGGCTAGGAGCGCCGTAGCTATCACCGCCGTAGGTAATAACCGTGAGGGCGTTCACCTGACCGACGACCCGCCCCTCCGTTCTCACTACGTGACGCTCCTCGAGAATCGACCGCAGCGAGAGCTCCTCCATCAGCCCAACGCGGCGCTTCTGCTTCTGCAGCGCGGTGATGACGTCCTCCCGTTCGACTTGGGTCCGCTCGGCCTGGCGCGCCCAGTAGTCGGCCTCACGAACCAGGTCCGCGATACGCCCAAATTGGGCGCTCAGCCGTTCTTGATGTCCTACTAAACGAGAGCCATACTCTACGACACGGGCTGTGGCCGCCGCAGTGAAGCTATGTAGATTCTCCTGATGGCAGAGCATCCGGATGAACCTGCCGTACGCTTGCTCGGACTCCTGGGTGCGGTCCACCTCCGTGTGGAAGTCCGCC
>JBNGDU010000190.1:0-3210 GCA_049975025.1 Anaerolineae bacterium
GTTGTGACCCATGCCCAGGCCCACCACGACGATCCCCACGGGGTCGTCGGCCCACGCACGTTCCACATCCTCCGCCGCCCGCACCTCACCGTACAGCCCACCGGGTGCGGCACTCGGCCACGCCTGTTTGAGAACCTGGACGACGCGCTCCGACATCTCGACGTTGGAGACGGTGCGATCGGGGTTGTGGGTCTCCACGCTCACGGGGCCTTGAACGCCGCCGTTATGGCACATTTGCAGGACCTTGTCGTAAGGGATCGTGTAGTCCTCCAAGCCCGGCACGCACCCCCGCGCCTTGACGTGAACGCACTTCGTTCTCAACACCATGCGGCGAATATAGGCGTCCTCGTCGGCGCGGCGCTCGTCGTTGTCCCAACCGTTGTTCACGTCCCAGGCCATACCCCACTGCGGGACCCCTAGCGCGTCGAGGACGGTAAAGACCTCGTCTGGAGTGACGCCACAGTTCTCGAAGGCCAGCGTCAAACCCGCCGTCTTTGCCCGCTCGGCCAATGCGTGGAACATATCAAGGACCTTCTGCAGCTCATCGGGGCGCACCGCCAGCGCGCCCTTGAGCTCATCCGGTGGCTGCCAGTAGTGAAACGCGCGGACCAGCCGGCAGTCCAACGCGTCGGCCGCGCGGATGATGCCCTCCAGCTTCTCCATCTCGGCTGCCTGCCGCTCCGGACCGGGCAGGTGTACCTTGGCCAGCGACGACTGCAGACAGCCCACCTTCATCCCGTGGTGATCCAACAGCCGACGGAGCTCCGGCAGCCGATCTGGGGGCAGCGCCTCAGCTGCCATCCCAAAAACACGCCCGCGCAGATCGACGGCGGTCAAGCCCCAGGACTGCAGGATCGGAAGCCCCTTGGTAATGTCAACGCCCAACTCATCTGTGAAGATCGAAAGGAACATCGTGTAACCTCCCGCTAAGCGTGATCGTAAGCCCGATGATACCACGCCTCACGGGCCGCGAAAGACTGGAAAAGTCCACGCATTTCGGTATCATAGTAGCATCTGGAGAACCAGAATAAGACCACGGCGCTCCCGATGCTCTTTGACCAGTCCCAGGTGATCGTCTATCATTTGCGCTCAGATTCGAGGCTAGGCTCATAAGAGGAGAAGCTATGGCCAATCCACAATTGCATATCCCGCGAGAAGAACTCGAGGAGTTCTGTCGGCGCTGGAAAGTAGCCGAGCTAGCGCTCTTCGGTTCGGCGCTTCGAGAAGACTTCAGAGTGGACAGTGACGTCGATGTACTGATCACCTTTGAACCAGAAGCCAAGTGGAGCCTATTCGCTCTGGTGAAGATGGAACATGAATTAGAGGAGATCTTCAACCGAGACGTTGACCTTGTCCTCCGCACGGCCGTGGAGCAAAGCGAGAACTACATTCGCAGAGAGAGCATCCTCAGCAACCTGGAAGTACTCCATGCGCCGCGATGAAGCCTATCTGTTGGACATTCTGATAGCAGCCAGGAAAGCGCGCGAGTTTGTCGCAGGTATGAGTTGGGACGAATTCGCCGTCAGCGAGCTGCATCAGGCTGCTGTCATTCGCCCCTTGGAGATAATCGGTGAAGCGGCGGCACGGATTTCGCCAAAGACTCGTGAAGCTCATCCTGAGATCCCTTGGAGCTCTATGATCGGGATGCGAAACCGCCTCATTCACGAGTACTTTCGGACGAATCTTGAGATCGTCTGGCAAACGCTCGAGCAGGACATCCCTCAGCTTATCGTCCTGCTCGAGCCCTTGGTCAGACCGCAAGATGAAACTAGGGATCTGTGAGGAATCGGCTCGCTTTGTCACGCCGCTTATCCCTCTGACCTAAACACCTCTCCAGAACAGAGCCTATGCCCGGGCTGACTGCTCAATTCCCAAACTGACCAACCGGTGAACCGGTCAACCGCCCAGCTGGTTCCACGCAGGATTGCATCGCCGGCGTTCTGGACTACTATGAAACGCAGCGACGCTGAGCCAGTCAGGAGGTTAGCCTATGGATGTGCTCTTCGACCGTTGTCCTGAAAATCCCATCATCACGCCCGGCACCTACGAATGGCGCATGAGCAATACCTTTAACCCCGGCGTGCTCTACGAGGGCGGGAAGTTCTACCTCTACGAGCGCACCGCCGGTGGTCTGCGACCCTTTCACTGCTACATCGGTATGCTGGAGAGCGACGACGGCGTCAACTTCACTCACGTCAGCGACCAGCCGGTCTTCACCCCCGCGATGGCGGGCAGCGAGTACGGCAGCGTCCAAGACCCCCGGGTCGTCAAGATCGAGGACACCTACTATATGACCTACGCCTACCGGCCCTACGCCTGGAACTCCTACCCCACGGGCCTGGGCGTGCCGGAGTCCACCGAGGCCGAGTTCCCCGGGTTCACCGGTGCCTCCGAGGAGAACCAGACGAGGTCCGGCATCGCCATCTCCAAGGATCGGGTACACTGGCAGCACTATGCCTGGGCCACGCCCAAGGAGGTCGATGACCGGGACGTGATCCTCTTCCCCGAGAAGATCGGGGGGAAGTTCGCTATGCTCCGCCGCCCGCTCCAGTTCGTAAGCCCCGACCACAGCGCGCTCGAGAGCGTCGACGCGCCCGGGATCTGGATCACCTTCAGCGACGACCTCCAAACCTGGGAAGACCCACAACCCCTGATCAAGCCCGAGCAGGAATGGGAGGGAGTTGAGGGCGGTGGCGGACGCATCGGCGGCTCCACGACCCCCATCAAGACCGAGGTCGGGTGGCTGGTGATCTACCACGGGGTCGAGACTGTCTATCGGCCGACCAAGCGCGTCATCTATCGCCTCGGCGCCATGATGCTTGACCTTGAGGATCCGACCCAGATCCTAGCTCGCACGCGCGACTTCATCATGGAGCCGAAATACTACTACGAGCGGTTCGGACTCTACATTCCCAACGTGGTCTTCGCGACGGGGAACGTCGTCGTCGACGGCGTGCTCCACCTCTACTACGGCGTTTGCGACACCGCCATCGCGCTGGCGACGGTGCCGCTCGACCTGCTGGTCGAACACGTCATGAACGAGCCGGTGTAGAAACTCGACATTACGCTGGCACTCCATCCAAGGAGGAAAGATGAAGTCAGACACCCGTCGCGACCGGTACGGCGGCGAAGCAGCCATCGCCTTTAGCGCAACCGGCTACTTCCGACTCGAGAAGCGGCGCCGCTGGTGGATGGTGACCCCGGAGGGCC
>JBNGDU010000190.1:3220-15217 GCA_049975025.1 Anaerolineae bacterium
GGTTCGGCCTCAATCACGTGACGCTCAACCTCCTGCAGCGTACTGAGAACCGCAGCTACTGGTTGGGGGAGTTTCAGTTGCCGCCGAACGCAGACGATGAGGATTGGCTGCAGCCGTTCCGTGAGAAGGTCGCGAGGGATCTGGAGATCTTCGGCCTCAACCACCTGGGTTGCCACTCGCCCATCGACTACTACAAGCGGCCCTTCGTCCCCTACATACAGCCTATCCGGTTCGTCGACATCTGTCACTGGCAGACCCCTGCAGCGGACGACTTTCGCGACGTCTTCTCCCGCGACTTCGAGCGACACTGTCGCGCCCGGGCCAAGGAGGTAGCCGCGCCCCGCGACCGCGACCCCTACCTGATCGGCTATAGCTTCACCGACTGTCCCATCTTCACCGACGAGGAGGCAGCAGCGCGCGGCGTTCAGGTCTACGGCGCGCCGCGGGAGGCGACGCCGACCTGGCCCCTTGTACTGCGCAACCTTGGCGAAGACGCAGCCGGCAAGCGGACCTACGTCAACACGATGCGCGAGCGCTACGGCAACGACATCCAACCCTTCAACGCTATCTACGAGACGCACTTCGACACCTTTGACGCGCTGGCGCAGGCTGAGAACTGGCGACCGGAGGTCGACCTCGCCAATGTAGAGGAGCGCGAGGACAATGCGCATTTCCTGGACATGATCATCGACCGGTATTACAGCGTGGCGGTGGACGCTATCCGCCGTTACGATCGCAACCACCTGATCCTCGGCGACAAGCTCAACGGCAACACCAACACGCCGGACGACGCCGTGGCGTTGGCCGGTCAGCACATGGACCTGATCTTCTACCAATGGTATGCGACCTACGAGGATCAGAGGGAGCGGTTGGATCACTGGTCGAATATCACCGGCAAGCCTCTGTTCAACGGAGATTCCTCTTTCTCCACACCTAATCCCAACATGCCCAATCCCCTGGGGCCACACTATCCCGACCAGGAGCAGCGGGCCACGGCCTTCCTGGACTTTGCGAAGAATGCTTTCTCGCGACCTGACTTCGTCGGATGGAGTTGGTGCGGCTGGATGGACAGCTGGGCCACGGTCCCCAGACAGATGGAACGCCAGCACAGCGGGCTCCAGGATCCCTTTGGTCGTCTACACGAGCCGATGGTCGAGGCGATGTCCGCCTTTTCGCGAGGAATGTACGACATAGCCCGTGGCGTAGAGCTGGACGAGGGTCAGGAGGCATAGCGACACCCATGCAGATCACGTCTATCGCACTCTCCGTCTTTGAGCTCCCGAGCAATACCGGGCAATTCGATCTTGTCGAGGAGATCCACGGCGCACGACGCCGCTGGGTTCGGCGCCACCACGGCAGCCGGCGCGACGAGCTTCACGTCCTCCACGTCCGCACCGATGAGGGCATCGAGGGCATCAGCACCGTAGGCGACGCCCGGTACACTAAGATACGGCGTGAGGATTTGCAGCAGCTCCGCATCCTCACGCTGGGTGAGAATCCGCTCAACCGCGAGCGCCTGAACAGCAAGCTTCACGCAGCCACGCGGGGAATGTTCGCCAAGCCCGGCTGGTTCGGCGCGTTCGACAATTGCCTGTGGGATATCGCCGGCAAAGCTGCAGGTCTTCCGGTCTGGGCGCTTCTCGGGCGGGCTCGCGATCGCTGCCCGGCCTACTACAACTACGGCGGGGACACAGAGGCGTCCACTGTGGTCAACGCCCTCGCCGCCGTCGAACTGGGCTTCCCGGCGCTCAAGGACCACTTCAGCGGCCCGCCCCGTGAGAATATCGCCCGCTGCGAGGCGGTGCGCGCCGCGGTTGGGCCCGAGGTCGACCTGCTCCACGACGCCGTGCTCGCGAACTACGGGTTCGGAGAGGCCGTGGAGGTTGGCCACGCGCTGGAGGACTTGGGCTTTGGCTGGATAGAGGAGCCCCTGCCTGACGCCGAGCTCGTCCAGCTCCAGCGCCTCTGCTCGCACCTCGACCTCCCGGTGATGGCGCTGGAGACCCTGATGCACGACCACGTGCTCAGCGCGCAATACCTGCTGACCGGCGCCACCGACCTGATCCGTGCCAACGCCCGCCACGGCACCACCGGCGTGCTCAAGCTCGCCCATCTCGCCCAGGCCCACGGCACCACGGTAGAGCTCAACGGCCCCGGCGGCCTCTTCGGCCTGATCCACGCCCATCTCGCCTGCGCGATTCGCAACACGCAGTACTATGAGTACTTCCCCGGCGGCAGCCGTGACGAGGCCGGCAAAGCCATAGGCCTCCTCAACCCCTCAGTGCCGGTCGACGGTCACATTGTCCCCCCGGACGGCCCCGGCTGGGGCGCTGAATGGGATTTCGCGTGGTTTGAGCGGCAACGAGTAACGATTAACAGGTAACTGACAGCTATTCATAACGAAAAGGAGAGACAAATGATAAACCCTACCATCCAAGAAATGCTCGACGAATTGCGCGAGTTCGACACCCCGTCGATCACCAACGTCGTCGCCACCTACCCCGGTAACCCGATCTGCCTGGAGCTCTACAACCCGTGGAGCCAGAACTGGTACACCGACCACTCGCTGCGGTGCTGGTACCCGGAGATGGGGCCGGTGGTGGGGTATGCCGTGACCTGCGTGTACGGCCTCCCCGACCCACTCTACAGCGGCCTCTCCTTTATGGACGTCGTCGACGCGCTGGACGCCTCCCCCAAACCGACGATCTTCGTCTTCGAGCAACGGTTCCCGCCCGAGATCGCCGGCAAGGTAGGGCTCTCCGGCGGCAACATGACCTCGGCCATGAAGGCTGTGGGCTGCGTCGGCGCGATCAGCAACGGCCCCTCCCGCGACATCGACGAGATCCGCCCGATGGGCTTCCAGTACCTCACCAGCGGGGTCACGCCGGGCCACGGCCCGACCGCGGTCCACGCCGTCAACGTCCCGGTGAGCATCGCCGGGATGGACGTCGCGCCCGGTGAGATCATACATATGGATGAGAACGGCGCCGTCAAGTTCCCCGCCCATAGGCTAAAGGCCGTCCTCACCAACGTCCGCAAACTGCGCGATCAAGAGGCCCAACGAATGGGCAACCTGCACAAGGCGAAGAACGCGAAGGAGGTTCGGGCCATATTCAGCGGACACGCGTATGCGGGCGAGGATGACGACTGAACCTAGGAGAAAAACAAGGCTCAATGAACATTCTGACCCTGTCAGGTGCCCCGTTGGAACGAGGCCGTGCCTATGGCAAAGCCCTCCGCAACGAGATCGCCGATAGCCACTAAGTTCGGTCGAGTTGAGAGAGCTAGCGCTCTTTCCTTCGTTCGAGCCTCGGCGAGCTGAGCTGGGCAATAGCGGTTTCTCGGACTAGAATTAGGAGGATCGGCTGGCAATGTCCTGTACAGTCTCAAGGAGATGACGCGTATGCCCACCATCGATCTGACCCAAGTCAAGACTTATCCTATCGCCCAGCGGCGGAATCTGGTCCACCTCTCGGACCTGATCGATCCTGCCGCACCGGCGCCGCCCTTCGCGTCGGCTGAACTGGAGATCGTAGCCCACCGGGTCGCTGCCGCCCGAGCGGCGGGGCGGCCCGTGATCTGGATGATGGGCGCGCACGTGATCAAGTCGGGGCTCTCACGTCTGGTGATCGACCTGTTGAGCCATCGCGTGATCACCCATCTCGCCGGCAACGGCGCGGTCTCAATCCACGACTTCGAACTAGCGATGATCGGCGAGACCAGCGAGGACGTCGCCACCAGCCTGGAGGACGGTACCTTTGGGATGGCCGACGAGACCGGGCGGTGGATGAATCAGGCAATTGGAGATGGCGTGGCCGATGGACTGGGGTACGGCGAAGCGATCGGGCGCTTCATCGACCGGCATCCAGAGCGCTTCCCCCACCGTGAGGTGAGCGTCCTGTGGAACGCCTATCGGCTCGGTACCCCGGTCACGATCCACGTCACCATCGGAACCGACATCATCCATCAGCATCCCGCGGTGGACTTCACCGCCCTCGGCACCGCCAGCGGTCGGGACTTCAGGCGGTTCGCCGGCTCCGTCAGTGAACTGGAGGGCGGCGTGTTCCTCAACTTCGGCTCGGCGGTGACGGGCCCCGAGGTCTTTCTGAAGGCGCTGACCATCGTGCGCAACCTTGGGCATACGGTGTCACGGATCACCACGGCTAACTTCGATCTGATCTCGCTGGGCGACGACTACCACAGCAGGCTGGGCTACGACCAACCCCTCTACTACTATCGCCCCAGGAAGAACATCGTCAACCGGCCCACCTCCCTGGGCGGCGAGGGATATCACATCACGGGTGACCACGCCGTGACCATCCCGAACCTACACCACCGGGTTATGACGGTGTTAAGAGGCGCAGAAGACGCCCAAGACCACCAGCTCAAAGAGAGAGCCCCACAAAGCGAGGTTGAAGAGGGTGCAGAGCGGGCGGTTCCAGAGCTGAGCCATCGGGCGGAGAGCGTCCTATCCAGCCTGATGACCACCCATCCGGAACTGAACGGGATCGAGCAAGAGCTGGAACGCGCTTTCCACGAGCTGGTGCGGGCTTTCGAGGTCGGGGCAACGCTCTTCCTCTGCGGCAACGGCGGTAGCATGGCCGATGCTCTCCATATCTCGGGAGAGCTGCTTAAGTCCTACGCCCATCCCAGACTCCTGCACCCGGATCTGCGGCGGGAGCTGGAGGAGCAGCCCGACGGCCCCCTGTTGGCCCGCAATCTGCAGAGCGGCCTGCGGGCCATCGCGCTGGGCGTGAATCCCTCGCTGGCGAGCGCTGTCGCCAACGATATGCCGGACCGAGATATGGGGTACGCGCAGGAACTACTGGCGCTGGCAAGGCCCGGCGACGTGGTGCTGGGTATCAGCACCAGCGGCAACGCGCGAAATGTGGCCTACGCCGTACAGACCGCTCGGGCACTGGGTCTTACGACGATTGGGATGACAGGCAGTGACGGAGGGCAGCTGGCACAGCTGGCCGATATCGCCCTTCGGATGCCGGCTCATAGGACGGACCGGGTGCAGGAGCAGCACGTCCTCTGCTACCATGCGCTCTGCGAGATGCTGGAGCTGGCGGTGTTCGGTGAGGACGCCCATGCCTAGATCAGTGACGGATTGGCTATCGGAGGAACGGCTGCGAGACCTGCTGGAGGCGTGTTCACGATGCCGAGTTGGCGTGGTGGGAGATCTGGCCCTTGACGGATACTGGACAGCCGATATGACCCGATCGCTCCTCTCAAGAGAGACCCCTCATTTCCCCCGCCCCATCGTGGACGAGCGATATGCACCCGGTGCCGGTGGCAACGTGGCGCAGAACCTGTCAGCCCTCGGGGTCGCGGAGGTCGTCGTGTTCTCCGTTCTAGGCGATGATTGGCGCGGCGAGATCCTCCAGCACGAGATGAAGATCCGCGATATCAACGTGGGACGCCTGGTCGTCTCGGATCAGCGCCGCACAACCGCCTACATCAAGCCGCTCCTCACGGGCTACGAGTCGCAGCAGGAGGGACCGCGACTGGACTTCGAGAACACCGAGCCCCTTCACGAAGCACTAGAGGCCGCCCTGGTTCAGAGCATCCGCGAATCGCTGGCCGAACTCGACGGTGTGATCGTCGCCGATCAGTTTGAGAGTCAGGGCGTGGTGACGGAGCGCGTGCGGGCGGACCTGATCGGGTTAGCGGCCGCGCATCCCGATAAGGTGTTTGTGGCCGACTCGCGCAAGCGGATCGGACACTTCGAACACATGGTGCTCAAGCCCAATTGGTTCGAGGCCGCGACAGCGGTTTATCCCAACCGGGATCCGCGTAGCGTCGATCGGGAAGCGCTGGGTGAGGTCGCAAGTACGCTTGCCGCCCGGACCGGACGCCCGGTCATCGTGACGCTGAGCGAGGAAGGCGCGTTGGTCCGCGCCGGAGATACCTCGACCATCGTGCCAGCCGCACCGGTGACGCCGCCCCTGGACCCCGTGGGTGCCGGCGACACCTTCGTCGCGGCGCTCACAACGGCGATGGCAGCGGGGGCAAGCCCCGTGGAGGCGGTCGCGCTTGCCAACCTCGCAGCGGCCGTGATCGTCGAGAAACTGAATGAGACGGGGACGGCGACCCCCGAGGAGATATTGGCACGATACCACCTTGCCCAGGAACGATAGCCAGGCCACACAAGGAGTGAATTTGCAGAAAAACTCAACAAGAGGCCGCGATCTAGAGGCACTGCCCTGGTTGGAGGTCATCAACCCGGATACGGTGTTGGGCCACGTACGACACGCTGTCTTCGACTTCGACGGCACGATCTCGGTGATCCGGCGCGGGTGGGAGAACGTGATGATCCCGCTGATGGTGGAAATGATCTGCGACGGGCATCCGGCGCCACCGGGTTTGGAAGACGAAGTCGCGGATTACGTCGACCGCTCCACCGGCATCCTCACGATCAAGCAGATGCGGTGGCTTGCTGAAGCTGTGCGCCGCTACGGTCTATCCTCTGCGCCCAAGACGGCCAAGAAATACAAGCGAATATACAATGAGCGACTGCTCAAGCCCGTTCGGGCACGGATCGCCCAACTCGATGGCAGTGAGGAGGCGCGCGATACGCTCACCATTGCTGGATCGCGCTGCTTCCTGAAGGCGCTACACGGGCGCGATGTCAAGCTCTACCTCGCCAGCGGCACGGACCACCCCTACGTCGTTGAGGAGGCCGAGGCCCTGGGGGTCAGGCGGTTCTTCGACGACCGCATCTATGGCGCCCGCGACGATACCGAAGCCTACACCAAGGAGCGTATCATCAAGCGCATCCTGGAGGAGCAGGATCTTCAGGGGCCGGAGTTGCTGGTCGTCGGCGATGGTCCGGTGGAGATTCGCCAAGCCAGCGCCCGGAGCGCCATCGCGCTCGGCGTCGCCGCCGACGAGGAGCGTCGCCAGGGATTGGACCCTCGCAAGCGCAAGCGATTGCTGGATGCCGGCGCCGATCTGTTGATCACGGATTTCCTGCACCACGAGCAACTTACACGAATCCTCACTGGACGGGGTGATCGCGGTTAGCGGCGATTCGGTCAAGTGAGCGCTAGCCTCGAGAAAGGTCTGCCCAGCCCGACCGCGATCTCCTCCCGACCTCCTCTTACCGTGCATCGTGCGCTTGCCATCGTTGCGAAGTTGACCTAAAAATGGGGAATGGTGAACTGACGGTTTGTCGTCGGCAGATCCCGAGGTCTTGAGCTTCAGTCTGATGGCTCCAGAGCTCTGAAGCTGCAACCGGTCATCGAAACAACTACCAACAGAAAGGCTATCCGCAATGAGAATTACCGATGTACAGGCATCCGTCATTGGCCGCCCGGAGCCGCACAGCGGCGGCTGCATCTGGACCTTCGTCCGCGTTTATACCGACGAGGGCATCGTGGGCACCGGCGAGTGCAACTCGGCCTCCGCCGCCAGCGGCTTTGCCGTCAAAGAGGCTGTCCTGGCGATGAAGCCAATCCTCATCGGGCAGGATCCCATGAAGACCGGCCCCATCTACGAAATGCTGCGCCGCCGCGGGCGGTACGGCGGCACGAGCGACGCACCGCTGATCTTTGCGCTAACCGGCATCGAGAACGCTCTTTACGATATCACCGGCAAGGCGCTGGGGGTCCCCGTCTACAAACTGCTGGGCGGTGCCTACCGCGACAAGATCAGGCTCTACGCCGACCTGCACGCCGGTGAGGTGGAGACCCCCGAGGCCTACGCGGAGAAAGCCGTGGAGGTGATCGAACAGGAGGGCTATAGCGCCGTCAAGTTCGACGTCGACCACACCGGCGTCGGCAAGCTCGACCGCTTCAACTGGACCGTCGGCGCGAAGGAGATGAGCCATATCATCGGCCTGATCTCCTCGGTCCGCAAGGCCATCGGCTACGAGGTCGATCTGGCCATCGACTGCCACGGCCAATTCGACCTGCCTTCGGCCATCACGCTCGCCAAAGCCGTCGAGGATCTACGGCTGATGTGGCTGGAGGAGCCCGTCCCTGCCGAGAACGTCGACGCCCTGGCTCAAGTCCGCGCCTCGACCAGCACCGTCATCTGCACCGGCGAGAACCAGTACACCCGCTTCCAGTTCTTGGAGCTACTGAACCGCCACGCCGTCGACATCATCATGCCCGACTTGGCGAAGGCCGGCGGCATTATGGAGGGCAAGCGCATTGCTGAGATCGCCGATGCCCACTACGTGCCCATCGCGCCCCACAACGTTTCCTCCCCGCTGGGCATGATGGCAGCGTGTCACGTCGTGGCCTCAGTGCCCAACTTCCTCGTGCTGGAGTTCCATGGTCGGGAGATCCCCTGGTGGAACGACCTCTACGAGGGCGACAAGCCCTTCATCCGCGACGGATGGGTCCACCTGCCCGACCGACCTGGCATCGGCGTCGAGCTCAACGACGAGGTCGCCAAGTCGCTGCTCTGGGAGGGCGACACCTACTTCGACTAGGTGGCCACGAGAGCTCAAAGCTTTTCCGCTCTGAAGCGTAACGCCTCCCGAGAGGGCTGTCCTAGTCCAAAAAAGGTGGCAGCAAGACGAAAAGCTTTGAGCTCTGGCTCTTCCCTTGCCACCGCTTCCGCTTTCCGATAAACTCAGCTCACGCGATGTTTGACGAAAGGAGCGCACAATGGCAAAACGCAAACTCTTCAAGAGCAAGGAACAACGCGACGCCGCGGGCGTCGCCGCTTTTCTGCGCGAGCTGGCCGATAGGATTGAGGGCG
The DNA here is from genome assembly GCA_049975025.1 of Anaerolineae bacterium. Classification (GTDB taxonomy): domain Bacteria; phylum Chloroflexota; class Anaerolineae; order B4-G1; family SLSP01; genus PWVB01. Next base: position 11,936 of record JBNGDU010000190.1, read on the forward strand.
GCGAGGTCGTCCTGATGCGCGGCGAGCAGGAGGTCCCTTTGGAAGTGCCCGATCACATCGATCTTAAGGTGACCGCCAAGGAGAAGGACAAGAAACGCGGCACCCGCGTCACCCTAAAAATGACGCTCAAGTGGATGAAAAGCGATACAGAACACCCGACGTTGACGCTAAGGTAGTGGACGACCAAGAGACAAGAGTCAATAGTCATGAGTAAAGATATGCAGCAAGGCCATGTTCAGCCATAACCTATGACTCTTGACTTATGACTATTGATTTTTGACGCAACGAGGAGCCACGCAAGATCATGAAGATCACCTCCATTCGCACCTTCATCGTCGACGGCGGTTTCCGCCCCTGGACCTTCGTCAAGGTCGAGACCAGTGAGCCAGGCCTCATCGGCTGGGGCGACTGCACCGATTGGGGAGCGCCGGGACCGATCGCGGCTACCGTGGAGCGCTTCGCCGACTTCGTCGTGGGCCGCGATCCGATGCAGGTCGAGGCAATCTGGTGGGATCTGGCAGCGGCCTCCGTCCGGCACACCGGCGGCATCGCCTCCAAAGCCGCCGCGGGCATCGATTCGGCGCTCTGGGACATCCGCGGCAAAGCGCTCAACGCCCCCGTCTGGCAACTCCTGGGTGGTAAGCTCTGCGACCGCCTGCGCCTCTACTGGACCCATTGCGGTTCCACGCGCGCCCGGTGGTCTGAGGTGCTGGGCCTCCCCAAAGTGGAGACCACCGAAGACCTCCGCGCCCTGGCCGAGGAGGTACTCGAGCGAGGCTTCACGGCTATCAAGACCAACTTGATCAGACTCAAGGACCGACCACGCGCAGAAGCCGAGCGCGACGTCTTCGCGAACCAGGCCGGTGCCATCAGCCCGGCGACGCTGCGAAATGCCGAGGCCGTTGTGGGGACATTCCGCGAGGCCTTGGGGCCGGACGTTGGCATCGCCATCGACGTCGCTTTCCAGTTCAAACTCGGCGCCGCGGCGAAGATCGCGCGCGCCCTGGAACCCTACGATATGATGTGGTTGGAGACGGAGACACTCGATCCTGAGGCGCTCCGCGTGATTCGCGACTCGACGTCGACGCCGATCTGCCACGGCGAGAGCCTCTTCGGCACCGTCGGTTACAAGCCTTACCTCGAGCTCCACGCCCAGGACGTCATCATGCCGGATCTGGCGTGGAACGGCATCACCATGGGCAAGAAGATCGCCGACTTCGCCCACGCCTACGACGTCCTAATCGCGCCCCACAACTGCCACAGTCCACTCACAACCCTGATCTCGGCCAACGTGGCTGCTACCGTGCCCAACTTCTACATCCTGGAGCTGGACGTCGACGATGCGCCGTGGCGCGACGACCTGATGACGCACCCGTTCGAGGTCGAGGATGGCTATCTCAAGCTACCCGAGCGCCCGGGCTTGGGCTCCGACCTGATCGAGGAGGAGTTGCTCAAGCACCCGGCAAAGGAGAGCTATCCCGGCGCCCGTTGACCGCTGGACCTCCATATATTCCGCCCACGGCGCTCGGGTACGGCAGTCTCAGTTGGACGAGGCAGAGCGTGATTGCCGACGATCGCTGCTTTGACTGTCCCCGAGCTGCGATCGCCTCAGGTCCAACGATAGGGCAATCGCATTTAAGGCTCAAAGCTTCGTCCTCGGGGCGGCCTGAGCGCGGATCAGCCTCTGCAACGGGGCTTCCCGCGCCAAAAACGCCCCCGAGACGGGGGCTACGAGCATCTATATCCAAATACGATCGCCTCAGGTGCAACGAAGCCGTGGCTTGCAAGCGATCACCTATTCTGCCATAATAGGTACCGGTTTTACTGAGAAAGCGCGGTGGACACCTGGCCCCGCACGCCCAGCGCCATTCTCGATACAGAATGAGGAGAAGCCATCGTGCCAGATTATCTTGAGCGCCGACTGCAAGAACGCTTCGGCGATCGCGCTCGCTGGGCCCTGGTGACCGGCGCCAGCCGCCATCCCGGCGTCGGCTCCGGTATCGCGGGTGAGCTCCTGGCCGCCGGCTTCAATGTGGTGGGCCACTGCGGACGGTCGGCCCGGAACCCCTGGCTCGACAAGCAAGCAGAGGCGTACGCTCAGACGATCGTACAGCTCCGGAAGGACTTCGGCGACGCCACAGCGATGTCGGAATTCGTCGACGAGATCGAGCAGGCACTCTCTGCGAGCGCCTCGGATTTGCCCTCGTTGGCGTTCGACGTGGTCGCCCACGTGGCCGGGTTGTCGGCTTGGGGTGACAAGGCGCCTGAGGTCGACCTAGAAGAGATACAAACGCTGCTCCACATCAACACCTGGAGCGCTTTCACACTGACCAAGACGCTCCGGCAGCGAGAGCGGATCACCACGCCCGGCGGACTGATCGTCTTCATCGGATCCAACCACTGGTACAAAGTCTACTCCGGCTTTCTGGGCTACGCCGTCACCAAGTCCACCGTCGAGCGTATCGCTTGTCACTTCGCCAAGGACCTGGCGCCCCACGGCATCCAGGTCGCGCACACAACACTGGGTTGGGTCGACTGCGAGCGTCACCACATCGCCCAAGAGAAAGGCCTCTACGACTACGAGGAGGCCTGCGCTGTACTACCGACCGGCAAACCTGTCGCCGCGAGGGAGTGTGGCGGTGAGGTCCTAGGCCTGCTGCTTACACCCAGCCGCATTGGCAACAGCAGCCGCATCGACGCCGGTGAGCATCTTCTAGGCCACTGAGGGTAAGGACGATGAAACCATCCTCCACAGCTGACGTGTACACGTCGAAAGACCTGAATCAGATCGCGGACGCCGTCAATGCCGCGGTGACCTGGAAGCCGCCCGGCGCGGAGGAAGTCGTTATCTCCGGCGTGACCCACAACTCCGCTTGGGTGGAGCCCGGCTACGCCTTCGTCGCCATCGCGGGCCGCACCCACGACGGACACAAGTTCATCCCCGACGCGCTGAGGCAAGGCGCCAGCGCCGTGGTCGGCGAGGGCCTTGAGACAAAGAGCTTCGAGGCTCAAGACCTCCCTGTGCCCTACCTGCAGGTAGAGGATGCCCGGATGGCTCTGGCTGAGATCGCAGCGCTGCTGGCCGATCACCCGGATCGGAAACTCAAGACGGCGGCGGTCACCGGCACGAAGGGCAAGACCACCACCGCCTGGCTGATTCGGCACCTGCTCCGATATGCCGGTCATCCCACGGGACTGCTCTCCACGCTGGGCTACAAACTTGAGGACGACACATTGCACCAATTCCCGGCTCATTTCACCACACCGGAGGCGCCCCAGGTC
>JBNGDU010000191.1:0-11691 GCA_049975025.1 Anaerolineae bacterium
CTTCCAGCGGTCCTTTCTCATTTCCCCTCCTATCATCGTCCTGTCCGTCCTCCGTAGATAGGGCCAGCCCATCGGAAACCGGTTCGCTACAGAACAAAGTCTATACTGAAATGCCCGGCGCGACAAAAGGCCCGAAACTCACGAAGTTCCAACCTATACAACGCAACACAAACTATTGCCAACGCAACTCAGAATCTAGGGAGCGGCTGATCCGCTATCCTAAGGGAGACTGAACCAGAGAATCAGGATAGAGATCAACAGGAGGTCAAGGATGAAACGTCGATTTTGGATTACGGCTCTGAGCTGGGCGCTTCTGCTAGCCGTGGTAGGACTCCAGTCAGGGTGCAATCTGGTGTCCAGCCAGACAACGCCAACGGGCACATCGATATCGCCACCCGAGACGCCCACGCAGGCCCCGGATGAGGAACCCACGCCAACGGACACGCCGGAGGCCGAGACAGGCCCGGCTACGATAACCGTCTCGCCGCTGCAAGGCGGCATAGGATCGACCGTGGACGTCACGGCGACCGGCCTACCGCCGAATACCGAGACCGTCGTCGGATTCGGTCGCGTGAATTCCGAGTACGATGTCATCGCCACGACGCAGAGCAATGCCAACGGCGTGGTGCAGATCCAGGTCACCGTCCCGGTCTTTGCTGAGCCCGAGGGTGAATGGGTCTTCGTCGTCGCAACGGAGGACAACCAGACGAAAGCGATCTCCGACGTCTTCGACGTCACGGAGACGCAGGCAGAGGCGTCGATGACGGTGGCCCCGGAATCCGGCGCGCCCGGCACTGAGGTGGACATCCTGGCACAGGGCCTCCCGGCGAACGCGTCGGTCGAGATCGGCTTTGGTCGCGTCGATTCCGAATACGACGTCGTGAAGACCGCACAGGCCAGCGAGGAGGGTACGCTGGACACCCATGCCACAGTCCCGGATTTCGCAAACGCCGCCGATGAGTGGGTCTGGGTGGTTGCCACCACAGACCACGAGGTCCGCGCTGTCTCAGACATCTTCGATGTGGTGCAGCTGGGAGGCGGCACGCCCACCCTCGCGGTCTCACCGGCAGCCGGCACACCGGGCACCATCGTGGGGCTCGAGGCCCGCGGCTTCCGACCAAACACCCGGATCGAGATCGGTTTCGGACGAGTCAACTCGGAGTACGACGTGTTGACTACGGCGCGAACCGATAAAGTCGGCGCCGCGGATGTTCAGTTGGCGGTGCCCGAATTCGCGGAACCCGAGGACGCCTGGGTCTTCGTCGCCGTGGCAGAGGAGATGCCGACGCAGAGCGCGTCCGCCAAATCGACGTCCTAACATCCGGAACCGGGCCCACGCCGACGCCGTCCAGCGGGCTGTTCACCCGCACCAACATCTACCTGATCGCCATCGGCGACGACGGTCAGTCCGGGAAAGAGATCGGCTGCGACGACAGCGTCGTTCCGGTCGAGGTGGTGATCGAACCCACCGTCGCACCGCTGACCGCCGCTATCAACAAGCTCCTGGCCATCGATACCGAGTACTACGGTCAGTCTGGGCTCTACAACGCCCTTCACGCGTCGAATCTCACGCTCGAGGGCATCAACATCGTCCAGGGCAAGGCCACGATCGCGCTTTCGGGCGAGTTGGTGTTAGGTGGCGTCTGCGACAACCCCCGAGTCGAAGCCCAGCTCGAGGAGACCGCATTACAGTACAGCACCGTGAGTCAGGTCGAGATCCTGCTGAACGGGGAGCCGCTTGACCAAGTCCTGAGCGGACAGTAGCATCTCCAAAACGCGTGGGCGCCCATTGGGGGGGCGGACGTCCCGTCCGCGCTCCGGTGGGCATCCACGCGCCGGCAGCTCGTGTCACATCGCGACATTTCCACTCTTCGAAACACACTCCGAGGGCTTGACAAAGCGACGAAACCGCCTACTAAAGCGGGTACCGGCTATCCTGTCAGCCGCCAACCAAGGGAGGGCCACGAAGCGATGAAGATCACGGTGTTGAACGGCAGCCCAAAGGGCGACCTGAGCGCATCCTGGAACAGGAAGAGCTCCCTAGAAACGTACGGCGTACTTGATGACTTTCTCAGGGTGATCCCGAATGATGTCGAAGACGCCGGTCGCTTCATCCAGCGAGACGACGGGCGTGATCAGACCCGGCGCCGTTAGCTTGCCCTGGCGCATCAGGCTTGCCAGCGTGTCATAGGCGCGCTGTTCGTCCCAGAGCGGGTAGTCACGCGGAGGATGTCCCCAGCCACACCCGTGAGGGACGATCATCTTGAGGCGATTATGGTGCCATTCGCGCCCCAGCCAGAGCCCGTGGGCCTCCCGTTGGTAGAAACCCGCGGAGCAGATCGTGCCGCCCACGCGTACCGAGCGAATGGCCGAGGCCAGACCGGCATAGACGCCGCTCAACTCGATGGCGACGTCGGCGCCCTCGCCGCCCGTAGCTTGGTGGACCTCCAATCCCACGTCCACCTCTGTGGGGTCAAAGACCGCATCGGCCCCGTTCTCGGCAGCCCAAGCCCGCCGGTTGGGGAGCAGGTCGACGGCGAAGAGCCGCTCCACCCCCGTCGCCGCCGCCATCCGCACGGCGAGGAGGCCCAGGGCACCCAGGCCGATCACCACCACGCTGTCCCCAAAGCGGACCTGCGACTCGCGCACGGCGTGGAAAGCGACGTAAGCCGGCTCGATGCAGAGTGCCAGCTTGGGGTCGATGCCATCCAGGGGCCAGATCCGATCCTGGTTCACGACGTTGGTCTCTCGCACGTCCATTAGGCCGAAGACCTCATCGCCCACCTGCCATCTCTCAACGGCGGATCCCACCTCCGTGACCGTGCCCACGCCGGTCGTGCCCGCGTGCCAGGGATTCTCCGGCGTTGGCATCCGAGCGCTCTCATCCGAGGGCAGGAAGAGCCGCATATCCTGATCGAAGCTCTGCCCCTCGAACGCGCCCCCGTCAAACATCGCCGTCGTCGTCCCGTGCTTCCCCGAAGCCCACGACGTCTTCACCCGTACTTCCTCAGGCGCCAGCGGCGCCTCCTCATAGTCCAGAACCGCGACTTCAAACGGTCCCACAAAGGCCAGTCTACGTGGCATATCTTCTCGTCTCCTTCACACACTCTAATGGGTTTCTGCGGCGGAAGTAACGTAGCCTTAGGGGAAACGACAGGCTACCGGGTCAGCGATCCGGCTTCCTCCCACCGCTCCTTCAGAAATGCAACCGCCTGCGGCAAGGTTTCGTCAGGATCGCCGGGAACACCGCACTCCAGGGCCATCCAACCGCCGTAGTCGATCTCCTGCAGAGCGCCGAAGGCCGACACGAAATCGAGATGGCCGTGCCCGGGGAGCAGCCGGTTGCTATCGGCCAAGTGGATGTGGCCCAAGTACTCGGCGTGGCGCTTTACCGCGGTCGGCATGCTCGCTTCCTCGATATTCATATGAAAGAAGTCCCCCATGACCCTCACACGCTCACGCTCGACAGCGTCGCAGAGCACCGCGGCATCGGAGAGCGTGCGCAGATAGTAGGCCTCGTACCGGTTGAGCGGCTCCAGGAAGATGGTCGCGCTTCCGCCCGGGGTCTGCCGCAACGCGCGCTCCAGCGTACTCTTTGCAAGCGCCGTGATCAGCGCACCCTCGTCGGCCACGGGCGAGAGGTCCGGGAGGTGGACCGGCGGACGGATGGGCAACGCCACCACGCCGCCCGCACCCAAGGCATCGGCCAGCTTCAGCATCCGCACCAGACCCGCCAGCCGCTTCTCGCGCTCTGCGGGGTCCGGATGCACGAAGTCATCGCCTCCCATCGTGCAGAGGGTACTGACCTGCAGGTCGACCGCCGCCAAGGCCGTCTCGATCTCGTCCTGAGCCTCGAACATAGGGCCGTCAAATCCCCAGGCCGCCAGCTCAACGCCGTCAAAGCCGTAATCAACCGCCCGCTCGAACTTCTCGACAAGAGATTCGCCGGGCACCAAAGTCTGCTGTACCGCCAACTTCATATCCAAACCTCCCCATACATATCAGATCACCACAGCGCCCTGTTCGGCCAACAGGCCGCGCAGTTCCTGGGCATCGACGTCGCCCACGTCACATCTCCTCTCGACGGCGAGCCAAGCCGCCACGCCGGCAGCCTCACCCATCTGCGCCGTGTTGATCATCACACGGACTCCACCGAAGGCGCCCTCGTCGGCGTCAATGCACCGACCAGCCACCAAAACATTAGTCGCACCCCGAGGCACCAACGACCGGTAAGGGACCTGATAGAAGGTAGGGCTGTCCTCCTGGGGCTCACGCCAGCGCCCTTCGATATGGCTGCCGTCGGCCAGGGCAGTCACCTCGCGCCCATCAAGGTAGCGGAAGGTCAGGCCATCGCCCTCCGCAGCGTGGACGTCGACGCGGTAGCTGCCGTTCGCGACAGCATCGGGAAACCGCTTGCCGCCCAGCACCTCATCCTCGGTCAGCCTGTGCCGGCAGCGCACGTGTCGCGTCTCCCGGATGCCGATCCGGGAGGGCAAGCCCTGGAGCGTCACAGCCTCACCGCCGGGCACGTGGCGCCGCACCAGGTCAAGCATCGCGCGCACCTGGCGCCGCCCTTCGATCTCGGCCCGGGTCCGCTCATCGGCGTCGCTGCAATCGGCCCCGTGGATCCGCGTCCCGGCGACCATCGTCAAGTCGCCGCTCGGCAGGTCGGCGGTCCAGAGGAAGCCCGGTCGCAGCGCCTCGGGATACTGGGGATCGAAGACGACGCGGTTAAGGCTGAAGTCAGGGCGCTCGCTTCGCAGGCGTCTCAGCCCCTGAAAGAGCGCACAGGTCGTCGGCGGCTGAGGGGCGTCGCGCTTGTAGGTGGGCAGGCCGATCCGGTGGGCGAGGTCGGCGTCTCCTGAGGCATCCACGAAGACCCGCGCCTTGATGGCCCGGCGGCCCGTCTTGTCCTCGATGATCGCCGCGCACGGTCGACCGTCCTCATCCGTAGCCGCGGCGACGAACTGCGTGTGCAGGAAAGGGCGAATGCCGCCGCCCGACGCGCTGCCGGCCTCCTCTACCATCCGATCGAGCTCCAGGATCATCTCCGCCGGCGAGAAGATGAACTCCATGCTGACGTTCTGCTCACTCACGGTGACGGCGTCGCGCGACGCGAGACGATCCATCAGCTCGATCGGCAGTCCCCCGACGATCACCCGCTCGAAGGACGTGTCCATCCGCGAGTGCCAAACGCAGACGAGGCTCGCCGTGGCGGAGCCGCCGAAGTAGCCCAGCCGCTCGACAAGGGCGACGCGGGCGCCGAGGCGCGCCGCCGCCACAGCAGCGAAGAGACCGGTCGTGCTGCCGCCGACCACACACAGGTCGACATCGGCCACGATCGGCACGTCCCGCGCAGATTCCCGGATCGTCTCTATGCTCGCCTCGCTTCCTTGATGCACTCGTGCCGCACGACGCCATTATGCATCGCGAGAGCGCGGTGCGCAAGTGCGAGCTGGGCTTTGAGCCCCCCGCCAGCGAAGCTCGTACCGCGATCCCGGGCGCCACGCCGGCGGAATGGACGGCGCGATTACGGGGCTCAAAGCCACCTCGGCTGCACCACAGGCTTTGAGCCCATCGTCGGCGAAGCCCGTGCCGCGTCCCCAGGCGCCACGCCGGCGGAACCGACGGCGCGATTGCGGGGCTCAAAGCCACCTCGTCTGCGAAGCTCGGGCCGCGATCCCGGGTGCCACAACAGCGCAACCGACGGCGCGATTACGGGGCTCAAAGCCCTACTTCAGTGGCGGAACACGATGGGAAGCAGGATGCGCTTCGGCGGCGCGACCTGGGGCGACGCGAACTGGAGCTCGATACCGCCGACCAGGGCTCCATCCTTGTACCCCTCCACATCGATGGTCGGCACGCTGCCAGCCTGCGCCTGAAGGTCGTAAACGGCCTGCCGAGCTACGCTCGCCCTGCCCATCAGGCACGGGATGCTCACGCTCACCGTCACCACCCCCTCGCCGAAGGGCCCGATCTCGAGCGTCGGCGTGGGCGAGACGGTCACCGACCAGTCGGCGGGCACGTTGAACGTGATCAAGCCGATATCGATAGTCGCCGTAAAGGGGCTGTCGTTGTAGACCGTGAACGTGTAGGTATTGGTCTGTCCACAGGGTGGGCGCTCCTCGACGTCGACGTTGCGCTGGCTGCGCTGAGGCTCGTAGAGACCATCGGCATCCTCCAACTTCACGATGACGCACTGATGACCGGAGAGCGTGGGCGTCCAAGAGACGGTCGCTGTAGCGCTCATATGCGCGCCAAGATTGACGGTCTGCTCAGGCGCGACGATGCCCGTCGTCGTGAAGGGAATACCCATGCCGAACTCGGCCCAACCGAACTCCAGCAGGACCGTCATCGGATCGTCGCTGGCGTTCTGAATCTCGGTGCTGATGTGCGTCGTCTCGCCCCTGACCGGAGGATACGGATTGATCTGGATCTCCGACTCCGCATAGCCCTTCTCATGAGGCTTGTGCAGCGGAACGGGCGGGCGGTCGACCTTGCGGAAGCCGCCGATCAGCTCACCGTCGACGAAGGCCTCGACGTCCACGATGGGCTCGCCGGTACCGAGCTCGGCACCCAGCGACGGCGTGACGGTCAGGCTGACCTCCACCGGATCTCCGGGCGTCACGCCGACCAGTTCCGCCTGCGACAGGCTCATGTCCCACCCCTCACGATGCTCCACCAATCCGAAGGTGATCGTGACCGGATCGGTGTGCTCACCGGCCCCAACAGGGAAGATCAGGGTGTGGGGCTGACCCGGCTCCAGTGGCTCGCCGACGTCGATGTTGCGCTGGCTCCAGACGCGATCGTGTCCGGGCAGCTCCAGGGTCACCTGGACGCAGAACTTCCCCTTGAAGTCCGGTGGCTGCCAGATGACGTGGCCCCGTGCCGCGCCGCGGGCCGGCACGAAGATCCGGATCAGGTTCGGCATGATGTGCGTTGTGCTGAAGGGCAGACCGATGCCGAACTGCGCCACGCTGAAGGTCGCCGTGACCACCTCGTCGGTGTCTGTGGGGTTGAAGACCTCGACGCTGAGCTCCACCGGCTGTCCCGGGATCACGGGATAGGGATCGACGCCGATCTCAGACTCGGCGTAGACGGGGTCGTGCGGTCGGTGGACGGGCACCGGCGGGCGGAAGATCTTGCGGAATCCGCCGATCAACTCGCCCCTGGCATAGGCCTCCACATCCACGATGGGATCGCCGTCGCCGGGCAGGTCGTCGGGTGGGGTGACAACCAACGTCACCGGACGCACCTCATTCGGCGCCATATTGGGGAGCACGTCCGGATTGAGCTCCAGCCCCCAGTCAGGGAAGTGCGGCACGAGCCCTAACGTGATGGTCACCGGCTCACCGAAGGGATTGCGCACCGGGAAGGTCCGCGCGTGAGGCGTGTTGGGTTCCAGCGGCTCACCAACGTCGATGTTGCGCTGGCTGAAGAACGGCTCCTCGTGGCCCGGCACCTCGATCTCAACCTGGATGCACCAGAGCCCCCCGTAGGGCGGGATCCAGTGAACGACAATCGGCTTGACCTCGTGGGGTGCCAGCGTCACCACGACAGGCGCGTGGATCGGCGCGAACGGCAGTCCGATGCCGAAGTCGGCGGCGCTGAAGGTCACCGTGACCGTCTGCGGCACCGGTGTGGGATTGCGGATCTCCGCGCCGACCTCGGTCGGTTCCAGGGCCCGCGGTGGGTAGGGATGGATAAAGATCTCGGACTCGGCGTAGATGGGATCGCCGGGCCGGTGGATGGGCACCGGCGGGCGGAAGATCTTGCGGAACCCACCGATCAGCCGGTCGCCCACATAGGCCTCTACATCCACAATCGGGGTGTTGTCGTCGGGCAGTGGCTCGTTGAAGGGCGGGATGACCGTCAGACCGACCATCTCGACCGTTTCAGGCTCTAGGTTCGGGATCACATCACGCGAGAGCTCAAAGGACCAGCCCGGCAGGTGGGGAATCAGTCCCAGCGTCACCGTGACCGGATGATCGAAGGGATTGCCCACCGGGAACTCGAGGCCGTGCGGCTCGCCGGGCGCGAGCGGTTCGTCGACGTCGACGTTGCGCTGGCTGAACTGCGTGCGGTAGCCGGGGATCTCCAGCTCGACCTGCAGGCACAGGTGCCCCTCCACCGGCGGGACCCAGTGGATGCACTCTCGAACTGTACTGTGGGGCGGTAGATACACGGGTCGGAGACCGTTGATCGGCGTGAAGGGAATCCCGATCCCGAAGTCCGCCCACGAAAACTGGACCGCCACATCCCACTCTTGATCGGTAGGATTGTAGAGATCCACGCAGACCTCGACGGGCTCGCCAGCCCGCGGCGGATAGGGCTCGATGGTGATCTCGCGCTCAGCGTAGGGTGGGTCCGGGAAGCGGTGCAGCGGCACCGGAGGACGAAAGACCTTGCGAATCCCGCCGATCACGCGCGGCCCGTTTGGCGTGTCCACCAGGGCGCGCACGTCTACGATGGGTGCGCCGTCGTGGGGCAGCTCACCGGGCGTGACCACCATCGTCACCATTTTCACCTCATCGGTGGCCACATTCAGCAGCACCGGCGGCTGCAGATCGATTTCCCAGTCCGGCAGATGGCGGTCGATATCGAACCAGATGTCCGTCGTCTGTGGGTTGGGGTTAGTGAAGGGATTGAAGAAGTTGCCGACAGGGAACGTGATCTCGTGCGGCACACCGGGCATCAGGGGCTCCGCGACGTCGAGATTGCGTTGGCTGAACTGGGGCTCGTAAGCGATGGGCCCCAAGATGTCCATCACGACCTGGACGCAGAAGTGACCGGCCCTGGGCGGCACCCAGCGGATACACGCCATCTCGCGTCCGCCTGGGGGCACCTCCACGACGATCGGCTCGTGGACGGGCTCGAAGGGCAATCCGATGCCGAAGCCGGCGACCTGGAAGTGGAGGCCCACCTCGCGCACCTCACCACTCAAGTTCTGCATCTCGGCGCAGATCTCCGTCGGCTCCCCAGCCCGAGGCGGATAGGGCCAGACGTGGATCTCGCGCTCCGCGAAGAAGGGCGCGTCGCGATGGTGCAGCAGTACCGGCGGGTTGTCAAGCTTCCGGAATCCGCCGATGGGCTCGCCGTTCAGGAAGCCCTCGATGTCAGCGACGGGCAGGCCCGTGCCCAGCGGGCCGTCCGGAGGCACCGTGGTCAACGTGACCATCCGCTGCTCCCGGGGGCCGATCTGGAACTCCGCCGGCTCGAGAACGACCTCCCAGCCCGGGAGCATCGTGTTCACTAAGAAGCTGACATAGCCTTCGGTCTCAAACGGTCCCACTGGAAAGACGAGCTCATGGGGTTCCCCAGGCACCAGTGGCTCCCAAATGTCGATGTTGCGCTGGCTGATCTGGGGATCGAAGTTCGGCTGGAACAACCGCACCTGGATACACCAGTGCCCAGGCTCCGGAGGAATCCAGACCACACACCCGCTCGCCTCACCACCCGGCGGCACCATCACCTCCGCTTCACCCACGGGGTGGAAGGGCACGCCGATGCCAAAGGCTGCGACGTCGAAGACCAGTTGCGCCGGATGGGCCGCCGCAGCGTCTTGGTTGATCACCGTGGCGCAGATCCTCATAGGCTCGTCGACCCTGGGCAGCTCCGGGGTCACGCTGATCTCGCCCTGAGCGTACCAGGGCCAATCGCCCGGCGGGAATATCACGTGAGCCGCGGAGGTGAACACCTGAGGCTCCCCATCCACGACGTCAAAGGCTGTCCCCTCCGACGGCGGCGGAAGTGGGGCAGCGTAGGCCGACAACCACGCCGTCAACAGCAGCAGCACGCAGGTGACGACAAGGACAAGGAAACCTCTTGATAGAACAGCACGTCGCTTCGTCATTCTCTCAGCTCCTTTTCGCACCACCTATGGGATGAAATGGCGGAACGGGCTGTTGGGAAGCAGCAACGCAGACGCGATGTCCAGCGCCGGGGACAGGCAGAACGCGCCGAGGCTCAGGGATAGGATTCGGGGCAACGATGCGATTGGTATGTGAAGCCAGAGCCACAGGCAGCGGTATGGCGCTTGAGCCCACTCCAGTGGATCCCCCAATATCATTATACAACGGAATGGGAGTTTCGCGCCCAGGAGAATGTGGGTTTCGGGGAGCGGTGAGGGAGAACAAAAGCCAGAAACCAGCCTGCGGAACAGGCTTTGAGCCCATGGTCAGTGAAGGTCATGCCGCGATCACAGGCGCCACGCCGGCGGAATGGGCGGCGCGATCGCGGAGCTCAAAGCCACTTCGTCTGCACAACAGGCTTTGAGCCTATCGTCAGCGAAGCCCGGGCCGCGATGACGGGCGCCACGACAGCGGAACCGACGGCGCGATTACGGGGCTCAAAGCCACTTCGCCTGCGGAGCTCGGGCCGCGATCCCGGGCGCCACGATCCAGGGGCTCAAAGCCCCTACGCGGGGCAGACGCCGCCTTGAGGACTCTCACCCCGCTCCAGATAGGCAATCTGCGCAGGCGTCAGGGTCACGCCGGTGGAACTCAAGCTGTCACAGAGATGGGGCAGCGACTTACATCCCACGATCGGTATGGTGACGAAGGGCTGCGACAGAAGGTAGCCTAGGACGATCTGGGTCAGAGTCATTCCCGTCTCCCCAGCCAGATGCTGGATGCGCTCGAAGCGCCGCTGATTCTCCACCCCGGGGTACATCCTCCGAAGCGCCGGGTTGAGCCGGTCCGGAGCACCCGCCCCCATCTTCTGGAAAAGGCCGCCGGCTTGGGAGGAGAAGGGCACCGCCGCCATCCCGGTCTCGATGTGAAAACGGCGCAGCTCTTGGTCCATCATCACGATGCGCTCATCGACCAAGGCCTCGGGATCGACCACGGCGAGGTTCCACAGCATCTGGTCGGCGACGAAGCCCTGGAAGCCGTGTTCGCCGGCGTAGGCCTGGGCCTCACGGATACGCTCGGCGCACCAGTTGGAACAGGCGAAGTAGCGGATCTTGCCGACCTCTTGCTGAGCGTGCAGTGCATCGACGATCTCCGCCACCGGGCGCGTGGGATCGTCCCTGTGCAGGTAGTAGAGATCTATCACGTCAACCTGTAGGTTGCGGAGGCTGTCGTCCAAATCCGCGACGATTTCCTCCGGCGAGAGACGCTGCACGTGCATCGACGTCAGCTCGGGATGCGCTCCCTTGGTGGCTACGACGATGCGATCGCGATTGTCTCTCTCCCGCATCCAACGCCCGAGCGTCTTCTCGCTCATACTGCGCTCGCCCGGAATCCAGTTGGCATACACATTGGCGGTGTCGAGGAAGTTGCCACCCTGTTCCACAAACGCATCGAGCAGGCGGAAAGCCCGGGCCTTATCCACCGCGGTGCCGAACTCCGACGTGCCTAGACAGATAACGGAAACGTCCAAATCGGTGTTGGGAATCGTCTTGTGATCCATATCCACCTCGCAGGTATCGGTCAAGTTGACCGGCGTTGGTATCGAACGGACGGCACTCAAGCGCCCACTACGAACGGGCTTGGCAAACCGGCGTTGACATCCAACGGCCGGCACTGAAGTGCCCACTACGAACGGGCTTGACAAACCGGCGTTGGTATCGAACGGCCGGCACTGAAGTGCCCACTACGAACGGGCTTGACAAACCGGCGTTGGCATCCAACGGACGGCACTGAAGTGCCCACTACGAACGGGCTTGACAAACCGGCGTTGGCATCCAAC
>JBNGDU010000191.1:11791-15190 GCA_049975025.1 Anaerolineae bacterium
GCCCACTACGAACGGGCTTGACAAACCGGCGTTGGCATCCAACGGACGGCACTGAAGTGCCCACTACGAACGGGCTTGTCAGTACGCGCCTGTCCTGAGCGGGTACTGATCCTCCACCGTGAACCAGCGCCTGATCAGCTCGCGCCGCATCGCGCCCAACGCTTCAGCGTAGGCCGGATCGGCAGCTACGTTGCGCAGCTCGTGCGGGTCGTCCTGCAGGTCGAAGAGCAGCTCACCTTGCGACGCCGGATCGCCATCGGCTGTGAAGACCGTGTACTTGTAGGCGTGGGTCCGAACGGTCTTCCACGAGCTGCGCATGGGGTCCTTGAACTCGATGTAGGCCGACCTGCGCGGTTCGTAGTCGCGCCCGGAGGCGCCACCTTCCAGCAGCGGTCGGAAGGACCGGCCCTGGAAGAAGGGGGGCGCCTGCACGCCGCAGTAGTCAAGGATCGTCGGCGCGATGTCGACGGCTTCGATCAGCTCGCCATAGACCCTCGCGTCCCCAGAGACTGTCCCCGGCGGCGGCGCCACGATGAGCGGCACGTGGGCGCAACTCTCCAACCCAGGCGGCCCCTTCTGGATCAAGCCGTGGTCTCCGAGGTGCTCGCCGTGATCGGAGGTGAAGATGATCAGTGTGTTCTCCCTGAGCCCGCTCTGCTCTAGGTAGCGGATGATCCGTCCAACCTGATCGTCAACGTGGCTGATCAGGGCGTAGTAGTAGGCCTTGACCTTTCGCCAGTGATCATCGGTGAGCATCAGGGTCCGCCCACCCCACGGGACATCATCAGGCGCCTCGTCGCGGTGAGGCAAGGGCAGCTTGTCGGGATCGTACATCTCCACGAAGCGGGCCGGCGGGTTCAGCGGCGCGTGGGGCGCGTAGAAGCCGGCGATGGCGAAGAAGGGGCGCTCCGGATTCCGCCGCTCCAAGTAGGAGATCGTCTCTTCGGCGACAAAGGCGCTGTGGGTCAGGTGCTCGGGGCCGTCGAAGACGTAGGGCTCGTGGGTGTTGCGAGGGTGGACAACCACCGGTTCGCCCTCCCAAGCCGGCGGCGTATTGACCCGGCAGGCCTCCACCTGGCTCGCGTCGTGCGCCTCCACCCACTTGATGTAGGCGTCGTCGTAGCAGCCGGGCTCGTCGGAGAGGATGAGCGTGTCGAAGCCGTAGCGGGGATGGGGTTCGCGGTGGTCGCGGTTTGAGTGGTTCTTGAAGTGCAGCTTGCCGACATTGGCCGTGTGGTAGTCGTAGGAGTTGAGGATCCTGGGCAGCGTCCAGACGTCCTCGCGCATCTCGATGCCGTTGACCGTACAACAGATGGTCGACGGGTATCGACCGCTCAACATGCTCTGGCGGCTGGGCATGCAGACGGGGTTGTTGCAGAAGGCGTTTGCCATCAGCGCGCCCTCCCGCGCCAACCGGTCCAGGTTCGGCGTGTGGATGTGCGGGTTGCCGGGATAGGCCCCGGCCCCGTAGGCGATGGTGTCCCAGCGTTGCTGGTCGGTGTAGAGGAGCAACACGTTAGGTCTTCTCACAGATACCTCCTTCGTTTGAATGTCTGAAGTGTGAAACGTTGACTCTACTGAGAGAAGGAGAGATTCACCGCAAAGGACGCAAAGACCGCAGAGCTAACCTACGACTTCTGGTTGTCCGGGATCCTCGATAAGGCTATATGACTTCCACTCTGCGTTCTCTGCGCGCTTTGCGGTTAGCTGACCTCTCCTCAGCGGAGCCAACATCAGGCACCAAGACGTCTCAACTACATCTGAACTTACGGCGTCCGGCCAGGTGCTCCTCGGGCGTGCCCAGTTCCTCCAAGAACGCGACGTACCGCTCGTGGATCTCGCGCGCCAGCGCCTCGTTCTCGTCGAGGACGTCGTCGGCCTCCTCGGGGTCGTCGGGCAGGTAGAAGAGCGCGGGCTCCGTCGGCGCCCGGGTGATGTCGAGGTTCAGGAGCTTCTCGGCGGCGCCCAAGCCACCACCGGCCGACCCCTCGGGATAGGCGCCCGCGTAGTGCAGACACCAGCCGTCCTCGGTGACGATCGACGCCTTGGCGATCTTCGGGCTGTGGCTGATCAGGGTGCTGGAGCTGACGGCAATGTCACGGTGCCGGTCGGTCTCGCCGTTGATCAACGGCATCAGCGATTGCCCGTGCACGTTCTCGGCGTCGAACTCCCAGCGCTCCGTGTAGAAGACGCCGCACTGGAGGGCCTGGATCTCCGACTTGCCCTCGCGCGTGCCGGTGGTCACGAGGCCACAGAGTTCCAGGAAGGTCGGCATCAGGTCAGGGCTTTGGACCAGGGCCTGATGGCGCTGCGACTCGGTCTGTCCGGGCATACGGATCAGCAACGGGGTGCGGCGGATATCGTCGTACATCCGCGTCGACTCGAAGCTCATCCCGACGCCCTTCTTCTCGGGAATTAGCGACTTGCCCACGACGTCGTGCTCGCCGAAGAGGTAGCCGTGGTCGGTGGTGAAGATGACGACGGTGTCGTCGCTCAGGCCCAGCTCGTCGAGCTTGTCGAGCAACACGCCGAACCAGTGGTCGACCATCGTGGCCTCCGCCCGGTACTCGGCGGTGATGTGCTGCAGCTCTCGCTCCGACATCGTCTCTCTCCAGAAGCCGTAGACCGGGTAGTTGGGGTTCTCGCCCTCGTAACCAGGATCGTAGAGATCGACGTAGTGCTGCGGCGCGTCCCACGGCTCGTGGGGATCGAAGGTGTCGACGTAGAGGAAGAACTGCTCCTGGTCCTTGTTCTCATCCAACCAGTCGCAGGCCTGCCGCACGGTCCGTGCCACAAAGCGATCCTCCTCGGAGGTCCACCAAGCGGTGTTGCGGTAGTGCTTCTTGATGCCCTCAGGATTGCGCAGCTTGGGAGGCGCAGCCGGCAGCGGGACGTCAGGGGGATAGGTCTTCCAGCGGTCGGACTCCTGGCCCCGAATCCACGCCCAGCCGTTCCAGCCCCGGCAGTAGTTGAAGCCCTCAGCCAGGATATGCGGCGTGTCGGCGATCATCTGCGTCGTGATTCCCGACGCTGAGAGAACCTCCTGGTAGGTCAAGACCTCATCCGGCAGTCGCTGCCACTGGTACTCGATACAGGAGAACCGCCCGCTCATGATGTCAAGGCGGTTCGGGACGGTGGGGAACGAACCCAGATAGGCGTTCTCGAAGACGTGGGCATTGGTCGCGAAGGCGTCCAGGCGGGGCGTCCGCGTCACTGCGGGACCGTAGCAGGATAGGTTGTCGTACCTATACGTATCGGACATGAAAAAGACGACGTTCATCGAGCCTAACTCCTTTCTATCCTGGATTTTCCCCATTGTAGCAGCGATTTGGGGAGAACGCGAGTAAGCGAGGGAGCGAGGGAGCGAGTAAGCGAGGGAGCGAGGGAGCGAATAAGCGA
>JBNGDU010000192.1:0-6900 GCA_049975025.1 Anaerolineae bacterium
GATGAGACTGCCCGGCTGGTTGTCGGCCCGACCTCCGTAGGATAGATTCTCGGTACCTCTTGACGCCGTCAGCTACCTCGCTCGCCCAGGGCACGATCCAACATCAACAATCCCTGGCCTCTGTCGCCCAACATCTTGAGCCGTTCCAGGATCTCCGTCACGTTAGCTTCCTCCTCGACCTGCTCTGCGACGTACCACTGCAAGAAGACCTGGCTGGCGTAGTCGTTTTCCTCTAGCGCCAACGCATAGAGGTCGTGAATCAAGCTCGTGACCTTCTGCTCGTGGCTCAACGTTTCCTCGAAGACGTTGAGCGGCGAGCCAAAGTCCGCGGGCGGCTGATCGATGGCGTGCAGCGTGACCCGACCCCCCCGCTCATTGATGAAGTCAAAGAACTTGAGCGCGTGTTCCTGCTCCTCCTCCGCCTGTTCGCGCATCCAGTGAGCGAACCCCGTCAGGTTCTCCGTCTCGAAGTAAGCCGCCATCGAGAGATAGAGATAAGCTGAGTAGAGCTCGTTCTTGATCTGCTCGTTCATCGCGTCCTGCATCTTCTGACCTAGCATGTGTTATCCTCCTGTCTTGTGAGATGGGTTTGTTTCCCGATGCGAAGCCTGGCACTTCGGACAGATGCCGTAGAAATCCAGGCGGTGACTCACGATATCATACCCCGTCCGCTCTGCTACTTGCTGAGGCAGATCGCCCAAAGCGTCCAACTCCAAATCCACGATCTTATGACAGTGGACACAGATCAGATGGGGATGCGGATCGGGCGTACGCCCGTCATAGTGACTGCTGTCATCCCCAAAGCCGAGCTCCACCACCTCGTCCATCTCCTTGAGAAGATTGACGGTCTTGTAAACTGTGGATAGGCTGGTGGTGGGGAAATCCACCCGAACCCGTTCATAGATCTTCTCCACGGTCGGGTGGTTCTTGCTGCCGATGAGCACTTCGAGGATCGCGATTCGCTGTGGCGTAACGCGATTTCCCCTTGCCCGTAGCTTGGTGATCAAATCGTCAATGCGCGTCTCTGTGTCGATCATAGAGTCACCTTACGTCAATTCCTTATAGACAATCATTATCTGCAAATATGATACAAAACTCCGTCTTATATGTCAAGAACTGATCAAGGCCTTTGCCTGTCACGCGGCTTTCTGCAACGCGGCGAGCATCTCGGCGTTGGTCTTGAATTTGAAGCCGGGTTCGTCCCGGGCCTCAGCCTCGCGAGCCTCGATCTCCATCAAGCGGAGGGCGTCGGATTTGTCGACGATCGGCTTGTCCAACCGCTCCAGACAGGCTTTCAGCGTGGCTTGCGCGCGCTCGGCTGGGGTTGAGGGTGACCGGGTGGACAGATATCGCTCGATGGCTTGGGCACAGTCGCGAGCATCCTTGCGCGCCAGACCGACCTGCCCTTTACTGGCCTCGCGGGCCCAGCCGACGACAAAGACCCCCTCGACAGGCTCGGACACTTCGGGATCGTAAGCTTCGAAACAGACACCTTGAACAGGATAGCAGGGCTCGGGGTGTTTCACAAACGAGTACCACGCTACGGGCAAGCCAAAGGTCTCGCTGACTTTATCTCCGATACAGAAGACGACCGTATCGACATCTATAACGTGGAAGGTGTCCAACCGCTGAGGTCGGGTCTCGCCTTCCTCGTTGCGAACCAGCCGGGTGTTCTCCAACTCCACACCGCCCACCGCCCCCGAGCCATCGTCCAGAATGCGGCTGGGTGCCGAAAGGAAGCGAAACCGCACCCGGGTATCGGAGACGGGGTCCGGCGCTTTCTCCAAGGCAGACAGGATGAAGGACCGAGCTGCCTCGGGATCTTGGTCCACGGCCTGCATCCGGTCGCTGACCCGCTCGATCTCACGATCCAGCGCTTCCTGGTCCAGGTTGGCGGCCACATAGGCCAGCTCCTGGCGCGTGAACTTCACCTCTGCAGGGCCCCGCCGGGCGACGGCAACGACCTCGTCCACCTGAATGTCGCGCACCAGCCAATGAGCGATGTCGGCCATGACATTACCGACGCCGATCAATGCCACACGGCGTCCAATCTCGTAGGAACGTGTGCTGAATGGAGGGAGATCATTGTAGTGGTAGATCAGGTCCTTGGCGTGATGGACACGGCGGAGATCCTCGCCGGGCAATCCCAGCCACTTCGTGCCCTGAGCGCCGACAGCGACCACCGTCGCACAGAAACCCATCTCCAGAAGCTGTGCCAGGGTCACATCCCCATCCGTGGCGACCGTGACATTACCGTAATACGTGATCTCCGGCGCGCTCAGTATCTTTCGGAACTGATTGCGGAGCGCGTTCTTGATCCGGTGTTTGCTGTGATAGATGCCGTACTCCGCAAGCCCGCCGGGTTTGATATCCCGGTTGAGCAGCACGACCGGGATGCCGTCTTCCGCCAGCGCCTGAGCGGTGAAGATCCCCGCCGGCCCGGCGCCAATCACCAACACAGCGCCCTCTGATTCCACTCCCCTATCCATACACGCCTCCTTGGCCAAGGTAATAAAAACGGCTGGCGCTGAGGAGCCAGCCGCGTCGAGCAGGTGAGTGAAGTGCGAAGAAGAAGTTAACGCGCTAAATTCAGCTCACGGCGAATTTGCCGGATGTTACCGCGACGCCAGGCGTCACACAGCCGGCGAGATCGGGCTCAGGTAGCGTAGGATGCTTCACCTAACGCATCATGTAAAGTGTATATCACAACCGCTAGAAGGACCAACGTTGAGGACCACGCTCGCCGGGTCCCTCGCCGGAACGCGGTCGTGATAATCCAAAATCGACCAGTGCTTCGTCGTCGGGTCCCAACAGCACTTCCAGCCGGGCCAATGCTGCCACATCGTATCGCGTATAGCTACACGAGTCACACTGCCACGCCGGGAAGTTCGGCACGGTCACAAGATACGGTCCCCACCGACGCAGATAGGTGATCCTGGTGGGTTTCATGGTGCCGAACACACAACTGGGACAGCTATAGGTCATTCAGGCGCGCCTCCGACGATCGTGACGCCGCGGCTGGCGCCGATGCGGGTGGCACCGGCCTCGATCATCGCCATGGCCTCCTCATACGTGTGGATGCCACCGGCCGCCTTGACGCCCATGTCAGGCCCTACGATCTCGCGCATGAGAGCGACATCCGCGACCGTCGCGCCCCCGGCAGCAAACCCCGTCGAGGTCTTGACGAAGTCAGCGCCGGCTTCCTGACACAGCTCACACGCCCGAACTTTCTCGTCCTCGGTCAGCAAGGCCGTCTCGATGATCACTTTGAGCAGGGCGCCCTGAGCGTGACACACCCCGGCGACGGCAGCGACGTCCCCGCGCACTTGGTCGTCGGCCCCGGCCTTCAAGCGTCCAATCGCAAGGACCATGTCGATCTCACCGGCGCCTTCCGCGATCGCCACCTCCGCCTCACAGACCTTAGCCGCCGTCGATGTCGCCCCCAAGGGGAAACCCACCACGGCGCAGACGTCGACATCCGAACCTGCCAGCTTTCGCGCCGCCAGCGCTACAAAGGTCGGATTCACACAGACGGAGGCAAAATGGTGAGCCAACGCCTCCTCACACAGGGCCACAACCTGATCCGGGGTGGCATCCGGCTTGAGAAGCGTATGGTCAATATAGCCGGCTAACTCGCGACGATTCATGGTACACCCTCCAGTTCCGGAAATGTGTAGTGGGGAATCACTCCCCATTTGTCCGGGGGCCAATAGCGAAAGATGGTCTTGCCGATGATCCGGTCCTCAGGTAGGGCTCCCCAGACATGGGAGTCGCTGGAGTTATTGCGGTTGTCCCCGAGGACCAGGTACTCGTTGGGGGCCAGCGTCCGGTTCTCCTCATAGAGCGCCGGCCCACTCACGTACGGCTCGTTTAGCGCGATGCCGTTGATCCATACCCGCCCGTCCCTGATCTCTACATGCTCACCGGGCATGCCCACCACGCGCTTGATATACGGAATGGTGCTCCGCCCCTGCGGCGGATCCAGCACCACGATATCCCCACGTTGTGGAGAGCCCACCCAGTAAGCCACCTTGCTTACGATAAGGTACTGGCCCTCGTGCAACGTCGGCTCCATACTGATGGATTGGACCTCATATCGCCCGGTCAGCGTGTTGACCAACACAAAGATCAGCGCTGCCAACGCCAGCGTCTCGATGATGTCGCGCAACCAAGCCCAAACCGCACCGGAGCGCTCGGGCTGCTCAGCGGGCATCGCCTGGTCCATCACAGCCACGACCGCGGCGCCCGGCGGGGGAGTCTCGTACTCATCAGACATCGGTGCTATGTTGCGAGGCGTCCGTCCGGAAGCCGTACTGTCGGCCACCCCGACCTCTGAGGAGTTCGCTCGTTCAGTCATATCACCCAATCCCGTCTCATCCGATATTCGATCCGACGTTACTGTGCGGCCTCAAGCTCCGGGAACGTGTAATGGGGGATCTTGCCCCAGTACTCCGGCGGCCAATAGGAGAAAAAGGCCTTGCCGATCACCTGCTCATCCGGCAAAAGCCCCCAGGTATGGGAATCACTGGAATTGTTGCGGTTATCGCCCAGCACCATGTACTCGCCCTCGCCCACCACCCAATTGTCCTGGTAGTTGGGCGACTCAGTGATATAGGGCTCATTCAACGCAATGCCGTTGACCCAGACGCGGCGATCTCGAACCTCGACGACGTCGCCGGGCAAACCAATGACACGTTTGATGTAGGGGACCGAGCCACTGCGGTTGGGAGGGTCCAGCACGATAACGTCACCGCGCTCCGGCGAGTGCAGCCAGTAGGCAACCTTGCTCGCAATCAGGTACTGCCCATCGTGCAAGCTCGGTAGCATGCTCTGACCGTGTACCTGGTAGCGCCCTGTCAGCGTGTTGATGATGAAAAAGAGAATCGCTGCCAGCAGCAGCGTCTCCAGCGTGTCCTGCAACCAAGAACGGAGTCCAAAGGATCGACCGATGGAGGAGTCTTGCTCCTCTGAACTCGCCGTCGATTCCCCGGTTATACCAGTGTGTTCCTCGACCAATCTATAACCTCCGATCCATTCGATCAGGGATTATAGTTCATGTCGCGCACAGGACAACCCTCAGACCAAACATCCCCAGGAAGTCCTAGGGATGTGAAAGCATCTTCTTTCACGGCGCCGTATGACGCCGTGTGTCAGGCATCAGGTGAAGCAGGCGTCGTTTCCTCCAACTCCTCCTCGTCTTCCCATCCGATGATCCAAACTGCCAGGCCGGCAACAATGATCGTCGCGATGATCAGCGCAGCCCACTGACCGGGGAGCAGTCCCACATCTCGCGCCGACCAGACTAGAATGGCGACCATACCAATTGCGAGGACGATCCAGGACGTCCACTGCGGATGCTGATTGACAAACTCTTTGATTTTCTCCATACCTATCTCCACAACTTCAGGGGCGCCGCGGGCAGTCCACATCCCGCACTCGATGTTACATAGGCCGGCGAACGAGATCCTCGCTGAGGCGCTTGATCATAACGCTATCGTCCGCGAAACCCCACTCAATAGCGGCCTCGCGCCAGACCCTCTCGAGATCGCCGACGCTCTGATACTCATAACCAAAGGACTTCCAGAACTCAACAAGCTGCGGGCTTGGATTAGAAGGCAGGAAAAGAAGCGCGGCCTCGGCTCTAAGCGTCCTCCCCTCGTCCTCCATCCAATCAATCAAGACCTCCCCAACCGTTGCACGGTTCACAACAGATGATACCAGAAAATCGGTCACCCGCACCACCAAGTTCTCCACTTGCCAGCCGAGCAGACCGACTAACTCACTCTCACGCTCGGCAATGATAAACCCTACCTGACCGAAACGCTCCGCAACGGCGAGACGGGTTATCGGGGAGGCGTCCGGATGAGCAGCGCTCACGAAGTCTGCGATGGCCTCGGCGTCCGCCAACTTGGCCCTGCGCACTTGGATTCCCGTTGACACATCACCCTCCATGCTCCGTCGATGAACGTGAGTCGCCAATCGTCCCGTGTTCCCCGGGTCGTCACCCACAACCGGAAGTCACTTACGTGCACATTATACTGGGCTTCAATGAATCCACAAAGATCGCGTATCGTGAATTTCGTAGATCATTGGTATAATAAAGAGGAACCAGGCGTCGTCATCCGTGGAGACAAGCAGACCAGACATAGGGAGGGGATGTGCTCGAACTGAAAACCGGTGCCCAGGCACTGAAGATAGCCTTGAAACCTGAGCACTTGGAAGCACTTCGCATCTATCAGCGCGAGCTGGTGGCGTGGAATCAACGTTTCAACCTGACCGCCATCACCGACAATGTTGGGGTCCAGATTCGTCACTTTCTTGACTCGCTTTCCTGCCTACTGGCCCTCGAACCCGGCGAGCATTTCGGCAGCAAACGCGTGATCGACGTGGGTACCGGCGCCGGCTTTCCGGGAATTCCGCTGAAGATCGTCTGTCCCGGTATGCAGTTGACGCTGCTGGAAGCGACCGGGAAGAAGGTCGGCTTCTTGGAACACGTCGTCGACACGCTCAATCTTCAGGATGTCACGGTTATCCACGGTCGCGCCGAGGAGCTGGGGCAAGATCCCCAACATCGCGAGAGATACGACTGGGCGATAGCCAGGGCCGTCGCCGATCTGCCGATTCTCGTGGAGTACCTGCTCCCCTTAGTTCGCGTCAAAGGGCGCGCGCTGGCTCAGAAGGGCGAGGGCGCCCCCGCCGAGGTTCAGAGGAGTTCGTGGGCCCTGGCGCAGCTCGGTGGTCAGGTCCGGCGGCTGGTGCCCGTCGATTTGCACGGATTGGCCGAGACCCGCTATCTGGTGATCGTCGACAAGGTCGCCGCCACCCCCGGTAAGTATCCCCGCCGCCCCGGGATGCCCAACAAGCGCCCGCTTATGGCTGAAGACTGAGAGCCCCCTCTTT
>JBNGDU010000192.1:7000-15165 GCA_049975025.1 Anaerolineae bacterium
CAACCAGGTTAGGCCAAGTTACCCGCTCACCACACCTCACGGCGTGGTGGAGGGCTGGGGCTCAGCGTACAGCCACGTGTAGGCGTTGTAGTGTTCGTAGATGAGACGCACGTACCGCCGCGTCTCCTCAAAGCCGATAAGCTCGACGAAGATATCCGGGTCGCCTCCCGCCTGATTCCACCAGCGGAGCGCGTTACCGGGTCCCCCATTGTAGGCAGCCATAGCGGCAAAGAGGTTGCCGTCGAGAAAGTCAAGCTGCTCCGCGAGATACCAGATTCCGAAGCGCACACTTACCATGGGCCGGTAGAGATCAGGGGTTTCATAGTCCGGGGGCCACCCCAAAGCCTCGGCGATATAGGCACCTGTGGGTGGAATGACCTGCATCAATCCATGGGCCGCGGCGAAGGAGGTCGCGCTCCCCTCAAATAGGCTCTCCTGGCGCAGCAGCGCGTAGACAAAGAGTGGGCCGACCCCCTGCGCTGCCGCTTCTCTCTCCACAAGGTCGCTGTAGTAGGTGGGATATTCCAGACAGCCCAGGAAGCGGGGCGCCTCGGCAAGACTTTGAGCGGGTGAAAGCCGGCGCAGGGCCGCGGCCGCGATGATAGACGAGCGATAGAGCCCGATATCTCGATAGGCGAGCGCGAGACGGTACTGAGCCAAAGGGTTGTCAACCGTGGCCACGCGCAGCGCCTCAAGTTCCGCGCGGGCTTCGTCAAAATGCCCCAGTCGGAGCAGGATCGTACCGCGACGCCAGCGGTCGTCGTTCGCTAACTCCGCGGACAGCTCATCCACGTTCACGTCCGGCTCTAGTTCAAGCCAACTCGCCAACCACGCGTCAGTGGCCCGCTGAAGGTCCGGATCGTCACACGGTGTCGGTTGCACGTATTGGTCTGCGAAAGGCTCCCGACCCTCGACAAGGTCCGCAGCGCGCAGACCGTAGAAGTCCCAGGGGCCCAGGCTGATCGCCTCGCTCAAAGCCTCCGTCGCGCTCAAGGGCTTACCGGCGCCGAGATAGGTCTTTCCCAACCAGAACCAGGCGGCCTGAGCTCGATGATCATAGGGATACCAATCAATCAGGTCACGCCAGATGGCCACGGCGCCCGCCGGGTCATCGTCGCGATAGCGCAAAAGCCCGGCTTTGAACCGGGCCTCCGGCGCCCCTTCGTCATCAGGATACTGCTCGGCGAGGGAGACCAGGAGTTCGGACGCGCGTCGCCGCGCCCGGGTGTCCGCCAGGAGCTCCGCCGCCTCCCACAGCGCCTCCGGCGATCGCTCGTGGTCGGGGAACAAGGAGGCCACCATCTCATAGCTGTCGACGGCGTCCTCGAGACGCCCCAATCCTGCCAGAGCCTCGGCCCGTCCCATCCACGCCGCCGGCACGAAGGGATCGCCGGGATGCGTGTCAATCAACATATCGAACTCTTCCAGCGCCCGCTGATAGAGGTCGAGTTCAAGGTAGGAAAGGCCGGCGTAGTAGTGGGGCTCCCCATCGTGGTTGGGATCGCCGAGGATGATCCGATAGAAGGCGCGAATGGCGGGATCATAAGCTTCGGCGTGGTAGTCGACAAGCCCTCGTAAGCGGTCGTCCACAGGTCGACCGACCTCAACCAACGTCACCAGCGCGTCGTAGGCTTCGGACGACTCGGGATAGGCAGCGATCAACGCTTCCATCCGCATGTAGGCAGTCAGCACCTCGCCGAAAGTCAGCGCGGTGTCAGCCGCCTGATACATGATACGAGCGCGGTAGTCGGGGATTTGCGCAATCGCCAGGATGCGGTCGTAGGCCTCCAGGGCCGCCTTGACGTCGTTCGCCGCCGCCTGCGTCAGGGCGATCTTCTCCAAGACCCACACCCGTTGGGGGGCCGACTCCGCGGCATCCAGCGCGCTACCGTAGGCGGTCAGGGCCTCCGTCAGGACCCCGGCCGCATAGAGCACATCGCCTCGCCAGTTCTCCGTGTGGTGCCGGAGGAAGGGCCGCGCCTCTGTGACCGCGGCATAGTGCTCGGCTGCCGGCTCATACGCTCCGGTGGCCTTGAGGGCATCGGCCAGCAACAGCTGAGCATCCGCTCGCACCTCGACATCGGAGGTGACGTCGATGAAAGACTGCAATAACTCAACGGCGCGCTCGGGCGCCTCCAGCGCCAGATAAACCTGAGCCAGTCCCAGCGTCGCCGTGACAACCTGATCCGGCGAGGCTGCAGCGCCCACGAGCAGACGCTCGTAGGCGCGCTGCGCCGATTCCCAGTCGCCATAACGCTGAGCCTGGCGCGCATCCCCCAGGATCTCCGAAGGCATAGGTGTTGGCGTCGGGGTGGGGGTTGGCGAGGGTGTCGCCGTGGGTGTCGGCGTGGTTGTCGGTGTCGGGCTCGGCTGCAACGTCGGCGTCTGCGTCGCGATCAACAGCGGGTTCTCCGGAAGCTGGATACCGGAGCATCCCACGACCGTCGCAAGCAAGAGTGCCAGCCACGGCACGTTCTTTATCCTCATACAAACGCAATTATGAGCGAAAAGCCCGCATCTGTCAACTTGTGATTTTGGAGATATGTATTATCATTTAATTTAAAATACGATCTCTGTTGAAATCCAGATAAGGAGGGTAAGATGACGGACCTTTCAACAACGTATATGGGATTGGAACTCAAGAACCCGGTGGTGCCCTCGGCTTCGCCGCTTTCCCGAGACCTCAGCAGCATCAAGCGAATGGAGGACGCCGGCGCGGCTGCCGTGACACTCTACTCGCTCTTCGAGGAGCAGATCGACCGTGAGGCGGTCCTGCTGGATGCCATTCTCCAAAGTCAGCAGAATCGCTATGCAGAAATGCTGGACTTCTTCCCGGAACCCGAGGTCTTCCGACGTGACGAAATCGAGTACCTGGAATTGATCCGCGAGGCCAAAGAGACTGTCGATATCCCCATCATCGCCAGTCTCAACGGCTACAGCGAGGGAGGGTGGACAAGCTACGCCAAGGAGTTCGAGGAAGCCGGGGCTGACGCCA
The DNA here is from genome assembly GCA_049975025.1 of Anaerolineae bacterium. Taxonomy (GTDB): domain Bacteria; phylum Chloroflexota; class Anaerolineae; order B4-G1; family SLSP01; genus PWVB01. Next base: position 9,996 of record JBNGDU010000192.1, read on the forward strand.
TCGAGCTCAACGTCTACTACATCCCGACATCGCATATGTTGACCGGCTCCCAGGTCGAGGCGATGTATTTCAACGTCCTGCGCGACGTCAAAGAGCAGGTCTCCATCCCGGTGGCCATGAAACTCAGCCCCTTCTTCAGCTCAATACCCCATATCGCCACGGTGCTGGCCCGCAGCGGCGCCGACGGTTTGGTGCTCTTCAACCGCTTCTACCAGCCGGATCTGGACATCGAGGCCCTCACGACCAAGCGCAGTCTGGTGCTCAGCACCTCTGAGGAGATGCGTCTCCCGTTGCGCTGGATCGGCATTCTCTACGGAAAGGTCGATACCTCACTGGCGTTGACGACCGGCGTTCACACCTCCAACGATGTCATTAAGGCATTGATGGCGGGCGCGGACATCGCCAACGTCTGCTCCGTTTTGTTGGACGAGGGCATCGACAAGATCGGTGATCTGGTGAAAGGCACGCGTCTGTGGCTCGAAAGCCACGACTACGAAGCTGTGGACGAGGTCAAGGGCATTCTCAGCCACGTGGAGACCTCGAATCCCTCCGCCTTCGAGCGCGGCAACTACGTGAAGTTAATCGGTGCCGAAGGCTTCGATATCTGACCTTTCCACACGCTCAGCCAGAGAGAATGTGCCTATGAACGACACCGTCTTCTACACCGGCAGGGGAGATCGCGGCGACACGGCGCGACTGAAGGGGGAGAAACGCGTTGCGAAGAGCAGCGCCCTCATCGACGTTATCGGAACCGTGGATGAGGCCACCAGCGCGATAGGTGTGGCCCGCGCCGCGGCCCAGACCGAAACGCTGCAACGAGCACTCCCCACGGCACAGCGTCACCTCTACCGGTTGATGTCCCACCTCTCCGCCACACCGGAAACGAGAGGGGACTATCCGGGCCTATCTGAGGACGAGGTAAACTGGTTGGAGGCTCTCATCGCCGAGTTGGAAGTCAACCTGCCGCCGCTGCGCGACTTTGTCTTGCCCGGCGACTCGGTGGCAGGCGCCGCTTTCCACATGGCGCGCGCCGTCGTACGCCGCGCAGAGCGCAGATTGGTGGCGTTCGCCGAAACGGAAGCCCACGTAGGAGAAGCCAACCTCGCCTACATGAACCGTCTCTCGTCCCTCATGTTCGTGGCAGCCCTGCACGAGGATATGTTGGCGGGTAAGGACCCGCAACTAGCACGGGGGTCCTGAACCTCTTCAATCGGTTATCAAAGCGTCCCGGCGCCCTCGACTGGTCAGTCAGAGGCGCCGGGACCTCCCTAATGGGTGTGCGTTCCCTTCCGAACTAAGCCCCTGACTTCAGCAGGTCGCGATGTTCGTAGATCTTCATCAAGGCGTCGGCAACATCGTCCACCCCTCCGCGTCCGGCTCGGAAGACATTCTCATTTAGCCAGACAGCCTCATGCTCCGCCGCCCGCTCGACCTCCGGTAGGTGCATGGTATCGAACTCGAAGTGCTGCGGAAAGGCGCTGGGCACCGGCAAGCGCGAATGCGTGGGCTGGAAAAGGTCGTACCGATACATGGGCGGATAGCCGACGCTGGCAGGAATGCCCTCCTTCTGAAGGGCGCGACAGATGACATCGTGGTCGGCGTCAAAGACCCCGGGATCGATCGCGAAGATGTAGCGGTAGAACGAACGAGCCGACTGGCGCGGGTCGGTGCGCAGCACCCGGACGCCAGGCACCTCGCTCAACGCCTCATCCATGTAGGCCGCCATCTCTGCGCGCTCCGCGGCCTGATCGGGAAAGCGCTCGATCGCCACGTTGATGAGCGAAGCCTGCAACTCGGGCATACGGTAGTTCGCCCCCATCGTGACGCTCTCGCGTTGCTCTCCGTGGGGCCGCCCGCAGTCGATGATGCTCGCGGCACGATCCGCGAGTTCCTGGGAGCGGCTGATGAGAAAGCCCCCCTCGCCCGATGTGAGGATCTTCGAGGATTGAAAGCTGAAGGCGCCGAAGTGCCCCATAGTGCCGGCGCCCCGACCTCGCCACTTCGCGCCATGAGCGTGGGCCGCGTCCTCGATCACGATCAAATCGTGGCGGTCGGCGATTTCCAGCAACGCGTCCATGTCCGCCATGTGAGCACCCAAATGGACGGGGAGCACCGCGCGAGTACGCGGGGTGATTGCCGTCTCCACGGCAGCGGGATCCAAACAATACGTGTCCGGGTCGATGTCCACGATGACCGGAATCGCGCCGGCAGCCATGGGCGCCGCCGCCGTCGCCTGGAACGTGTAAGCGGGCACGATGACCTCATCGCCCCATCCAATGCCGGCGGCGCGACAAGCCACCTCCAGCGCGACCGTGCCGTTCGCGACAGCCACGCCATGCTCGCCGCCCTGCAGCTCCAGAAACCGCTCGATCATCCGCGTTGTCTGCGGCCCGGGATAGGGAAATCCTCCCCAATTCCCGGATTGAACGACCTCGGTGACCGCCGCCAGGTCCCGCTCATCAAAGACCGGCCATGCCGGATACGGATCTGTGCGGATCGGTGGACCGCCGAACAGTGCGAGTTCGACCATAAGGATACCTCCTGCTCACTCTTGAGATGACAAGGAACGTTACCACGCCGGCTCTATTCTACGATACGCTACCCGCTTGTCCATCACCCGGCGTCCCCAGGCAATTTACAATACAACCTTCTTGAAAATTCCCGCGTTCGCGCTATAATATCGACTCAGCAAAGAGAGTACACAAGGAGTAAGAGCTGTCCAATGGGACGATATACAGGACCAAAGCACAAAAGATCTCGGCGTGAAGGCGTGGACCTCTTCGGGAACGGAGGGGAAAGCCTCCATCGCCGTCTGGATCAACCACCCGGCGCTCACGGACGTGAAGCCAAGTATCGCCGGCGCCGGAGTGATTACGACCACCAACTGCGAGAGAAACAGAAGGTCAAGCGGATCTACGGAATGCGAGAGCGGCAATTCCGCCGCTTCTACGGCATGGCACAGAAGGCCCCAGATCTCACCGGCGAAGCCCTGCTGGCACTGTTGGAGCGCCGGCTGGACAACGTTGTCTACAGGATGGGATGGGCCCGCACGCGACCGCAGGCCCGGCAGTTTGTGACGCACGGACACGTCCTGGTAGACGGCAAGCGGGTCAACATCCCCTCTTACCTGGTGAAGCCCGGACAGACGGTGGCGCTCGGCGACAAAGCACGGCGGATACCGGACGTTCAAGAGCTGCTCGACGCCGGAACACCGGCGCCTGCGTGGATGGATCGGGACGGCGTCGAGGGGCGGGTGCTGCGCGATCCGGATCGCAACGAGATCACAGGCACGGCAGAGAGCACGGTCGACGAACAACTCGTCGTGGAGTTCTACTCGCGCTAACGAGTGGCGTTCCCCTCGCCTCACGAGTGGCGTATACTCGCCTCACGAGTGGCGTATACTCGCCATCCCTAATACATTCCCAAGTCTATCACCGGTCGGCGGCGCAAAAAGTGCCCGCCGACTGGTTTTTGTTTGTCCTCACCGTATTGTATGCTATCTTTGAGTTTGTCTCGGATGACGTAGAGACAGAATTGCGCTTATCGATAAAGTTACTGATCCGGTCATAGGTGTCTGACTAGAAGCCCCAGGCCCCCATCCTGGGGATTGCGAGACAGCTCAGCCTTTCAGCCCGGGTCAGTCATATGGAGGTCAACGGTGACCGACCCCCTGATCCTAGTCACAAACGACGATGGGATTGCGTCCGCAGGGCTCTACGCGGCTGCTGAGTCCTTGAGTGGGCTGGGCGAGATCCTGATCGCCGCCCCAGATCGCCAATGGTCAGGGGCCGGACGATCGATGCCCAGCTCGGTCTCGGGTGAGATTGAGCAGGTTCGTTATGAAATCGAGGGCCGGCCCGCCGTCAAGGCCTACGCCATCGATGCGACGCCGGCGCTCTGCATCGTCCACGCTATGCTGGAGTTGGTCGACCGACCGCCGGCGCTCGTCGTGTCAGGCATCAACTTCGGCGAGAATGTCGGCGTAGAGGTCACCATATCGGGGACCATAGGCGCGGCTTTGGAGGCAGCGACGTTCGGCGTTCCGGCTTTGGCCGTTTCTGTCGAAATGCCCGTGGAGAGCCACCTGAGCGGCGACCAGAATGAGGACTACGCCGCGCCTAAGGCCTTCACACAGCGATTCGCGCGGCTTCTGCTGCGTCAAGAACTCCCCTTCGATGTCGATGTCCTATCGGTCAACCTGCCTCGGGCTGCGAGGCCCGACACCCCCTGGGAGCTGACCCGGCTTTCGAGACAGCGCTACTTTGTGCCCGCCGCGCCGGATCGCGAGACGGACGACGGACGCGCAGGATATCGGGTGATGGACCATCCGGAGCGGACCGAGGTGGGATCGGATATCTGGTGCCTGCACGCGAAGCACCACGTCTCGGTCACGCCGCTCTCACTGGATCTCACCGCCAGGGTCGATTTCGGGGCCTTGGACGAGCAACTCCGCACCGGGCGCTTGACAGAATACGACGACCGTCTAGAATAGTTAGAGACCGGTGTGATATGCGATACCAAAGTGAGATCTTGCGCTTCAAGGAGGGAAACCGGAATCGGCATCCCTCCCCCGACGCAACGGTTGCGGCAGCGCAGTCGGGGGTCTTGTCCGACGCGGGTAGCCAGATCGCGGTGCTTGTCGACCTTGTCCCACAACTCCCTTATCGCAGCCGCGAGATTCGCACCCTGGTGGTGAAGACCTATTGGGCATCCTCCGGCAGCATCGTCGCACGCCTTCGGCGGGCGTTGGCTGCTGCCAATCGCCACCTCGTCTATTTCAACAAAGAGGCGCCGTCGGGCAACAAGTGCGCAGGCAGCATCACCTGTGCGGTATTCTCAGATGACGAGGTCTTTCTCGGACAAGTGGGCGCAGCTTACGCGTTCTTCCTGCATCCAGCCGGACCCGAATTCGAGCTCTTCCCCAAGCGTGATCGGCTCTTGATCCCCTTAGGCGGAACTGTGCCGCCGGTCATCCACATCGGCTATACGACTATGACACCCGACAGCGTGGCTTGCCTCGCGACCACCGCGCTCGTGGAGTCTCAGGCGCGCGAGATATGGCAGCAAACGCTCGGGCTTGGCAAGCTGAATTCCATGGTGAACCGTTTGAACCGCGATCTCAGTGGCACCAAGATGTCCGGAAGTGTCGTGTTGTTCAAACCTCGTGTCA
>JBNGDU010000193.1:0-7729 GCA_049975025.1 Anaerolineae bacterium
CAGTTATCGTGATACAGTGCCTTTAACTATGCAGACCTTCATCCTTATCGTTGTGGGACAGATCATCTCGATGTTGGGCAGCACGATGACCACCTTCGCGCTGGGGCTCTGGGCCTGGGAGAGGACGGGGCAGGCGACGACCTTCTCGCTGGCAACGCTCTTTGGTTTCGCCCCGACGGTCTTTCTCTGCCCCGTGGCTGGGGCGCTCGTCGATCGCTGGAACAGAAAGCTGGTGATGATGCTCAGCGATCTGGCGGCGGCGTTGGCGACCGCAGCCCTCTTGACGCTTTACCTGACGGGGCGGCTGCGCATCTGGCACCTCTACGCAGCCAACGGCTTCATTGGGGCCTTCGGCGCTTTCCAGTTCCCGGCTTTTTCCGCCGCTATCACCACGTTGGTGCCCAAGGCTCAATACGCCCGTGCCAATGGTCTGATGTGGCTCGCCGGACCCACGGCGACGATCTTTGGCCCGATCTTGGCTGCATCCCTCGTCGGCTTGATCGGGGTTGGCGGTGTGATGGTGGTCGATCTGTGTACAGCCGCGGTGGCCTTGACCGTTCTCATCTCCCGGCACGTCCCCCAACCTGAGAACCCTGAACCGCGCGATGTCGGCAACCGACACTTGTTCAAAGACATGGTTTATGGCTTCAGGTATATCTTTGAGCGTCCCAGCTTGCTCGGACTTCAGCTTGTCTTCTTCGCTAAGAATGCTTTCTCTATCCGGTCCAGCTCGTCTTACTTGCGCCCATGATTCTCGCGCGCACCGGGAACAACGAGATACTGCTGGGGACCGTGCAGTCCTTGGGCGCCGTCGGTGGCCTGATTGGTGGCTTGACGTTGAGCGCCTGGGGCGGTCCCAAGCGCCGCATTCACGGTGTCCTGCTCGGGATGGTCGCGATGCGGTTGTTCGGCCAGTGTGTGCTGGGTCTGGGTCGGACGGGTTGGATCTGGATGGTGGCCAACTTCACGATCCTCTTCTTCACACCGGTGATCAACGGTGCGAACCAGGCCATCTGGCAGGCCAAAGTCGCCCCAGCTTACCAAGGTCGTGTCTTTTCCGCACGGCGACTGATCGCACAGTTTCCCACTTCGTTTGCCATGACCGTGGTAGGTCCGTTGGCAGACCGGTTCTTCGAGCCCGCGATGGCCCCAGGTGGCGCGCTGGCGACGCGTCTTGGATGGCTGGTGGGTACTGGACCGGGGGCCGGCATGGCGTTGATGATGGTGTTCGCCGGTGTGATTGGGGCGTCGGTGGGGCTCGTCGGTTACCTGGTGCCTATTGTGAGAGATGTCGAGAAGCTTCTGCGCGATCACGACTTCGATCCTCAGGGTTGGGCAGCAGTCTTGGATTGAAGCGAGCTTACGAGGTGGGTTCTATCTCTATGCGTGGGCCGCAACCGTCCTCTAGGGGACCTTCAAACCTGATGTGCGGGGACCTTAGTGTTACGTTCCCCAGCGAGACGCGAATGGCACTGAAGTGCCCACTACGAACCCGTACTGACTCGTCTGAGCGATTGTGAGGTTGATGACTTAGGTCTGAAAAAGAGGCGATCACAAGATTAAGCCAATGACCAAGAGGACGCTATTGTCGGCATCTGTCAGGATGCGGTACAATGTAGAGCGGCGCCGGCGATTGTGAAGCTGACGCCGATTCTCTGGTACTGGGCATGACATGAAGGTGTTGTGGCGCTTTCCTGATGGTCGGGTGACCTGATCCTGGGGGAGTGTCCCAGCATTCTAGCAGACGATTTTTCATGTGAGGAGTCTTATGCGCAAAGTTCTACTGAAACTAGTTGGTATCCTGAGATTTGTGGCGATCTCTCTGGCGATTGATGTGGCGCTCTTTCTGCTGGTTACGTTGAGCTGCGTGCTGGGCAGCCAATGCACCAACGTCACCTATAGCGAGCGGATGTTCTGGGTTGGCATGGCGGCGTTACTCATCGGCCTGCCCGCGGTCTTTGCGTCGCTCGGGAGCTTTCAGGGACAGTTCGGCGATCCTTTTCTCGCCGGACAGCAGATGAAGGTAGCCGACGCGGTGATCAAGGACGCTCGTCTCCACATGAGCAAGCGGGCCCGTTTCGCCTGGCGCTTTCTGACCATCGGCGTTGGCGGCATTGCTATCGCCGCGTTGATCGACATTCTAGGCTAGGAGGCGGTCGGTGCGGATTGCCGCGATTGAGAGCCTCTACTGGGGCGCTTATCCCCGCGTTTTGGCGGTTCGGGTACACACGGACACGGGCCTGATCGGGCTCGGTGAGACGGTCGACAAGATCCCGGGCTCGCGGGGCGCGTTGCACGGGACCCTGGCGCCCCTCCTGTTGGGCCAGGATCCCCTGGATATCGAGGGGCTTTGGCAAACTGTCGCGAACAACATCCTCTACCATGGGTTTGCCGGTGCGGAGATGCGAGCGCTCTCGGCTGTCGATATCGCTCTTTGGGACCTGATGGGCAAGCATTACGACGCGTCCGTCTACCATCTCCTCGGAGGCCGATCTCGCGAGGCCGTGCCCACGTACAATACCTGCACCGGCTTCGGGGAGATGGACGACTATGCCCTTTGGCACGAGGACGCAGGCGAGTTAGCGCGCCAGCTCCTGGATGATGGCCTCCGGGCGATGAAGATCTGGCCCTTCGACCCTGCCAGTTACGATAGCGGCGGACAGTATATCAGCCCCCAAGGCGTTGAGAGCGGTCTCCGCCCTATCCGTCAGATTCGTGAGGCGGTGGGGGAGGCTATGGAGATCGGCATCGAGCTTCATTTCCGCTGGAACCGCGCCAGCATGGAGCGCATCGTCCAGGCATTGGAGCCCTACGACATCCTCTTTGTTGAGGACCCGATCCACGCTGTCCATCCTGACGAGATCAAGGCGCTCTCTCAGCACACGTCGATTCCGATCGTGGGCTCGGAATTGCTGTTGACGCGGTGGCAGGTGCGCGAGTGGCTTGAGAAACACGTCTCCCAGATCCTGATGACCGAGCCGCTGTGGACCGGCGGCATCACCGAGACGCGCAAACTGGCGGCCCTTGGTGATACCTTCGGCGTGCCGATTGTCCTCCATAACATCGCCGGTCCTATCGGCCATGCCGCCTGCATGCACCTCGGTGCGCACATCCCCAACCTCTTCATGGTGGAGTCGGTGCGTGCTTTCGCCAGAACCTACTTCCCCGCTATCAGCGATCTGGCCCCGCGGGTGAGTGAGGGAAAGCTGCCCGTGCCGGAGGGCCCCGGCCTTGGCGTGGATCTGAAGGACGAGGCACTAGAGCGCGAAGACCTCAGCCGGATTGTCACCGACGAGTCCACACTCGACGCCGCCGGGGAGCATTGGCGTTATGCGCTGGGCTTCAGTCACGCGCCGCCGGGGAAAGAAGCTTGACGCTGGAAGCTCGATACTGGATGCTGGAAGCTTGATGCTTGACATTCTCTATCTGAGGCTGTGGAATTTTGACTTGTGCCTCTTATTTCTTGTCTTCCCCGTGAGGGTGGTTCTATGATCAATCGTCGTGACCGCACTGTCCTGCGCGACGTTGCTCGGCGGGCAGCGGATATCGCTGAGCTGCTGATTCAGGCGGAGCGTCGCAACTGGTGGGTGAAGCACAACAGCCTCAGGACGGCGCGCCCGATGATTCTGGTCTTCCCGGAGGGCTCCTGGCAGGAGCTGTTGACCGATGCAGACCTGGTTTGTGAGGGAGAGCGGGCTCGCGAGATTGAGCGACGGCTTCGCACGCGCATCTACTACCATGACCATTTCCAGGATGACACCGTGATCGAGAGGAACTGGGTTGTGAATAAGGTGATTCATAACTCCGGTTGGGGACTGGAGCCGCAACGTATCCCGAGTACGGAGGAGCGCGGCGCGTGGCTCTTCGATCCGGTGGTCACGGAGCCGGCGGATATGAAGAAGCTCCACTTCCCTGAGGTCATCCATGACGAGTTGGCTACACAGGCCGCGCTGCGTGAGGCGCAGGATCTCTTCGGCGACATTCTCGACGTGCGGCTCAAGGGCGTGGCCCACATCTCGTACCATCTGATGGCGCAGTACACCGCTTTGCGTGGCCTGGAGCAAGTGATGATAGATATGGTGCTGAACCCTGGTTGGCTTCACGACGCCATGGCTTTTCTGACCGAAGGACACCGGAAGGTGCTGCAGCAGTACATGGATCAGAACCTCCTCTCGCTCAATAGCGACGGCACCTATCATAGCTCCGGGGGCAATGGCTACACCGACGATCTGCCGGCGCCCGGCTTCGATCCCGATCACGTCCGCCCGGTCGATATGTGGGCCAGTGCCGAGGCGCAGGAGCTGGCGGGCGTCTCACCCGATATGCACGCTGAGTTCTCCTTGCAGTACGAAAAGGAGCTCTTGGCGCCCTTCGGCCTCAACGGCTACGGCTGTTGTGAGGATCTTACGCGCAAGCTTGAGGATGTCTTCACGATCCCCAATATCAGTCGCATATCTATCTCCCCCTTTGCCGACGTGGATCGTTGCGCGGAAAAGCTCAGCGGCGATTACATCTACTCGTGGAAGCCCAATCCAGCGCATCTGGTCGGTGACTTCAACGAGGAGCGTATTCGCGCTTACATCCGTCACGCTGTAGAGGTGACTCAGGCCAACGAGTGCGTCATGGAAATGGTTCTGAAGGATACCCACACCTGCGAACACCATCCTGAGCGCTTCGATCGTTGGTTGGCTATAGCGCGCGAGGTGCGCGCCGAGTTTGGATACGAGAGCGCAGGGATACCGGACGATGCTGTACCGGCTGTGGCTTGAATGATACATTCGAATCAAGGCAGAATTAAGGAGGTCACAAGATGACAGGAGAACCAAAACTGGCCATTCAGGGCGGTGAGCGGGCTGTGCCTCAAGGCATGATCAAACCCTGGCCGCCGATTGATGACGTTGACCGCGAGTACGTGATGGCGTCTCTTGAGGGGGAAAACCACGCCTTCGGCCCGAACTGCCAGGCCTTCGAAGAGGAGTTCGCCGAGTGGAACGGCAATCGCTTCGCGATCACGACCAACTCCGGCACGGCTGCCCTTCATATGGGCGTGGCCGCCTGCGGCTGTGGCGCGGGCGACGAGGTGATCGTGCCCGCCTATTCCTGGTCCTCGTCGGCCACGTGTGTGCTCCAGCACAACGCGTTGCCCGTCTTCGTCGACATCGACTTCGACACGATGAACATCGCCGTTGACAAGATCGAGGACGCTATCACGCCGAAGACCAAAGCGATTATCGTGGTTCACCTGCATGGCCTGCCCGTGGCAATGGACCCGGTGTTGGAGATCGCGCGTAGCCACGGGCTCAAGGTCATCGAGGACGCGTGTCAGGGTCACGGTGCTCGGTACAAGGGAAGAAAAGTCGGCACCCTGGGAGACTGCGCCGCTTTCAGCTTCAATCAGAACAAGAACCTCCCCTCCGGTGAGGGCGGCATGTTCGTCACCGACGATGAGGAGTTGGCTGCGCGCGCCCGTACGCTCTGGTCCTTCGGTGAGACGCGTGCGCCCTATGAGGATCGCGATTATCACGTCTACGCTATGGGATGGATGTACCGCAACAACGACCTGACCGCCGCCTTCGGTCGGGCGCAGTTGACGAAGCTGGACGGTTATCTTGCTCAGCAAGCGGCTAATGCACGGCGCCTCGCCGACGCGCTTCAGGACGTGCCGGGGTTGATCTTGCCTCAGGTACCTGAGGGGTTTGAACACAACTGGTATAATTACGTCCTCCGCTTCGACATCGATGCCTTGAAGGGAATGTATCAGGGCCTGGCCGATCTCACCCCACGCGACCTTCGCAAGGAAATCGTCGACGCGTTGAACGCTGAGGGTGTGCCAAACGGTTTTTGGCAGCGCTTCATCCTGCCGGCGATGACTGTCTTCCAGGCCAAGAACGCCTACGGCAAGGGCTGTCCCTGGCTGTGCAATCATTCGGGTCCGGTGGACTATTCGGTCGATCAATATCCGGTGGCCCAGCGCCACTGTGATACGCACACCTGCATCTCGATGGCCCTGCGCGCGCCTAACGGCTCAGAGGCGGTCGATCGAATGGCTGTGGGTATCCGCAAGGTGATGGAGAACCTTGATCGGGTCGTCGCTTGATACCGTTGTATGTCGTGTGAGGAGCTCTTGACCTGATCGAGCCCCCCTTCCAGCCATAGGGAACGTGAAGCCGCGGGTTTGTGTGTGGAGTTTGAGAATGCTCTCTGAAGCTTCGCGGTAGTGATTCATATTTGGGACATAAGGAGCGATTGTGTCTGATTCGTGGATAGTGAACGAGGGTGATATCCAGATCCTGCGCGAGCTTTTCGAACGCAAGCGAGAGATCGCCGCCGACCCTGTGATGGAGGAGCGGAAGGCGCTTTGGCTGCGTCACGCGTCGCTGGACAGCCAACGTCCTATGATCCTAGCGGAGACGGTGGGTGTCCTGGATGAGGTGGTGCCCCTGGAGACGCTGCGGTGTGAGGCTTCCTGGGCGCGGAGCATGGAACGGGAGTTGCGGGACTTGGTCTTCCGTTATGAGCATGTGCGGGACGACTCCGTCGTGCTTCCCTGGATCCAGTACGGCTGGTTTGTCGACCTGGGGGATTTCGGCGTGCCGATGGAGCTGGTGCGCGGTGACAATGAGGGCAAGCTCGGTAGCTACACCTGGGATCCCCCGATCAAGGACCTCGATCGTGACTTGGATCTTCTGAGTATTCGGCAGCCTACTGTCGACCGCGAGAAGACCGAAGCCTGGGGGCAGTTTCTTGAGGCGCACTTCGGCGACATCCTGCCGGTGCGACTGCGCAGCAACTACTGGTGGACCACAGGCTTGACGTGGTCGGCGATCAACCTGATCGGCCTTGAGGAGCTGATGATGGCCATGTATGATAACCCGGCGGGGTTGCATCGTCTGATGGCGTTCTTGCGCGACGACTTCCTCAACCTGTTGGATTGGTTTGAGGAGGAGGCGCTGCTCTCGCTCAACAACGAGAACGACTACGTGGGATCCGGCACCCAAGGTTGGACGACAGAGCTGCCGCAGCCAGACTATGCGCCGGGCGACCCGGTACGCGTGCGAGATCTATGGGGGCTTTCGGAGTCTCAGGAGACGGTGGGGATCTCGCCCGATATGTTCGAGGAGTTCATCTTCCCTTATCAGTTGCCGGTGATCAGCCGGTTTGGTCTGAGCTACTACGGCTGTTGTGAGCCGGTGGACAATCGCTGGCACGTGATCGAACGCCTTCCGAACCTGCGGCGTGTCTCCGTTTCGCCCTGGTGCGACCAAGAGGCGATGGCGGCGGCGCTGGGCGAGGACTACATCTTCTGCCGCAAGCCTAATCCTGCGATAATCAGTACGGGGCACTTTGACGAGGACGCGATTCGGGACGATGTTCGAACGACGTTGCACATCGCGGGCGGCTGCGCGCTGGAGTTCGCGATGAAGGACGTTCACACGCTGAACGGCGACCCGCTGCGGCTAGGTCGCTGGGTAGATCTCGCCCGCGATGTCTGCGCCGAGTTTGGGTACGCTTGAGGCTTCTGGGTCCAGCCTTATTAAGGCGCCTTGGCGTCTTGCCTGGGGGACTGAGTCTCGAACGGCCTCACTACAGTGACCGTATGATAAACTTGGCCTGGGTTCAGGTCCTCTGACCAAATCGCCCGACACCCTAGCTGAATCGCGCTGGCAGCAACCATCGGGGTGTGCGTCACTTTTTGGCAGAACGCGCCTATTGACAACCCTAAAGGTGC
>JBNGDU010000193.1:7829-15130 GCA_049975025.1 Anaerolineae bacterium
ATATTGGGTGTGAGCGCGAACAGGAATTGGGAGGATTAACCAATGGAGAAGCGACAACTGGGAAAGACAGGCGAACGCCTGTCGATGATCGGATTTGGTGGGATTATCGTGATGAACGCGACCACGGAGGAGTCGGCGTCTAGCGTCGCAGAGGCGGTGGACCTGGGCGTTAACTACTTCGACGTCGCGCCGACCTACGGCAACGCCGAGGAGATGCTCGGCCCCGCCTTGGAGCCCTACCGCGATCAGGTCTTCCTGGCCTGCAAGACCGGAAAACGGGATGCGGGCGGTGCGGAGGAGGAGCTGCACGCCTCGTTGAAGAGGATGCGCACCGACCATTTCGACCTCTATCAGCTCCACTCGATGAAGACGATGGAGGATGTGGAGAAGGTCTTCGCCCCTGGAGGCGCGATGGAGACCTTCACCAAGGCCCGAGACCAGGGCAAGGTTCGCTTCCTGGGCTTCTCGGCGCATTCGGAGGAGGCGGCGCTGGCTTTGATGGACCGCTTCGACTTCGACACGATTCTCTTCCCCTTCAACTGGGCGTGCTGGCTTGAGGGTGGTTTTGGACCTGACGTGATGGCCCGCGCTGCGGAAAAGGGCATGGGCATCCTCGCGCTCAAGACCCTGGCTAAGCGCGCGTGGAAAGAGGATGAAGAGCGGGAGTGGAGCAAGACCTGGTATCGGCCTGTGGAGAGTTATGAAGAGGCCAAGCTCGCCGTGCGTTTCACCCTCTCCAAGCCGGTGACGGCCGGTGTCAGCCCCGGACACATGGAGCTCTTCCGCTGGGCCTGCGAGGCCGCCGAGGAGTTCCGGCCCATCACCGATGAAGAGATGGCGAAACTCAAAGCCTGGAGTGAGGGCTTGGAGACCATCTTCCCGCAGAAGTAAGGATAACCTCCAGCTCCGGACGCTGAGTATAAGGTATCGGGAGGCATCGCAGCCACATCTGCGTTGCCTCCCGTGTTTGGTGAGGTCACTTTTCGGATCGCGGATGGAACATACCTGCGAAGGTGCATCTTGTCCGCACCCGGTCGCGGGGTCCTGCCACTGCGTCAATGTCGGATCTTTGATCGCCGAAAAGTGCGGACGGGATGTGCCTAGCGGCGTGTTCCCTCGGCGGACTAGCCTCGCGAATCCCTCTGCGCTTGCGACTGAACCACGACGCGCGATAATAGGGACTGATATCCGGCAGACAAGGAGGCCTTCTATGCATGGCCCAGACTTTGAGCGCCCGAGTCCGGAGACCGTCGAGATACTGAGCAAGGGCAGCACCGCATCCTACACGACGATCTTCCGCAGGAAGGGCATTGAGGACATCTGGATGCTGATCAAGCCGCTTTTCTGGGGTGCCAAGGTCGTCGGTCCGGCGCTGACCATCCGCACCGTGCCCCACCGGGGTGATATCGGACGAGATGTCGCCTATGCTGTGGGCACGTTGTGGCCCGGACATCCCGATGACGCGATCGACGCGATCAAGCCGGGCGATGTCGTGGTCCTCGATGGTCGCGGCGACACGCGGGAGGGGCTCTTCGGTGACCTGCTGACGATGCGCATCAAGGAGATGGGCGCCGCTGGATTGGTCTGCGACATGGCCGTGCGCGATGGACCTCGCATGAAAGAGAAAGGGCTACCGGTATTCTGTCTGGGGACCGCCGCCCCGGGTGGCACCGTCTACAATGTCGACTACAACGTGCCGATCGGCTGCGCCGGCTGTCTCGTCTGTCCGGGTGACGTTATTGTTGGCGACGACGACGGCGTTGTGGTTATCCCGCAGGCTATGGTCGACGAGGTGGTCGAGGAGATTCTATTGATCGAGGATCGTGAGACTTTCATCCGGATGATGTTGGCCCAGGGCTACTCTCAGCGCGGTCTCTATCCTATGGGCCCTGAGATGGAGACCCGCTTCCAAGCCTGGCGCGCCGAGCGTCGCCCTCCGTCGCCTTCTACGCCCGATCGATCGTGAACGTGGGTGTTTGCCTTTTCCACCTCAGGCCCTTTCTCCGATCGTGCCCGGTCAATGGATCAATGTAACTGAATAACTGGTAAACTGTTGAACTGATGAACCGAAACTGATAGCCCGAACCTGACAACTGGGAACTGGAGGTTCTATGACCCTTACCGGCGTTGAGCGCATTACCAACATCTTACAGCGGAAGCCCGTGGATCGCATCGGGCTCTTCGAGCACTTCTGGTCCGACACCCAGAAGGTATGGACGGAGCAGGGCCATATCGAGCCGGAGGAGAGCCTGGCCGACCACTTCGGCTTCGACATGCAGTTGGCCTGGCCCTTTAACGTCACGGCGGATCTCGACTACGAGCCGGAGATCCTTGCCGAGACCGAGGAGACGATCACGACGCGCAACGGCAACTACGCCACGCTCAAGACGCATAAGCTCCACGATGCGACCCCCGAGCACATTGACTTCGCCGTCAAGGAGAGGTCGGCCTGGGAGGAGCTTATCAAGCCTAAGCTCAAGCCCGAGCGGCGGCGTATCGACTTCGAGGCGTACCGTAAGGCCAAGGAGCAGGCGCGCGAAGCCGGGCGCTTTTTCGCCTGGTCTGGTGTCAACGTCTTTGAGATTCTCAAGGACGTGGCTGGGCATGAGTATATGCTGATGGGCATGGCGCTTGATCCGGACTGGGTCCTGGATATGGCGATGACCTACGCTCAGCTGACCGTGGATCTACAGGAGATCCTCTTCGCTGAGGAGGGATGGCCCGACGGCATCTGGTACTACGAGGATATGGGCTACAAACAGCATCCCTTTATGTCACCCAAGATGTACCGGGAGATCATTCAGCCGGCGCACGCCTTGACCGTCGGCTTCGCCAAGGCTCACGACATGCTCGTGATCATGCACTCTTGTGGGTACGTCGAGCCCCTGCTGCCGGGTATGATCGAAGCGGGCATCGATTGCCTCCAGGTCATCGAGGTCAAGGCAGGCATGGACCTGCTCAAGCTCTACCGGGACTACGGCGAGACGATATCGTTCATGGGCGGCATCGACGTGCGCAAGCTCTATACGAACGATCGAGATGAGATCGACGCCGAGCTTGAGAGCAAGATCCCGACGGTGATGCAGAATAACGGGTACGTGCTGCACAGCGACCACTCTATTCCCAATACCGTTTACTATGAGACCTACCGCTACTTCATCGACAAGGGGCTCTCTCTGGGGACGTACACTTAACATTTATCTCGCACCCAGTCGCCACCCCGCGCGGTGGCGACTGGGTCCAAAAACGCAGTGTGATCTTTGTCAGAGGGCCAGGCGCGCGACCACCTCGTCGCCCTCCATTTCGCCCGTGGGCTCGAACCCCAACTTTCTGTAGAACCCTTCCGGTCCACCCTCGATGGGGACGTAGCTGGTGAAGAGCTCCGTTGCGCCGGGGCGCGTCCTCACATAAGAGATCAGCAGCTCCATCGCTTTGCGCCCGTAGCCCTTCCCCTGATGCGGCCCCGCGATCATCAGCCGCCAGAGAAAATACTCCGACTCGTCCGGATCGTCGTACAGCATAATGAACCCAACCGGCGTCTCTCCGGCGTAGATGGCCCGGAACCAGGCCTTGTCCGAGAAGTGGGCTTGAGCGATCGACTGCGCGTTAGGCGCGACCATCTTCTTCTGCTGCTCCGAGAGCGTGGCGCTCAGCTTACAGATCTGGACGACCGTCTCCTCGGTGATCTGCCGTAGCGTAACCTCCGAGCTTGGTGTATTTCCTTCAGGATCTGACATCTAGGCTCCTTGTCCGGCAGTGTGATAGCTTCCACGAGGGTCAAGGGCTCTTCGAAATGGACCGCGATGTCCCTGGCGACATCTTCAACGGCCTCTCTGAGGTCTGGAGACGTACTGTGTAATCGATCTGCATCCATACTGGGACTCCCTAGATTCGCATTGGCGCAACCATTGTACGCGTTACTTCCCACTTTGCACATAGCAGCACAGGCGCGCGCGACTCACCGTCTGCCGTTCACTCGTCAATCGTCACTTGTTACTCGTTCGCTAAGACAGGCCGCTCGAATCCACCCAAAATGCTCCACCAAGCCCTTCCCATCCGATTGACAATGACCTGACTTGTGTTACTGTGAGACTTAGTGAAGAGCAGCTTGTGATCGACATCGCGCCCGATACGGGCGCCATATAGATAGCGCCGAATGAGCGCACGGCGGTTGGGTGCGTGTGCAACAGCGGGGGAACCATACTCTGAGGGGCGAATCGGGCAGCCGGCATTGACCGAGTTTGTGCGTAGGGCCAGCTTCTTCGGCCCGAGCCCGGCAGCTAACCTCGTAGGCGTCGAAGAAGGACACCTGTGTGTCGGGTGTCCTTTTTGTGTGTGAGCCAGGGTGATGGGTAAACTGCGGGACAGCATGGAAAAATGGCGGCGTTCGCTGCGGGACTTCTGGTCACGCGCGAGATACCGGCTTGGCGAGTCCGGCTGGGCTCGGGGCCCGTCGCTACGCGATCTCCGGCCCTCTGGACTCGAGAGACACGCTCGCGAAGCTGAAGGGCGGCTTCGAGTAGCTGAAGAGCGGCTTCGGCTTCAAGGTGAGCGTCTGCAAGCATCTTTGAAAGGTGCGCTGCCCTGGAAGCAGGCTCGGACCGAGGCAGAGCGGAACATCTGGTACCTCTACATCGAGGTTTTCTGGGCCGGCATCTTTCTGGCCGCTCTGGCCTTCAACGCCACCTATGCCCTGCGACTGGGCGGAACGAACACGCAGATCGGTTGGCTTTCGTCGATTCCCTCGTTGTTAGCTATGGTCGTCCTCGTGCCGGCCGCGCGTTTCCTGGAGACCAAGTCCGATCGCGCGCCGTGGCTGTACTGGAGCTTGATCGTGGGTCGGGCGCTATTCATTGGCGCTGCGCTCGCCCCCTGGGTGCTTCCTCGCTACGCCGCGCAGGCCGTGGTGGCGGTCCTGATCTTGCGATCCTTGCCCATGCACTTCTACAGCGCGGGCTTTTCGCCGATGCTGGCAGATGTGATTCCGCCTCGGGATCGAGCGTTGGTGCTGGCAAACCGGAGTATCATCTCCAGCGCGACGGTGGCGGTCTGCACCTATCTCTTCGGTCAGTGGATGGACGCCGCAACGCGCATCCCTTGGGCCGGCTTCCCCCTCAACTACCAACTCGTCTACATCGTCGGGGCTGTAGCCGGCGTGCTGAGCGGTTACTTTGTCAGCCGGATCGAGCCGCCTGCGACCGCTGTTATTGAGCGCCAGCGATCCGAGTTCAGGGCCGCTAGATTGTCCGAGATTCGCGAGAGCTTTCGGACGTTGGTGCAGCACAATCGCTCTTTTGTGCGGATCGTGATCAACACCTTTGTCTTCAGTTTCGGCGCCTGGCTGGTCGGTCCCCTCTACATGATCTTCTTCATCCGGCAGTTGAACGCATCAGACGGGTGGGTGGGTCTCAACACGACGATGGCCCACATTGGTGTGATATCCGGCAATCTGCTCTGGCGTCGTATCATCGACCGCAGGGGTCTGAGCTGGAGCCTCAGAGTGGCTGTGCCGTTGGCGGCGAGTTACGCGTTTCTGGTGAGTTTCTTCCCCAACCTCAATCTGATTTTGCTCTTCGGCGTTCTGATTAACCTCGTGAACCCGGGCGTCAATCTGAGCCACGGAAGCATGCTCTACAGTCTCACGCCCAAGGAGAGGCGTGCCAGCTATATGGCGCTCTATGCAACGATTTCGAACATCGGGGCTTTTGTCGCCCCCATGATAGGTGTCGCCTTGTCGAAGACGATCGACATCCGATGGATTCTGCTCGCCGGGGGCATCATCCGGCTGATCGGCGCCGGGATGTTCCACGCGTTCAGGATCGAGCTGCCGGAGGCGGAGGTCGCCGAATGAGACGCCTTAACTTACCCATGGGCCTGGCCTGGCCTCGCATCCGGTACCGGTTGCGAGACGCGTTTTGGGCACGCGCCCGTCCATTCCGACTTCGGGCCGGTCGATCGCCTCGGGAACGTACGGAGATCGACCGCAATATCCAATATCTTTACGTGGAGATCTTTTGGGCCGCCATTTTCAGCGCGGTCTTCGCCTTTAACGCCACCTACGCGCTGCGTCTGGGGGCTACCAATCAGATGGTGGGGTGGCTATCCTCGATTCCCTCGCTCTTCGCGATGGTGATGATGGTCCCGGCGGCTCGTTTCCTGGAAGGCCGGACCCATTGGGGGCCGTGGATGGTCGTCTCGCTCGTCATGGGGCGTTTCGGCTTCCTACTGGCGGCCTTCATTCCATGGCTCTTCCCGGACCGCGCCGCAGAGGTTGTGATCTACCTCTTCATGCTGCGTACGATCCCCATCACCTTCTTCAACACGGGCTTCAGCCCTCTGCTTGCCGACGTGCTACCTGCACGCGATCGCGCGCGGGTCTTCGCCAACCGCAGTATCATCTCGAGTGCGGTTACGGCGGTCACGGCCTTTCTGGCGGGTCGCTGGCTTGATGCTGCCGTGGACTGGACATGGGCCGCGTTCCCGCTTAACTACCAGTTGCTCTACGTGGTGGGCGGGATCTCGGCGCTGACCAGCGCCTATTTCGTCTCCAAGATCAAGCCGCCGGTCCGCGATGTCGCCGATGATAGAGGAAAGCAGATACCGGGATCTGCAAAACGTGAGCGGTTGACACTGGCGCGCTTGCGTGGGACGATGAAGACCATCGCCAAGGAGCGCCAAGCGTTTCTCCGATTGATCACGAACACCCTGATCTTCAACCTCGGAGCGTGGCTCGTGATGCCGCTCTACACGATCCTGTTTGTCCGGCAGCTCAACGCTTCCGACAGTTGGATCGGCCTGAATTCGACCTTGGCCAATCTGGGGGTCATCGCGGGCTATGCGTTCTGGCGTCGCGGCGTCAACCGGCTGGGCGATCACCGTGCTCTGCGGCTCACGGTGCCGCTTGCCGCGAGTTACGCCTTCTTGGTGGCCTTTTTCCCGAACTTGAGCCTAATCCTGGTCTGGGGGATCCTCATCAACTTGATCAACTCAGGTGTGAACCTGAGCCATACGAACGTCTTCTATCAGGTTTGCCCTGAGGAGCGCAGGGCGAGCTACATGGCGATCTACTCCTCGGTGATGAACGCCGGAGCCTTTGTTTGTCCGATGATCGGTGTCGCGCTTTCGGAGGTGATGGACATCCGTTGGGTGTTGCTGATCGGTGGGATGGTTCGATTGTTGGGCGCGTTCATGTTTCACATCTGGCGCATCGATGAAGTGCGTACCGGAGAGCTGCAGACAGTTTCCGTGTGACTGTTCAAACTCCGGGAAGCAGTGTAGACTAGCCGCGGGAGGAATGCTAT
>JBNGDU010000194.1:0-15125 GCA_049975025.1 Anaerolineae bacterium
GCCCTGACCATCGACCAAGGGGGCCTCCATGACGAAATCCTGGGCCATGCGCACCATCGCGTAATAGACCGAGGTGTCGCCGTGGGGGTGGTACTTACCCAAAACCTCGCCTACGATGCGGGCGGATTTCTTGTGAGGCTTGTTGTGGGTCAGTCCTAGGTCGTGCATAGCGTAGAGGATGCGCCGCTGCACCGGCTTGAGCCCGTCGCGAACGTCGGGCAGGGCGCGGTCGGTGATCGTCTCCCGTGCGTAGCCGATGTAAGCATTGGTCATGTCACGATAGAGCTCTATCGTGTCTGCATAACTATCCGCAATGGTTGCCACTTCTGCCATTCTGTCTGCCTCCAGGAAAGGTCGGCCTACGCGCCGGCGCCGTTGTCATCCAAAACTTCGCCATCCCAATACTTCATCAGCCGCTCACGCCGTTGCGAGGGGCTCCCGCCCATCCAAAGCGAGACGGTGGTGTTGGCTGCGTGAACGTCTTTGACGGTCACACGCAGCAAGTGCTCGTTGAACCAGGGATCGGGATCCCCCTGTTTGAAGACCGTTTCTCGAAGCTGGGAGGGGTTCATCTCTCCTAAGCCCTTGTAGCGCTGTATGTTGGTCCTGCCGCCGCCCCAACTTTTCAAGACTCGATCTCGCTCCGCATCAGTGTAAGCGTACTCACTCTTATTGCCGTTGCGCAGGAGATAGAGTGGCGCCCGCGCCACGTAGAGGCGCCCGGCCTCGACCATCGGACGCATCAAGCGCCAGAAGAGCGTGTAGAGCAGGGTCTTGATGTGGTCGCCGTCGACATCCGCGTCCACCAGGATCGCGATGCGACCGTATCGCATCTTCTCCACATCGAAGTCCGAGCCGATGCCGGCGCCGATAGCGGCGACGATGGCCTTGACCTCATTGTTTGCCAAAGACTTATTCAAGCGCGCTCGCTGTGTGTTTAGGATCTTGCCACGGAGTGGCAGGATCGCGTGGTAGTTGCGGTTGCGTGCCTGCTTGCAAGAGCCGCCAGCCGAGTCGCCCTCGACAATGAAGAGCGTCGTCTGTTCGGTGGGGCTGCCTTTCGCCACGTCGGCTAACTTGCCCGGCAACTCGTCGACCTCCAGCACCGAGCGGCGCATGACCAGTTGGCGCGCCTTAGCCGCAGCGTGGCGCGCCCGCGAGGCAGCTAGGCACCGCGAAACGATCTTTCGGCCCAGCGGGATGCGCTTGCGGAAGAGGGAGAGCAGTGCTTCGTAGACTATGGAGTGAACCTGTCCCTGGATCTGGTCACTGCCCAGTTGGGTCTTGGTCTGGCTCGTGAACTGTGGGTCGCGCATGCTGACGTTGAGCACCGCCGTCATGCCGGCGATCGTGTCCCGTCCCGTGATGTCGTCGCCTTTTTTGAGTAGCTTTTTCTCACCGGCGAAGACATTGACGGCTTTCGTAAGCGCTGAGCGGAAGCCCGCCACGTGGCGTCCGCCGTCAGGCGTGGGGATGGTATTGACAAAGGAGATGATCTCCTCGTCGTCCTGATCGTGGTACTGCATCACGATCTTGACGTGGCTATCATCGTCGGTGTGTCCCTCGATCTCAATCGGATCGTGGATGGTATTTCGATCCTGATTGAGATACTCAACGTACTCCTTGATGCCGCCATTGTATTGATAAATGCGCTCTTTATCCTCTTCCCGTTCATCCAAGAGGTGGACCTTGAGTCCGGGGACGAGGAACGCGACCGTTTGCACACGTCGCGCCAAAAGGTTGAAGTTGAAGTCCACGACATTGAGGAACTCAGGGTTGGGTAGAAAAGTGATCGTGCTGCCGGTGCCGATCTTGTTATCGTGGTGCTGCCGAACAGCCGTCTTTTCGCCGCGCACGCCCACTTCTCCGATGATCTCCTTGGTGTGGGGGTCCAATATCTCCACCGGGGTTACCGGCAGGCCACGCTCGTGCCGTTGATGGTAGATGACGCCATCGCGGCGGACCTCCACCTCGACCCAAGTGGAGAGCGCGTTGGTCGCCTTGATACCCACGCCGTGCAGGCCGCCAGACGTCGAGTAGGAACCCTCCTCGAATTTGCCGCCGGCGTGGAGTTCTGTGAAAGCGATTTCCAGGGCCGACTTGCCCTTCTCAGGGTGAATGCCCACGGGAAAGCCACGCCCATTGTCGGTGATCGTGATGGTCCCGTCTTCGTGAATGACCACGTCAACGGTATCGCAAGCCCCGGCAAGGGCCTCGTCAACGGCATTGTCGATGGCCTCGATCGCCAGGTGATGCAGGGCCGATTCGCCCTTGCCCCCGACGTACATACCCGGTCGGCGCTGGATATTCTCCGGATAATCCAGTACCTGGATCGACGATGCATCGTATCTAGCCTGTTTCTTTGTCATACTTACCTCACTTATGAAGCGTTCAGGGCGTCATATCTCGCGCTACCAGATCCAGGGTGCAGCGAAGGTCCACCTAAGGCGTGCTTCAGCAGGCCGCGCGTTGAGCGCTCCTCGAACGCGATTTTGAGTTGACTCTCCTTCTCTCGATGTGTCTCCTCAGCCTCATTCGATCTCAATCCACTTGAGCTTTTGACGCTGAACGTCCGCTAGAGCAACCCCGAAATATCGACGGTGAAGTCGCGCCAGCGCTGCCATGGACATCCAGTCGAACCTCCTCAGTGGGGAGCAACGTCCTCGTTTTGACCCAGACGTGCCCGGACTTGATGATCCAGGCGCTGGACCGGGGCGGGCTTGCCGACCGGAGTCGGTGAAGCGGGCAGCATAGCCTCTGAATCGACGCCTCGAAGTATAGCACATAGGCCCCTCGCCGTCAAAGATCATGGCCACCGCAGGGCATGGCCGCTAAGGGGCCAACCCCTACTTCTCCTGATTCTATTATATAGCACATACGTTCTATTGTCAACTTAGAAAATAGACGCTCCCCTTACTTCTGTCATCATAGTTTGCATAAAGTCTTTCTAAGAATCCGGCAGGTAAGATACAAGGCTCCATACGTGTCGGAGTAGTGATAATTAGGAATATTGCCGTCTTTTTAATATGGTGTATAATGACGGGGCACTGGTGCTTCCTAGCTTGGAGGTCAATATGAAGGGCGAAGACAATCAACAGCTGCCGCGAGTGGATCAATCCGCTATCAAGGTCAGCCAAGCATCGATGATCCTGGTACTCCTGATCGGTTTCATCCTGGATCTTTGGCCTTTGATCGCGGCTGTCGCGGTCATCAACTTCCTGGGCGTCATCGATCCATCCCTTAACCTCTGGCGTCAGCTTTATCTGAGGGTGTTGAAGCCAGCGGGCTGGGTCAAGCCCAGCGTGATTCCCGACCACCATGAGCCACACCTCTTTGCGAAGGCCGTGGGGGGCGTCTTGGCGACGGTCGCTTCGGTCCTGTTGGCATTGGACCTCCCGATTGCCGGATGGGTGGTGACCTGGATCCTGATCTTCCTGGCTGCTTTGAATCTCTTCCTGGGCTTCTGCCTGGGTTGCTTCACCTATTACCAACTCAACAGGTTAGGCGTTCCCGGTTTCGGCCAGAGTCCGATTGAGGAGGCGACCTGATGGTAGAACGACTGCTTGTCGTCTTGGGTCTCGCCGGACTGGGCGGACTGATCTTTCTGGCCTTCACCTGGTATCAACGCCGCCGCATCGAGGAAGCCTCGCGACACGACACGGACCGGTCCGCGGCGAGCGCTGACATATCCCAACAGAGCGATGGGCGCCCTCGAGTGCTGTATTTTCGCAGCGATCACTGCGTCTCTTGTGAGACCCAGGCGCGTCTCTGGGAGGATCTTGAGCCGTCGGTCCGGCGACTGATTGAGAGGATTGATGTCGACCGAGAGAGGGAGCGCGCCAAGGCCTACAACGTTATGACGTTGCCCACGACCGTGGTGGTGGACGCTGAGGGCGACGTCAAGCACATTAACTACGGCGTGGTGCCTCCGAAGAAGCTCTATGCGCAGTTGTCGCGGGAGTCCTAAGTCGTTCCTGACGCCCGGCCTTTCGATTAGTCCGGTCTGAGCGCCCTCGTTCCTACCTCCGACCAAATCGAGTATACTTGGGTTTGAGTCCGGGCTTTCGTATGCATCGCAGAGACCACCATGGGGAGGGGAGGAGACTATGAGCCGTGTGCGGATCGCGCTGGCGCAGATCAACACAATCGTGGGAGACATCGACGGCAACGTTCATAAGATCGAGGAAGGATTTGATCGAGCCCGAGAGGTCGGCGCCGACATCGTCATCTTCCCTGAGATGACCGTGACGGGGTATCCTCCGGAGGATCTTCTTCTCAAACCCGGCTTCCTAGAGGCGAATCTGGAGGCGCTGCGCCACCTTGCCGGTTTGTCCCAGGGCCTGACCGCGGTGGTTGGATTTGCCGACTTCAACGAGGACGTACACAACGCCGCAGCCATACTCCACGATGGTCAATGGATAGAGACCTACCGGAAGCAGTATCTGCCCAACTACGGCGTCTTCGACGAGGAGCGCTATTTTCTGGGAGGCAAGCAGAACATGGTCTTCCGGCGCGGCGGTTTGACCTTTGGCGTGAGCATCTGTGAGGACATCTGGTATCCTGCCGGTCCGCCGGAGGCTCAAGCGCTCCAGGGAGGCGCACGGTTGCTGATCAATATCTCGGCCTCTCCCTACCACTCCGGCAAAGGTCAGTCGCGGGAGCAGATGCTTCGGACGCGAGCAGCCGATGGTGCAGCGATCGTGGCGTTCTGTAACCTCGTGGGCGGGCAGGATGAGCTGGTCTTTGATGGGCGCAGCGTGATGATCAGCGAGCGCGGTGACGTTCTGGCCCGCGGCGCTCAGTTTGCCGAGGATTTCATCGTGGGCGATATCGACGCCCGGGCTGTGTTCCGGTGGCGCTTGCACGACCCCCGGCGGCGCAAGGCCGGGCCGGTCTCCATGCCGGTGGTCGATCTGCCGGTGCTGCCTGACGCGGTGTCAGGCCCGCGGCCGACAATAGAAGAGCATCTCGTATCGCCGCTGCCTCACCTGGAGGAGATTTATGAGGCCCTCGTGTTGGGCACCCGCGACTACGTGCACAAGAACCGTTTCGAAAAGGTGGTCATCGGTCTCTCAGGCGGTATTGACTCGAGCCTGGTAGCCTGCATTGCCGCGGATGCTCTGGGCCCCGAGAACGTCACCGGTGTTGCCATGCCTTCCCGCTATACATCGGATATGAGTAATGACGATGCGGCGATCCTGGCCGATAACCTCGGCATCAACTACATGGTGCTCCCCATCGAGCCGGTCTTCAAGGCCTATCTGGAGGCTTTGTCCGATCCCTTTGCCGAGGTCGAGCCGGACGTGACCGAGGAGAACATCCAGGCCCGGATCCGCGGCAACTACCTGATGGCCCTCTCCAACAAGTTCGGATGGATGGTCCTGACCACGGGCAACAAGAGCGAGATGAGCGTCGGTTACGCGACGCTGTATGGCGATATGGCCGGCGGCTACGCTGTCATCAAGGATGTATTGAAGGGACTGGTCTACGACCTGTCACGGTGGCGCAACGAGCAGGGCGATAGTCCGGTGATCCCAGAGCGTGCCATCACCCGGCCTCCCTCGGCCGAGCTGCGCCCGGATCAGAAGGACAGCGACTCCCTGCCCCCCTACGAGATTCTGGACCCGGTGCTCCAGGCATACGTGGAGGAGGATCAGTCCCCCCAGGAGATCGTGACCAACCTTGATATCGCCGAGCCGACGGTGATGCGGGTGGTGCGTATGGTGGACCGCGCCGAGTACAAGCGGCGTCAGGCGCCGCCCGGCGTGCGCATCACCCTAAGAGCTTTCGGCAAGGACCGCCGCCTGCCGATCACGCAGGACTTCACGCCGTAGAGCGAGGAAGCGGGAAGGCGAAAAAGCGAAAAAGCGAATGAGCGAATAAGTTCACTCGTCCCCTTCAACCACGAACAACGCTCCCGCACTCCGGCCCCACACTTCCGGGAAGTACATCTCGCTCGCCGTCGCGGGCAGCGCTCCATACTCACCCGGAACGGCGGCACGCAGATAGTAGCGCAGTTGATAAGTTCCGGCTGACAAGCGGTCGGCGTAGAAGACGGCGCGTTCGTCCCGCAGCTCCTCATGACTCAGCCGAGGCCACCACCAGCCCGTGCGCCGGCCCAACAGGCTCGGCGCAGTTCCCGTCTGCTCCGTTCTGAGCGTCGGGTCCACCGGCTCCATGCCGGCGGGATAGAAGTCCTCCACCACCAGGTAGTGACGGGTGCGCGGCAGGGTCAGGGTCAGGCGGACCTCGATGAGATCGCCGGGGTGCGCTGTTGTGACCGGAGTGCAGGGCGTCAGTTCCCGATCGCGCTCCTCCGGTTCGGCACCGTTCTCGGCCTTGCAGTACTGACGGTCGATCGTCACCCCCCGACTCTCTGCTGTCAAGTCGCCGACGGGCTGGTAGATGGCCAGGTCGGCTGTGTAGTAGAGCGTGCCGTCGCCCTCACCTCGCGAAATCTCCAGGGCGTTGGGTGATGCGCGCCTCAAATCGTCCGCCTCCATGACGTACTCCATTGCCGTTTGCACGTCCGCCGCTGCGATGGTTCCCTCATCAACGGCCTCAGCGTTGAGGGCGATGCCCCAATCGTAGTCGGCGTCGAGTTCGCCGGTGGCGACCATGACATCCGTCAGTGCCATCACCGCCCACGCCGTCTCCTGCGTGGTGCTCCAGTGATCCCGAGTGCGGCCCGCCATCAACCAACGAACGGCCTGAGGTACCAGCGGGTCGTCGGGCGCCAGCCGAGCGAACGTGTCCAAGGCGACGGCTGTGGCCCGGGTCGCCGTGACCCAGTGCTCCCGCTCGGTCTCCTCCCACTGGGCACCGCCGGCGGACATCGCTACGTCAGCGCGCAAGCTCTTCAGCAGCGACACGACGCGCGGATCCTGAGGATCGCTCACCCCCCACGCCAGCGCGAGATAGGCCCGCTCGGTAACGCCCAAGGTCTCGCGCGATTCGTAGAGCGCTGTGTCCAACGATTCCGGCGCCTCGCGACCGGCTTCCGCCAAGACGTAGCGCGCTAAGGTCTGGGGCAAGACCGAGCCTTCTTCCTCAAGCGGTGACGCCAACCGTCGTTCCAGGAAGTTCAGCGCATTGTTGATTTTGCGATCATCGACGTCGAACCCTGCTGCCTTAGCTTGGACCAGGCCCCAAGTAGCATAGGCGCTGACCTGCAGATCGCTGGTGTCGCTCCACCACCTTCCCCAGCCCCCGCTGACGCTCTGACGTTGTAGGAGCCGCTTCACGGCTGTATCGACCTGCTCCTCAAGATCTCTCTCGAGTTCGGCGCTATCCAGACCCAGTTCGCTAAGTGCCTGGTAACTCGCTAAGTTGGGGAGGAAGCGGCTGACCAGCTGTTCGATGCACTCGTGCGGATAATGCTTTAAGTAGTCCAGGCCCGATAACATGCCCGCAGCGAGGCTCGGCTCCAACGTCAGTGTGAGCGTGCTGTCCGGACCGGCCTCCGGCGGAAGGATCAGGACCTCGATTCGCGAACCGGCCTCGGTCAGCGCGCCGGACGCGCTCACGACCTCCGGCGTCTCATACCGGTAGATGGGCAGCGCGTTATCGGTCTCCCGTCCCACGCTGGGCCGGGCAGCGTCACGGTACCCGCCGCCGTCGGCGGAGAAGGTCAGGTCCGCCGCATCGAATCCGGACTCCGGCACAAGGATGGTCCACGACACGCGTGTCTGGCCCTCGGCTGGTAGGGACACCCGCTGCTGTGCAGGTCCTGCCATCTCCATATTCGTCTCCAGTCCAACATCGACCTCGAGATCGTTCGCGGTGTTGTTGTGGACGACCGCTGCGACTTCAGCTCGGTCGCCCGCGACGAAGAAGCGCGGTGTGACGGGGCGAACCAGCAACGGTCGGGTCACGCGGAACTCCTGCGTTGTCTGCCCCACCTCCGTCTGCTCCGTGACGGCGCGGGCGTCCGCGACCCAGGTCGTGAGGGAGTCGGGAGCGCGGAAGTTGACCTCCACCTCACCGCCGGGACCGGTGCGCAGTCGGGCCTCCCAAAAAACGGTGTCGGGGAACTCCTGGCGCACATCGGGTGTGTAGGCCGGCATCCCGCCGCCACCGCCGCCGATGCCGCCCATCGTGTACTCCCGTGCGATCTGCTGCGCGCGTCGCCTGAGCGCCTCCATGTCAGCGTGGAGGCGGTTGTTCAGTGCCAGCAGGCCGTCACCGGTCATCACGCTCAGCTCCCGCGGTGCGTAGAAGGCGTCCAGAAGGCTGGGGGCGTTGTCATCCGCAAGGGCCAGCACGGCCTTATCGACCACCGCCAGCGCGACCTCGGCGTCGGCGGGCTCACCGCCGGCCCCTGAGGCCCGGACCGCCAGCGTGACCGTGTCACCGGGCTCGTAGGTGCAAATCCCTTCGGTAGAGCGCTCGGCGTCAGCGCATTCGGGCGTGACGGATACCGTCAGTGTCTGCTCCACGGGCTCGACCTCCATCTGGACCATGCCCACCCGGATGTCGGGTGTTGCCTGACTGCCGTCGACGCCTTTGACGACGACGAAGGAGACGACGATGTTGGGTACGTGCTGCTCCTCGATGGGAATCTCGATGAGCGGGCTCGCTTCGCGAGCCGTAAAGCGTTCGACGTACAGAATCCCCTCGCGCTCGATGGTCATCAGTACCTCGTAGGGAGGCTCGAAGGGCGTCGGCAGCAGGACCCGGGCCACGTCGCCGGGCCGGTAGCTCTGGGCGTCGGCGATGGGCTCGACCTTGTTCTCGGCCATCCGCCACGCCGCTGCTCCCGTGCCGCTGACCCAGAGGTGGGTCTCGCTGCGGACGGCGTTGCCCTCGGTGTCGACGCTTTCTGCCAGCACGACGTAAGGACCACTGCGGGGCGGCGTCACGCTGAAGGTAGCTTCGCCGTTTTCATCGGTCTCCGTGGCAAGGGTTTGGACGACGGTGTCTTCGTAAGTCCACGTGCCGGGTTGGAAGGGCTGCGTTGACGGGACATACGTCCACGTCCGCTGCGCCAACTTGATCTCCACCTGTTGGTCCGCAACAGGCAGCGCGTCCCAATCTAGTGCAAGTATCTCGACCGCCGCAGGCTCACGGGCTTGGGCGACCCAGCTTTGCGGCCTCAAGCCCAGGCAGAAGCGAGCCGGGTGAACGGTGACCTCGCCCCGCTGCGTGATGGGGAAGTTAGTCTCGTCGGTAACCGTCACCTCGAGCTCCCAGCGTTGCGCTGTTACCTCCTCCTGTTCTCCCAGGGGTGCGAGTCCGGCATCTATGGCGATCATCAGGTGACCCTCACCGTCGGTCAACCCACTGCCTCTGGCGATGATCTCACCCTCCTGCCAGGGGTTCCATCCATGGATGCGTGGCGAAGCTGTGCTCCATCCGATGGGATGGGACGCCTTCGGCCTGCCTGCCGAGAACGAGGCGATGAAGCGGAACGTCCACCCATCTGAGAGCACGGCGCGCTACGCCGCTCGTTACCGCGAGCAACTGGACCTGCTGGGTTGCTCCTATGACTGGGATCGCGAGATCAGTTCCGCTGACCCCGACTACTATCGCTGGAACCAGGCTTTCTTCCTGCGACTCTACCGGCGCGGTCTTGCCTATCGGGCTGCCGCGCCGGTGAACTGGTGTGAGCACTGCCAGACGGTGCTGGCGGCTGAGGAGATCGAGCACGGCACCTGTTGGCGGTGTCACCAGCCGGTCAGTCGGCGCACGCTGCCGCAGTGGTACATTCGGGTGACAGCCTATGCCGACGAGCTGGCCTCCGCCCTGGACGACCTGGACTGGCCCGAACACGTAGCGGCTATGCAACGCCATTGGATCGGTCGGCGCGAGGGCGTCGAGATCGATTTGGCGGTTCAGGAGAAGGCCGGCGAGGTGATCACGATCTTCACCACGCGTCTTGACACACTGTTCGGGGTCTCGTTCGTCGTGCTGGCGCCGGAGCACCCGATGGCTGACTCCCTGCCGAGCCAGGATCGAGCCGAAGCGGTGGCTGCTTACATTCGCGCAGCGAGCGGGCGGTCCGATCTGGAGCGGCACACCCGGGAGCCCGATGGCGTCTTCACCGGCGTTCACGCTGTGATCCCCGATGGGCGGCGGGTGCCGGTCTACGTAGCCGATTACGTACTGGCTGACTACGGCTCCGGCGCGGTGATGGGCGTTCCGGCGCACGACGCCCGGGACTACGCCTTCGCCCAGCGGTACGAGCTTGTCGTGCGACCGGTCGTTATCCCGGTTTCAGGGGAGCAGACTCCGCTGCCCTACACTGATACGGGTATCGTCATCGACTCAGGTCGCTTCGACGGCATGCCGTCAGAAGAGGCCGCGGCGGCGATGCTGGCCTGGCTAGAGGACAAAGCAGATGCCCGAAAGGCCGTGCATTACCGCCTGCGGGACTGGCTGATCTCACGACAGCGGTACTGGGGCACACCGATTCCGATCGTCTACTGCGATACCTGCGGTGAGGTGCCCTTGCCCGAAGACGCGTTGCCGGTGACACTGCCGTCGGTGCCCGATTACCGCCCACGAGGCGACGGTCGCTCTCCGCTGGCCAATGTGCCGGAGTTCGTACGCACGACCTGCCCCCGGTGTGGTGGGCCGGCGATGCGGGAGACCGACACAATGACCGGGTTCGTCTGCTCGTCCTGGTACTATCTGCGGTTCACGGACCCGCACAACAGGGAGGCGCCATTTGATCCCGCCTTAGCAGCGCGGTGGATGCCCGTTGATATCTATATCGGCGGCGCGGAGCACGCCGTGGGCCATCTGATGTTCTCGCGTTTCTGGACGAAGTTCCTGGCGGACGAGGGCTTGATCGACGTGCGCGAACCCTTTCCCGTGCTGCGCAGCCAGGGGGTGCTGCACGCTCGTGACCCCGAAACCGGCGATATCGAGCGTATGTCGAAGTCCAAGGGGAACGTGGTGACGCCTGACAGCGTCGTTGAGCGCTACGGCGCCGACGTGACCCGGTTGCATCTGCTCTTTATGGGCCCCTTTGAGGCGAACACCGTCTGGGAGGTCGAGGGCGACGGGACGACTCCGCAACATATCGAGGGGGTGCGCCGTTTCCTGCAGCGGGTCTGCCGCCTGTGCGAGCCCCTGGAATCTGAGGTTCTGGCGGCGGAGGGAACTTCGCCGGCGACCACCGCTGCCGATGAAGAGATCACCCGCGCGACGCACAGGACGATCAAAGAGGTCACAGAGCAGACGGAGGTCCTGCACTTCAACAAGGCGATCAGCGCTTTGATGACGCTGGTGAATGACCTGGAGGCGTACCGGCAAGCTGGGGGCGAGACAGGTGGTTTGACCGCGGCCCGCTGTCTTGTACCGGCCCGCTCCGTGCTGCTGAGGCTAATGGCTCCCTTCGCGCCCTTCGTCACGGAGGAGCTCTGGGAGCGATCGGGCGCCCGCGATGGGCAGGGCAGCATCCACCACGCGCCGTGGCCCACGTGGGACCCCGCATGGCTGCGTGAGGACGACGTCGAGTTAGCCGTGCAAGTCAACGGCAAGGTGCGAGATCATATCACCGTCGAGGCCGGAACGGTCGAGTCGACCATTCGCGGGGTCGCGCTGGGGGCGCCCGGCGCCCAACGCGCGCTGAAGGGGCGCTCGGTACGCCGGATCATCATCGTGCCTGATCGACTGGTGAATATCGTCACGTGACGGCGATCCAAGGGCGAAAGCGGGTAGCGTTAGTCCAAAAAGAGAGCGGCCCGTCAGATCAACGGGCCGCTCCAGTACCCCTGCCGCGACTCGAACGCGGGCCACCGGCTCCGGAGGCCGGTGCTCTATCCATCTGAGCTACAGGGGCACAACTTGAATCATCACAGCGTAAACATTCTACCACATCCGGATCAGGGATCAAGCACGCGTTTTCGCGCTTCACGTCTGTTGTCGGGCTGGGTCTCTAGGGTATAATGCGGCTGACAGACGCACGGCCTGGGGTACTGGATCGCGCAGCCGGGCCGGTGCACCAATCGGTTACGCCCACCAGGAGAAGCTATGAATCCGACGAGATATTCGCGCCTATTCGTTGTGCTGGTGCTGACGGGTCTGGTCTCGGGCTGCCTCGCTGCGTCGCAGCCGTTTGAGGACGATTTCTCCGATCCTGCGAGCGGGTGGGGAGCGGCCTCCCACGAAACATACGTCCGCGGTTACCAGCAGGGCCGCTATCTCTTTCAGATCGATGTGCCTCGGTGGTTCGTTTGGGCCACCAGCGGACGGAAGTACAGCGATGTGGAAGTCGAGGCCGTCGCACGGGCGGCAGGACAGCCAGATAACCATTTTGGCTTGATTTGTCGCTACGATGAAGAGCAATTCTACTATTTCGCCATCAGTGCCGATGGCTATTATGCTATCTTCTATATGGACGAAGAGGGCGATCTGGTGCCGCTGACCGGCACGGCGATGCTCCGGTCTCCGGCAATTCACACGGATGGCACGGACAACCGGATCGTGGCGGTGTGCGAGGCAACCTCGCTGACCCTGGAGGTCAATGGGGAGCTGATGGCTCAGGTAGAGGACGATCGACTGGCTTCAGGAGATGTCGGCATGGGGGCCGGGTCTGTCTCCGTGGCCAACACCAGTATCTGGTTCGATGACTTTGAGGTGCGACGGCCATGACACGCCTCTCTTCACAGAGCCAGCGGCGAGGTCCAGGGACCCGACATACCGTATGGCGCTGGATCGGCGTGCTCTGTGGCTTGCTGTGGCTCAGCATGGGCGTCAGCTGCGCTGCTACTTCGCCGGCGGAGTCGTGGGATGAGGACTTTGAGAGCGCAGATGCCTGGCGACTGGGCTCGGATGCTGTGGCGGACGTCGCTGTTACGGGCGGACAGTTGCAGATACACGTCTTGCAGCCGGGGCAGGTGGCTTGGGCGTCGACGGAACAGACCTGGGCCGATCTTCACGTGGCCGTGGATGCCATGCAGGTTTCGGGGCCCGTGGACAATGAATACGGGGTGTTGATTCGCATGGATGCGGATGATCACTTCTACGCTTTCTCGATAAGCGGTGACGGCTACGCCAGAGTTGCTCGTTTTCAGGACGGTGCTTGGAGCGTGTTGGGACCCGATTGGACGCCCGTGGCTGCCATCCGAGAGGGCATGGCCACGAACCACCTGGAGGTGATCGCCGCGGGGAATACGTTCGAGTTCCGCGTGAATGAGCAGGTTGTGGCGCAGGTTGGGGACGAAGCGCTGCAAAAGGGCCGTCTCGGGCTCTACGCCGGTGCGTTTGGCGAGGCGGATGTCGTAGTTGCCTTCGACAACCTTCACGTCGAGCCGGTGCCCTAACGTGTCGTGGCGTAAGGGGGCGCAGACGAGGCGGAAAACGGATTGCAGAGTCTTGTCAGAAGAGGATTGGCTATGCAGGATGATCAGCTGGATGTAGATGTTCGCCCACGCAAACCCTATCCCTGGGCTCGAGCCCTGCTCATCGTGGTGCTGTACGTCTCGCTTCTCCTTTTCCTCTGGCATTTTCCGACAGCCGCAGTGCGTACCTTCTTCCGGAATCTCATCGAAGGCTTTGCGTACGTGATCGCGGGCATTGCGCTCATCGGACTAACCGTTGGCGCTTTCTTCTTAATCCCCCCTCCCTTTGTCGCCCGGGGGGTGGATGAGCAAGAGGATGCGTCTGCCGATGATGCCACGGTTGGGTGTGTGAGGTTTGGACGGGTACTGATGGTGCCGGCGCTGAGGGATGGCGAGCACACGCCCGAGATTCTGGATCTCTTGGACGACCTCCTCCTTGAGCTGGACTCGACGGGCACCTTTGTGATCGACGAGAAGGCCGGCGCGGTTACCGTCTTCGGTGAGGATGAGGCGGATACCGAGGCTCTGCTTGACGAAGCCCATACGCGCTTGCAGGAAGAGGGCGTTCGAGCGCGCCTTCCTCATTAGTGAGACGTCCTACACCGTTTGGTCCCATCTCCTGATGAATAAGCTACGGTTGCGTGGTGCTTGACCATGCGCGTCTACCTGGAATCCCTTGGATGTCGACTCAATGCGGCGGAGATCGAAGCGCTCGCCCGCGGATTTGCGGGGGGCGGGCACACCGTCGTCGATGATCCCAGCGGTGCCGACGTCATCGTCCTCAACTCCTGCGCTGTCACCGCTCAAGCTGCCCGTAGGACGCGACACCGCTTGCGGGCGCTCCACCGGTCTGGGCCGGCAGCTGACATCGCTGTGACCGGGTGCTGGGCTACGGAGGATCTCGACCGCGCTGCTCGCTTCCCCGGCGTTCGCTGGGTTGTTCCCAATGTCGACAAGACCGCAGCGGTTGCGGAGATCACCGGTCATGAGACCGCCCCGGCGCCGTGGTCTCCCGGACGTTGGGGGCATACGCGGGCCTTCCTCGGTGTGCAGGACGGTTGCGATCACGCGTGTACCTATTGCGTGACCCGCATCTTGCGAGGCCCGGCGCGTAGCCGTCCCATTGGCGCGTCACTCGCTGCGGTGAAGTCGCTGGTGGCTGGGGGCGCTCAGGAGGTCGTGCTGACCGGGGTGAGCCTCGGATCCTATGGCCAGGACCTTGGTCTGGAGCACGGTCTGGCCCACCTGGTCTCCGCCATCCTGGATGAGACGGATCTGGCGCGACTCCGGCTCTCCTCCGTCGAACCGTGGGATGTCGATGATGAACTGTTCCAGTGCTGGTCGAGTTCCCGCCTCTGCCGGCAGCTTCATCTGCCGTTACAGTCCGGCTCAAACGCGGTGCTGAAGCGGATGGGTCGCCCGATCAGGGTGGAGACCTTCCGGGCGTTGGTCAGCGCTGTTCGGGAGATTGTGCCGGAGATCGCGATCACGACGGACCTCATCGCCGGCTTCCCGGGGGAAACTGAGGAGGACTTCGCGCAAACACTGGCTTTCGTCGAGGAGATTGGGTTCCCGCGCCTGCACGTCTTCCCGTACTCGGAACGCGCGGGCACGTCTGCGTTACGGCTTGAGGGACGCGTACCCCAACCCCTTCGAAAGGCGCGCGCGCGAAAGTTGCGCGGTCTGGGCCGGAGGCTGGCTGCCGACTACCGCGCGCGTTTCATCGGTGAAGTGCTGCCGGTGCTATGGGAGCGTGCTGATGATGAGGGCGTGTGGATGGGATGGACCGACAACTACCTGAGCGTGCGCGCGGCGTCCGATCACGATCTCTATAAT
>JBNGDU010000195.1:0-15027 GCA_049975025.1 Anaerolineae bacterium
TCTTTGGCTATCAGCTAGCGGCGCCCGGTCCCCCCGGGCGCTTTTGCGTTCTAGCCAGACAGCGCCCAGCGCCCGGCTTCGACCGGGTGCTTTGCTTTTTGCCAAGGCTTCTGCTATCTTCTCTTGGTGAGGTTCCTATGAGAGATGGTGTGGTGGTAGCAGTTTGTCTTAGCCGCAAGGCTCGGCTTCCCCGCCAAAACGCAGGTGAGGGTAGGTTAGCCCCCGGCGTGGGCCTGATCGGCGATGCTGGCTCGGCACTTGCCTGTGGCGTCATCAGTTTGCTGGCCCTCGAGCAGATCGAGCGTGCC
Source organism: Anaerolineae bacterium (assembly GCA_049975025.1). GTDB lineage: Bacteria > Chloroflexota > Anaerolineae > B4-G1 > SLSP01 > PWVB01. Next base: position 309 of record JBNGDU010000195.1, read on the forward strand.
AACCGAAAGTTCGGTCTTGACGCGACTCCCGGGACCTTTGGTGAGCATCTCACCATCGAAGGAGGGCGTCTATCGGATCTCGCAACAGGTGATCGTTTGAAGGTTGGTGAGGCCAGGTTGGAGGTTATCCGGGTAGGCGATCCAGAGGCGTTTGTTCATCTGAATGCCTATCGCGGCGTCTCTCTGTTGCCGCGATGGGGCGTCTACTGTCGTGTCCTCGACCCGGGTCGTGTGCAGAAGGGCGATCCGGTCCACTACCTAGCAGATTGATTCATTCCTCACCCGTCTGCGGCCTTGATCTCACGGCCTATCCTGTCATTCTTTCCTAACTTCTGACGAATTTTCATTTATGACTTAATAAATCTTAATTCACACTTGACAGAATTGAATATGTGACTTAAAATAAGGCTATCACGTAGTTCAAGCAGGCGACGGCACTTCAGTCTTCTTGATTTGATTGTCGTCGATTTGGCACAGCTTTCAGTGGGAGGTGCTTCTATGTATCCGATGCCTGGCAAATGTCCCGTTTGCGGTGATGAGCTCTTCGTTGAGAAGTTGGTATGTGGACAGTGCGGGACGTCTATCCAGGGGAGCTTCCTGCCTCAGCGCTTGTCGCAGCTGACCCGTGAGCAATGGGACTTCGTTGAGCTCTTCATCCGTTCTGAAGGCAAACTGAACCGGGTTCAGGACGAGCTGGGACTTTCTTATCCCACGGTCCGGAACCGCTTGCACGAAGTGATCCGAGCGATGGGGTATGAAGTGGGTGAACCGGACTCTGAAGAGATCCGCACTCAGTCTATACTGGACGAGCTAGCCGAGGGCAAGACATCGGTTGAGGACGCCCTGCGGCTTTTGAGCAGATAAGTGACCGAGCTGGTTTTCATCTTTTCATGCAAGGTGCGTTTGCTTTCAGTTGATATGATACGATTTGGCAGGAGGTGGCCATGGCTGCGCGCGATGTAAAGGACAGGGTTCGAGAGCGCCTTGAGCGTAAAGTGGAGAGAGTGACGCAGAAGCTGGAGGAGCTCCATGGTGATGAGGAGCTTCAGCAAGCGTTGAATGACGTCGCGACTGAACTCGACCAAGTGGATGCTGAGCTCGATGCGCTTTTGGAGGATGTGACAAGCGAAGTAGTGCCTGGGCTGCAGGAGCGTCTTGACGCGCGCCGCGAACGCTTGCTGGCTAAGCAGGAGCGCATCCAGCTTAAGCTGGAACTGCGTAATGAGATGCGCCAGCGACTGGAGGAGTCTCTGGAAGAAATGCAGTTGCGACTTCAGGAGACTCTGATGGATATGCGTGAGACTATCGAGGCGCAGGCTGATCTGCCCTTTCGTCGCCGGCACCTGTATGCAGCGTCGAGTGCGTCCGCGGCAGCTGAGCGAAAGCTCCAAGATGAACGTCGCAAGATCCTGGAGATGGTGCAACAGGGAAAGATCACGGCCGATGAAGCTTCTCAACTTCTGGATGCGCTTCATAGCCAGGACGAGAGCACGCGCCGACAGCGCCGTAAGCCACGTTGGGTGCGTATCCGCGTGACCGATGTCAACGAAGACAAGGTGCGTGTCAACCTCACGCTTCCGGTCGGCCTAGTGCGGGCCGGCTTGAGGGCTGGGGGGAGTATCGCAGGTGTCGAAGGTCTTGATACGGCGGGGCTTGAGGAGATGTTGAATCGGGGTGAGATCGGGCATCTGCTCGATGTACGGGACGAGGAAGACGGCGAGAGGATCGAGATCTTCGTCGAGTAGCCGAGAGCTTGCTCGACATGGTTTCGCGCCGAGCCGATCCCTGACGTGCTTATCCTGCATCCAAAACAGATCGCACTGAGCCGTGATGGCGCCGGTCGCAGTTCGACTCGGAGCCTGTCTCCGGCAGCCTTGAGGTGATCGGCGCGCGTCCAAGCGTGACCTGACCGCTAGGTGCGTCCTCGGTGCGAGCGACTCATGGGCAAAGCCCCTCCACAGATAGCGCGTTTCGTTCGCTCGTCGCTGGTCACTCGTCACGTTCCGGCTGAGCCCTCCATCCCGCTCAACCGGTGCTCATGCTTCAACTAGCATCCCCTCCGCTTGCGGGCCTCGTTGAACCTGATACACTAGCGCTATGCGCGCGCGACCCATATTAGCCGGTTTCGTGGTTGTCTTTGCCTCTATGGTGAGTGGGATCGTGGGGTGTGGAGGACTGCAACTCACGCCGACGCCGTCACCGATGCCGTCGCTGACCCCGTCGCCGACAGCTACCCCGCCCCCCACGTGGACGCCGACCCCCATACCGACCGCAACGCCGATTCCGCCTGCGGAGCTCACCGTGAGATGGCCCGATACCGTGTCCCCCTTAACCCCTGTGCCGGTGGAGGCCATGTTGGTGCAGCCACCTGGGGTGGAGGCGCACGCCGAGATCAGTGCAACGGTGATGGACCCTGAAGCCGCTGTCTACGCGACCTTTGACCTCACTTCGGTGGGGGGGGGACGGTACCGGTCGTCGGAGTTCCTGCAACTGCCTCTAGAGCCGCTGCCCGGCTATTGGTGGCTTATCGTTCACGTCTCTTCACAACTCCCGGTGACCGGGGACCCGGCGCTGTTCTTCTCCGCATCGCCCGTGGCTTACCGTGCGCTGAGCGGTCTCCCGGCGGACGTGCAGATCCAAGTGCCTGCAGCGTTCAAGGAGGTGGTCGCTCAGGGTTCGATGTGGGCCGGCGGGCGCGTTTGGACCTTTGGTGCCGGCGAAGTGGCGCTCTGGTGGGCGCCTGGGCCGACGGAGGAGCTGCTATTGAACAATGCTCTCGTTATGTTGGAGGCCACACAAGCGGCTGGTGGTGGTGATGGCGAGGAGCTGCCGTCTGTTTCAGAGGCGATCGTCACAACCTGGCAGGGCCGCCCGGCTTTTGAGTTCCCGGAACGTTGGAAGGGCCCTGGCGGCGGACCGGGGCGTGCGTGGGTGATTCAGGGCTCGGATTTCTGGCTCTACACCCTACGCGTCCGTGCCTTGGCGGCGGCGTCTGTGCCGCCTCTACATAGAGAGGTCGCGCAGACTTTCGCCTTTGTCGAGAACGAATAAAATAGGTAATGGCAAATGTTCGGCCTAGAGGCGGGACGCAAGATTGTGTCCCACCGGGTGATTACTCTCAAGGAACGCATTGGTGTCGTACTTTCTTCAGGCAGAATCCACACTACAAGGAGGGACCATGGGATATCCTACGGATGAGCAGGTTGAGTCGGCGTACCGTCTTGCCAAGGCACGCTATGCCGATATCGGCGTCGATAGCGACGCGGCGCTTGAGACGCTGGCGACCATTCCTATCAGTCTGCACTGCTGGCAAGGTGATGATGTCAGCGGCTTTGCATCTTCGGGAGAGGAGCTAGGCGGCGGCCTAGCCGTTACCGGCAACTACCCAGGCAAAGCGCGCACGCCCCAGGAGTTGCGCAGCGACCTCGACGTAGCCTACAGCCTGATCCCGGGCACCCATCGCCTCAATCTCCACGCCATCTATGCGGAGACGGGTGACGAAGTGGTGTCCCAGAACGAGCTTCGTCCGGAGCACTTCGATGGTTGGATCGCGTGGGCAAAGGAGAACAACCACGGCCTTGATTTCAACCCGACCCTCTTTGGACACCCGATGGCTGAGAGCGGCTTCACGCTGTCGAGCTATGATGATAAGGTTCGAGGCTTCTGGATTGAGCACTGCATCGCTTGCCGGAAGATCGGTGAGCATATGGGCCGCGAGTTAGGAACGCCCTGTGTCACCAATATCTGGATCCCCGATGGGTACAAGGATCTGCCCGTAGATCGCCTTACCCCGCGGAAGTTGCTGAAGGCTTCTCTCGATCGTATCTTCGAGGAGGAGATCGATACTGCCTACCTACGCGATGCAGTGGAGTCTAAGCTGTTCGGCATCGGGTCCGAGTCCTACGTCACGGGCTCGCACGAGTTCTATCTCGGCTACGTCATCGCCAACCACAAGTTGCTGTGCCTGGACACCGGGCACTTCCATCCCAGCGAGAACGTCTATGACAAGATTTCCGCTGTGATGCTGTACATTGACGAGCTTTTGTTACACGTGAGCCGCGGCGTCCGCTGGGACAGCGACCACGTCGTGATCCTATCTGACCATCTTCGCCGCTTGATGCAGGAAGTGGTCAGGGGCGACTATCTCGACAGAACGCACATCGGCTTGGACTTTTTCGATGCGAGCATCAACCGCGTGGCCGCGTGGGTTATCGGCACTCGTAATACTCTCAGAGCGCTGTTGCTTGCGCTCTTGGAACCGCTGCCCGAGATGCGCGACCTCGAGAAGGCCGGCGACTTCACCCAGCGGTTGGCTCTGCTGGAGTCGCTGAAGGGTATGCCCTTCGGGGCGGTGTGGGACTACTACTGCCTGCAGCAGGGCGTGCCCGTTGGGATGGGCTATATGGACGAGATTCGCGAATACGAACGTGAGGTACTGCTGGCGCGAGGATAGCTCGGATCTCCCGACGGCAACAGGTGCAGCACGGTTTTTGGTAAGGTAGTGTATGGAGGCCGCCCAACGGGCGGCCTCTGGCGTTTGCTCTGAGGGTTACAGAGGTGATTCCCCTTGTCTATGCTTCAGTGCCCATCGTCGGCGGCTGCCGTCAAGAGACGTCAAGTAGACGTCTCCTTTGCCGTTCGTTCATTCAAGGGATAGCAGGTTACGTGGTCTTCACGGTAATGCGCTTGGGCTTAGTCGCTTCTGAGCGCGGGAGTGAGAGATGCAAGATGCCGCGCTCAAAGGTCGCCTCGGCCTGATCCGTCGCCACCTCATAGCTCGGCTCGAAGGTGCGCTCTGTAGGGTTGAGGTGACACCGTGACGAGCGCCTTCGCTTCGCAAAAAGGGTCTCGGAGAAGGCTATAGGCGGCTGCCACGACGCCGAGGAGCAGCGTCGCCCCCACGATCCACGTCCAGCGGGACAGGAGGGGCTTTATGTACTTACGCAGATCTATCTCGTCTTCGTATACCATCATGGTTGATTTCTAACCTTCTGGATTTATCTTCAGCCGGATCCCGGCTGCCAGCATGCGGCTTAGGGCCTGACGCGACGGCCCTGAGCTTCCAGGCTTGAACGAATGGCTCGTCACATTGATAGGGGGTGACGGGCAGAAGACCGTTCACCTTCGCGTTTACACTGCCATGCTTCGCGCGTCATACCCTTGCCGCTGAGGCGAGCAAGCATGGGCCCTGTGATAGCAGTTTGTCATTCTGGTTCGGGCTTTATATACTGGATCTTAGGAATCCGTCCGCCGTGTTTCTTGGAACTGCCTTAGCAGTTCACGTTGCACAACCCTGTCGTTCCGGGATCTACCAACTAAGGAGGCTCCCAATGCCAAACCGGTTAACGCGAGTGCTCGTCTCCGTCATTGTATCCGGCTTCACGGTTGCGTTCATGTTATTTCTCCTAGGCAGCCAAGTGCGGGGGAGCGCGGGTTCGATGCCCGGGTCGGGAGCTGTCACAGCGCAGACGGTGACGCCGACGGTCTCGCACGTGAGTCCCAACGAAGCGCCCAACAACCTGGATACTGCGATCGTTATCACCGGGGCTGGCTTCCAGGCCGAGTTGAGCGGCACGCTGGTGTTGACCGCACCCAGCGTCAGCTTGGGCGGGACCGAGCTGATGCCCGCGGGCTGGGTCAGCACGAGCACGCTGACCGCCACGGTGCCCTGGGGCCTGGATCCGGGCATCTACACGGTCACTGTGACCAACCCCGACGGCGGCACCGGCTGGTTGACGGACGCTGTCACAGTGGAAGAGGTCATCGGTGTGTGGACGACGGCTGGACCCTATGGAGGGTATGTTGAGAACGTGATGGTCAATCCCCAGATGACCACGACCGTCTACGCCATTGGAACCCAGGCCGGGTTGTTCAAGAGCGTCGACGCCGGGGAGTGGTGGGACCGTGTTGAGGGTTCATCGATCCACGTGAGCGCGATGGCTCTCAAGCCCGGCACCCCGCAGACTCTGCTGCGGGGCGGCGATCTCGGTCTCTATGAGAGCCTTGACGCGGGCGTCTCTTGGCGCAAGCTGCTCACCGGTTCGATAAGCGCGGTGGCTTATGCGCGCTCCTCGCCTGATCGGGTCTACGCCCTCATGTATGGCGGCGTCAGGGTCAGCTCCGACAGTGGTCAATCCTGGCATCCCCCTGGGACGGGATTGCCGCACATTGACGGGCGCGCGTTGGTCGTGCATCCCGTCACGGCGACCATCGCCTACATCGGCGACCATGATGGAAGGATCTACAAGACGATCGACGGCGGCGGCTCCTGGCAGGAACTCGACACCGGTGACTTGCCGAATGAAGGGATCTTTCGGCTGCTCATTGATCCCTTCAGCCCTGAACGCGTCTATGCCGTCGGCGGTATGGGGTCAAACGATCTCTACCACCGCAGCTTGGACGGAGGCGCCAGCTGGGAACCTATGGACTGCGGGCCGGGCTGCACCATCATCGATCTGGCATTCCCCCCGACGCTCTCCGGGACCGTCTACGGGTTGACCGGCTGGGATATTCTTCTGAGCGATGACGGCGGCGAGACCTGGACGCAAATGGTCGGCGGCGCGCCAGAGCCGATGTTGGACCTGGATCTTGATCCAATGAGTGGACTGCCACTCTACGGCGGCGGTATCGCACGGGGCGTCTTCCGGTCCGACGACGGTGGAATGACCTGGCAGGAGAAGTCCCAAGGTCTCAGCGCGCTGCAGCCTCTTGGTTTAGCAGCTTCTCCAAGACAGCCGCAGCAGGTCTACGTCACCGCTGATACGGCTGGCGCCTTCGTCAGCCAGGACGCCGGCCAGAGCTGGAGTTCGGTGCATATGCGGGAGAGGGTTGCCATCGATACGGCGGCAGCGGACCCCTCGCAGCCCTGCGTTGGCTACCTGGGCGGGATGGGCCCGACGCACGAGCTGACGGCCGACGTAGGGTTCATCTACAAGACCACGGACTGTGGTTCGACGTGGGTCGAGGTCTCCCTCAATGCGACGGAAGGGGACGGGGATTTGGTGAAGGCGCTCGCCGTCGATCCACACCACGCCGACACGGTCTACGCCGGAGTGGTGCACAAGGTGTCGAGCACGCATGCCCAAGTCGGCAAGGTCTACCGGACGACCAACGGCGGCGCTTCGTGGGAAGAGCTCAGTTTCGGATTCCCGATAAGCAGCGTGCAGACCATCATCATGGATCCGTTGGTGAAGGACACCCTCTACGTGGCGACCGGTGAGGATGCCAAGAACCAAGGGGGGACGTTCCCAGACGACTTCCCGGCGGGGCACGTCTACAAGAGCGTGGACGGTGGTGCAACCTGGGCGTCCAAGGACGTAGGGCTCAGCGGCTTGCCCATCGCTGAAATGGTCATCGACCCCGTGAACTCGTCGGTTCTGTACACAGCTGTCTATGAGCGGGATGCGACGACGGACGCCGGCGGTGTTTTCAAAAGCACCGACCGTGGCGAGACGTGGATCCGGCAGAGCGACGGACTGCCGTCGCACAATATCACCTCCCTAGCCATCGACCCGCTGGTGCCCCAAACCCTCTACTTCGGAACCTGGTCCAACGGACTCTACCACACGACCGACGGCGCTCTGACCTGGCAGCCGGTCGACGGCCCGCTGGGTGACCGGCGCACGATTCTGTGCCTGGCTACGAGTGCGACGACAGACCGCACCTTCATCTATACGGGCTTGGCGGGCGGGACGACATCCATCGCGGATACGGTCCCTTCGGTCGCCGGTGTGCAGGAGGATGAAATACTGGACGCGGGCATCTATCAGCAGACTATCGTCCATCGTCCGTTGACGGCGAGGACGTACTTGCCGCTGGCCTTGAGAAGGCGCTGAGCCGACGGGAAGTAGAGCAGGCTTTGGGTCGATCTTGCTGAAGCTGACCGGGCGATGGCGCGGCAAACCAGGTCGTTCCCTTCGGGGAAGCTACGCAGACGCCTTCTCAGTCAAGGGCGGACGCGTGAGTGGGTGTCGCGTGGATGAAGCCCCCTGCGCAGCCGCTTGGAAGGACAAGATGCCCTCTAGATTCTGAGTAGGCGTCCTAGAAGATGGTGATGGGCGTGCCGACCCTGCAGTCGCTCTGTATGAAGTCATCCTCAAACCCCCCGATGGGGTGGACCCAGCGGTAGATCCAGCGCGCAGCGTCGATGGAGACGTTAAGACAGCCGTGGCTTCGGCGGATGCCGAAGTCGTTGTGCCAATAGGCGCCGTGGATCGCGCGGCCCTGCAGGTCGAAGAAGACGTTCCAGGGCACGCCGGGCAGATCGAAGATGTCGCCAGCAGCGGGGCGTTCCGCCTCGGGCATGTCAGCGTACGGCACGTTGGCCATATGCCGCGATCCCTGCTTGAGCAGAACGCAGTGATCTCCCGTAGGGGTACTGTGCGCCCCTGCCAGTCCCGAGGCCACCAGGGTTTTGTAGACCGGCGTCTCTCCCTCGAGACAGGTCAGGGTCTGGTCGCTTAGGTCCACGACGATCCGCTTTTCACCGACGAAGGGATGGATCGGCGTGATCTCCGACCGGGGGACGCGACGAACGTCCCGTGCCAGCACCCATTGGTAGTTCCCGGTCTGGCGCGGTGGATAGTCGTCGACCACCTTGTACCAGCCGGTACCGGCCTCGTCCAGGTGGCTTTGGATGACGTGGTAGACCGTGCCGCCGTAGAACCGGTACTTTCTCGGTGCGTCCACGCTGGGGGCGGTGCGCGCCTCCGTGTAGATCTGCGAGACCTCACCCCAGAATCCCCACGCTCCTAGATCCTCGAGGAGGGGTTGGGGCGCGTAGACGCGGACCGGCAGTACCCAGGCTGAGTGGACGTAGCCGTCCTCGACCTGATACCAGCGATCGTTGTGAGCTGTGAACGGCGCCTGAACCTCCCCGAGAATGGGAAAGCTCTCGTCTCGATAGAAGGTGGCCTTGCGTTCACTGGAGGTCGTTGCCTCTTCGTAGACCACGACGGTATGAATCGCTCTTCCACGGAGCTGCCACGCATCGTCAATGGCCGGCTCGGGCGTGATGGGAATCTGTGGCTTTCTGACTGTCGTAGGATACCAAGCGCGGGCGTGCAGCCGCGGCGTGAGTAGCGCGGTGGTGGTTGCTGCGGCGATCAACTTGAGCATATGGCGACGTGTCAACGTGGTTGGCATGTATCTCCTGCGCCTAGTCTAGCATATGCCAAGGCGGCTGCAACACGGCGCATCCGCCGGTGTGACAGATCCCGCCGTCCGCTCGGGCTGCAGATCGTGCCGGTCCATAATTACATACAGTTGCGGTAAGCAATCATCTATGCATTCGAAGGCAAGGGTTCCTTACCAGATCTCGTCCCAAATCGCGTCCACCCGCGCCTTGACCTTCGGGTCCATCCGCACCACCTCGGGCCAGCCACGTGGATGTCCCTCCTCGGGAAGCTTCGCCGTAGCGTCGATCCCGATCTTGCCGCCGAAGGATGCGCGTGGCGCCGCGTGGTCGAGCTGGTCCACCGGGCCGTCGGCGATCATCACGTCGCGGCTCCAGTCGACGTTCCCCAGCGCCTGCCATCCCGTCTCCATCGCGTCGTGCACATCCACCCACTCGTCCACCACCACAATGCACTTGGCCAGGCTGAGGAGCGCCAGTCCCCACAGCCCGTGGATCACTTTGCGGGCGTGGCCCGGGAACCGCTTACTGATGCTCACGATCACCAGGTTATGGAAGACGCCCGGCGGCGGCATGGCGAAGTCCACGACCTCCGGCAGGAAGATCTGCAGCAGCGGCAAGAAGAGCCGCTCGGTCGCTTTGCCCATCCAGTAGTCCTCCATCGGTGGGATGCCCACCACCGTCGCGGGGTAAACCGGGTCCTCGCGGTGAGTGATGGCGGTGACGTGGAAGACGGGGAAAGGCTCCACCGGCGTGTAGTAGCCTGTGTGATCGCCAAAGGGGCCCTCGGGCCGGTGCTCATTAGGGTCCACGTAGCCCTCGATGATAATGTCGGCGTTAGCCGGCACCGTTAAGGGCTGGGTTACGCAGTCGACGAAGGGCACGGGGTGCCCGCGGAGCCATCCGGCAAGCCAATACTCATCGATGTCCGGCGGCAGCGGCGCCGACGCTGACCAGATGCAGGCGGGATCGCCGCCCAGCACCACGGCTGCCGGGATGCGGGGCTTCGCTTTCTCCCGTGCCACCCGCTCGTGCTCCGCGCCGCCCTTGTGCCGCTGCCAGTGCATTAACAACGTGCGGTCGTCCACCTGCTGGAGCCGATACATGCCAACATTGCGGGTGCCTTTGACCGGATCGCGGGTCACCACCTGGGGTAGCGTCACGAAGGGCCCGCCGTCCTCGGGCCAGCAGGTCAGGATTGGGATCTCGTCCAGCGAGACCTCCTCCGTCTTCACGTGAGCATGCACCGGCGCCTGACGGACCCGGCGCGGTTTGATGCCCGCGTCGCGCAGCGCCCGAACCAGGTCGCGGCTCCGACTGACCGTCTCGCTCAGTGACGACGGCGGGCGCAGCTCCAGCAGCTCGCCAAGGTTGGTCCGCAGGTCGTCCAGTTCATCGACACCGAGCGCCCAAGCCATCCGCCGCGCGCTGCCGAACATGTTGAGCAGCACCGGCATGGCGTGGCCCTTCACGTTTTCAAAGAGCAAGGCCTTGTTCTGCGCCTCCGGCCCCTTGCTCACGCGATCGACGATCTCGGTCATCTCCAGCGCCGGCGAGATCGGCGCGGTGATTCGCACCAGCTCGCCGGCAGTGTCGAGACGTTTCGCGAACTCGCTGAGGCTGTAGTAGGCCATGGTCCCCTCCGTTAGGTTTCAGTTAACAGTTGTCAGTTACCCGTTTCCAGTTCGGCAGTTAATGGGAAGCACCAAACAGGTCAGACGTCTTTGGCCCAACACCGTGAATCCAACATTCAACATCGGGCAGCGCGCGCTTGCTGTCTAGGGACCTCCAGCTTCTAGCTTCCACATACACAGCCGACGCTCCGCGGCATCCACCGTGAAGTAGAGGCTCAAGCCCAGCATGCTCATCGCGATCACACCGGCGTACATCCGCGGGTAGTTGAAGAGCGTACTCCCCTGCAGGTAGATATAATACCCCAGACCGTAACGGGTGGCGAAGAGCTCGGCGATGTAGAGGACTGCCACGGCGGTGCCGATAGACTGCCGGATGGCTGTGAGGATGGCGGGTAAGCTCGCGGGTAGATAGACGAATCGGAAGAGGGCGCGGCGCCCGGCGCCCAGGCTGCGCACGCTGGTGAGCAGCTCGGGCCGGATCGCGGACGCAGCGTCGCGGACCAGGACCAGGACTTGGAAAAAGAGGATCATGGTGATGATGACGATCTTGGGCAGGTCGCCGACGCCTAGCAAGAGCAACACGATGGGCACCAGTACGACCTTAGGGATCGCGTAGGTCAGGTAGATGAAAGGCGCAAGGATGCGGTTAAGGCGGCGGCTTTGGCCCAAGACGAGTCCTGCGGGCGCGGCAAGGACGACCGCCAGGGCGATGCTGGCGACGACACGGTAGAGGCTGGCGAGCGCGTGCTGACCCAGCGGGCCGAACAGCTCCTGGGCGAAGACCGGCAGCACCCGCGTTGGAGGCGGGAGGATGGGCTGGTGGATCACAACGGTCAGGAGTTGCCAGAGCACCATTAGCCCCAGGAGTGCTGCGAACCTTGACACCCAGGCCCGGCGGTCGGGCGACCTCGATGTCGCCTCGGTCATCGCTCGTTCGAGCCTAACCTGGACCGTAGATCAGCGCACGCGGCCTGGTAGGCATCCGATCGCCGGTAAGCGGCATCGGGGGTGTGAGCGATCTCGGCTATCCGCCTGGTCCGGTTCGGGGGTTCGTGGAGCACGAGCACCCGCTGGCCCACGTAGGCGGCTTCTTCGATGTTGTGGGTGACCAGCACCACGGTGAGCCCGGCCTCGGCCGAGAGCTCGAGGGTGAGGTCTTGCAGTCCCTCCCGGGTAGGGGCGTCCAGCGCGGAAAAAGGCTCATCCATCAGCAGGAGGTCCGGGTGGAGCACCAGCGCTCGGGCGATCGCCGTGCGTTGCCGTTGCCCGCCCGAGATACGCCCCGGATACTTTCCGGCCACGTCGGCGATACTGAGACGGGCCAGCCAGTGGCTCACTCGGTCCTCGAGCTCCGTGCTATCCACCGGTGCATCCGCCGGCGCGTGGCGACCGTCAGGACCGTAGAAGCGACGGATGCGCAGCCCAAGCGCGACGTTCTCACGGACCGTAGCCCAAGGCAGCAGGTCGTAGGCCTGCAGGACGAGGCTGGTCCGCGGCCGAGGGCGGAGCACCGGCTCACCGTGAATCGTGATCGCGCCGTGCTGTGGCCTCAGCAGGCCGGCCAGCAGGAGAAGCAGCGTGCTCTTGCCGCAGGCCGACGGCCCTAAGACGCTCCACACCTCGCCCTCGGCGACCCGCCAGTCGAAGCCTTCAAAGACCGGCGACTGGCCCGGATAGGCAAACGTGAGCCCCTCGACGATGATCATCTGGGTGTCACGAATGGGAGAGCACCGAACGGGCCGAACCTGTTCGTGCCAAATAGGCCAGCACCATGATGTTGCGGGGAAAAGCCGGCACTGAAGTGCCTACTACGAACCTGCTCTTTGTCTGAGGTGGTCGAACCCTGGAGATCTGGTCGAGACATAGCATCAATTTCCGTAAAAGCACCGGTGCATTTGCCCTCCGCGATCTGAGGAGCGCTACTGAAAGCAAGGGTTTCTCCCTTAACAGCCAATACCCAATATCTAACATCCAACATCCAATCCCTGCGCTCCAAGGCGCGCCTTTCACTCCGCGTAGGACGTGTCCACCACCTCGTCGTAGATGGGTTCGACCTCCAACCGGCCCTCTTGGATCAGCCATGCGCCGACGTCGGCCAACTGGTCAGGGCTCGGAACGCCGCCGGCCGGATAGTCGGGCAGCGTGTAGGTCCCCGAGAGCGATGGCGGGATCAGGTTCCTCTCGGCCAGTAGCGTCGCCCAACGGGTCTTATCGGCGTTGATGGCGGCGCTGGCCCCATCAACGGCGCGCACGAAAGCGGTCACAGCCTCCGGATCTTTCTCTAGCAGATCGGCGGTGAAGGCGAAGATGCTGGCGCTGAGCTCCGGATGTTGGCTGTCGTCGGCGACGACCCTCGCGCCTTGCTCCATCGCCAGGGTCGCCAGCGGCTCCGGCAGCGTGGCGGCTTGCAGCTCCCCGGAGTTGAGCAGCGCCATGCGCTCCGGGATCTTGGGCACGGCCAGCGCCGCGATGTCGTCCGGATCCAGCCCCTCGGCCATGAGCAGCCGGTCGGTCACGTACTCGATCACCGTGCCCTCCGAGACGCCGACCGGCACGTTGCGCAGGTCGGACGGCTTTTGGCGCCCCGAGCCCGCGGCGCCTAGAATCCGGAACTGTGGGAACTCGCGGGTGGGCACCATAGCATAGCGCACCGCGACCACCTGGGTTCTCTCCCGGTTGTAGAGAGCGAGCGCCACCAGATCCGTGATCACCCCGTCGACTTGATCGGCCTGCAGTAGCTGGTCACGTTCCGCGGCAGAAGCGGCAGGTATCAGCTCGACGTCCAGGCCTTCTTCGGCGAAGTAGCCCTCCTCGGCGGCCACGTAGACCGGCAGCGCGTCCAGGATCGGGAGCACTGCGAAGCGCATTGTCGAGGGCTTCGTCGGGCGCCTGCATCCCGTCTGTGATCCCGCCGCCAGGAAGGGCAACAGTGTCAAGAGCAGAAGGGCAATCCTGTGAAGCGGTCGCGTGATTCGTCGCCCGCGTCTTGGCAGCTGCGGCGTCTCATGCTGTGGTCCACGCATCATTTATACTCCAAGTCCGATGTAGTTCACCACAGAGATACATATAAGGGCTTCTCTCTGCTTATCCCTGCTGCTCTTACCCTGACAGTGCGTCGTCCACCAAGTCCTCGCCATAGGGACGGGCATAGCTCAGTTTCGGGCTCTCGTCGGCGGTATTGGTCTCGTAGACCAACGTCGTCAGCGAAGCGGTCGCCGGGTAGCTGTCGCTGATACCGTAGGAGTCCAGCTGGCCCTTGATCTTGACGTCGATCGGGGCATGCATCGCCCATAGAATGGAGAAGGCGATGATGTCGCCGTGCGTTACGGCCACGACGTGCCGCCCAGCATAGCGCTCGCGCATCCTCAGAATGAAGTGCCCGGCGCGCGCTGCAATGTCCTTAGGCGTCTCGTGCCTATCGCCTACCTCAGTGTAGAGATTCCATCCTCGCGCCTCGACCTCCTCAGCAGGACGACCTTCAAAGAAGCTGTAGACTTCATCGATGAGGGGTTCCGTCTGGATGGTCAGGTCCGGATGGTGAGCGACCAGGATCTCCGCCGTCTGCTGCGCGCGGGGCTGTGGGCTGGCGTAGAGTGCCGCGAGGTTCGAATCTCGCAGGACCTCGGCGGCCTCGGCCGCTTGCTGGCGGCCGATCTCGCTAAGGTCGAAGCCGGGCAGGCGCCCGTAAACGACGTTGTCGGGGTTGTGGACGTGTCCGTGCCTCACGAGGGTGATGCGCGTCGGTGGCGTCAGGATCATGCTCGTTTGTCTGTTCCTTGTGTCTAGTTGACTCTATCTTTACCGGAGCACCGGTTGCTCCCCGGTGCAGGGTCACATCGCGCTTGACACTGTCGACGCACTTTGACGTCGCGGCTGCCAGGTCCACGCCGTTGCTGTTACCGTACCACATAGATCGCAGCTAACACGCTGGCGAAGAGCGTCACACTGATCA
>JBNGDU010000196.1:0-14887 GCA_049975025.1 Anaerolineae bacterium
GCAGCCGGCGCGCGCGATGACCCCTGCCGAGATCGAGGAGGCTGTCTCAGCTTACGCGGCGGCTGCCAGCCGTGCTAAGGCGGCGGGCTTCGATGCCGTCCAATTGCACGGTGCCCACGGCTATCTGATCAACCAGTTTCTGTCGCCCTTCTCGAACCGCAGAACCGACGCGTGGGGCGGCGATATCGATGCGCGCACGCGCTTTCTGCGCGAGGTCTGCGCTGCGGTGCGCTCCGAGGTAGGGGTCGACTATCCTGTCTTTATCAAGTTCGGCATGGTCGATGGGGTCAAGGGTGGCTTGACGCTCGACGGCAGCCTCGAGGTCGTGGCTGCGATGGGCGAGATGGGTTTGGACGGGATCGAGGTGAGCGGTGGGATCGGCGGCGGCACGGATCTCAACTCGCGCAAAGCGATCCTGAAGCCTGAGCACGAGGCCTACTTCCGTCATCTCGCCAAGGCAGCCCGGCGCGCGACCGATCTGCCCATTCTTCTGGTGGGCGGACTGCGGTCGCGGTCGGTGATGGATGACGTCCTGAGCTCCGGCGACGCGGATGTGATATCGATGAGTCGACCGCTTATCTGCGAGCCCGACCTGCCGAAACGTCTGCGGGACGGTCAGGAACGGTCCGCGTGCATATCCGCCAATCGCTGCTGGCCCGAGGGTACCGACGAGGGGATTGCGTGTCATTGTCCGGTGTAGCGCGAAGCCGCGCGGGTTGTCATAGTGCCGGATTCACTTTCTATGCCATCCCGTAACCGGCTGCGGCGTTTCCTCGCCAAGGTTCAGTTCTGGCGCGGCATTCAGTTCTTCGAATCGCCCGAGTATCTCACCCGGGTTCAGCGCAAGAACTTCGCCCGCGTGCAGTTCGACGCCTTGGGCGTCGGGTTGGCTATGGCGGTCAATCCCTTCCTGGCGGTCTTTCTCACACGGCTGGGCGCCTCCAACGTCCAGGTCGGGCTGTTGAGCTCGATCCCGGGCTTCGCCGGCCTCCTGCTGGCCTTCGTGATGGGGCAGTTCCTGGAGCGACGCCGGAATATCGTGCCGTGGTACAGCGCCGCCCGGGGGATTCGCCTGGCGGCATTTGCGCTCACCGGGATTCTGGCGTTCTTGCTGCCGCGGGAGCACACGGTGGTCGCCATCTTGGGATTGTGGCTGGTGGCCAGTGTGCCCATGGCGTTGCTCAGCGTGGCCTTCACCGTGACGATGAACGCGATCGCCGGCGCGCGCGGACGGTACGCGCTCATGAGCCGTCGCTGGTCGATCATCGCTATCGTCTCCGCTGCGATGACGCTTGTGGTTGGGCAGATGCTCGATCGCATCCGTTTCCCGCTCAACTACCAGTTGGCCTTCGTGATCTTTGGCGCCCTGGGGGCGGTCATCAGCTACAACGCTGCGCGGCAGTATCAACTGCCGCCGTCCGATCCCGACCCGGTCACCGCCGACGGCGACTCCCTGCTCGATCAGGTGGGATCTTACGCTAAGCTGATCGCTGAGGAGCGCTCCTTCATGAAGATCCTGGGCAAGCGGCTGGTCTACATCACTGGGTCGCGGATCGTGATGCCGCTCTTCGCGCTCTACTATGTGAGGGAGCTCAACGCGACGGACGCCTCGATCAGCTTGATCACCACCGTGCAGAAAGCTCTGTTGTTGGTCGGGTACTTCCTGTGGACGCGCCAACGAGAGACCCGCGGATCGCGCTTTGTGCTGCTCAGCACGACCTTCGTCATGTCCCTCTATCCGGCGCTGACGGCGGGCAATCGATGGGTCGGCGTGATGGTGGGGCTCGCGGGACTCGCCGGCGTTTTCCAGGCGGGCCTCAAGTTGGTCTTCTTTGACGAGCTTATGAGGAGGATCCCCGAGGACAAGAGCGCGACCTTCGTCTCCGTGGATAAGAGCATGGTCAATCTGCTCACGATCGTCGGACCTATCATCGGCACAGCGTTGGCGAATTACATCGGGTTGAGCGGCGCGCTGCTTGTGGGGGCGTCGCTACGGTTCCTCGGTTTTCTGCTCTTTGTGTTCGGAGACGAAGGTGACCGCGTCGCCGAGCCAACCACCGCAGCCTAGTCGCCGGAAGTCTCCGTTTCCATGATCCGTGTTATCCAGTTCTTCTATATCGTGGGTCTTCTAGGCCTTGCGGTCTACGCTACCCACGTCCTCGTCCTGATCGGGCTCTATCTGTGGCACCGGCGGGATGCAGCACCACCGCTGCCGGACCTCCCTGAGGCGGATCTGCCTATCGTGACGGTGCAGATTCCGCTGCGCGACGAGCAGTACGTCGCGCGACAGGTGATACGGGCGGTGGCGGCGCTGGACTGGCCGGCGGACCGGCTGGAGATCCAGGTGTTGGACGATTCGGATGATGAGACGACGGGCATCGTGCGGCGGGAGGCCGCGACGCTTCGGGCGGAGGGCTACAGGGTCGAGGTGCTCCACCGCAGCGCTCCGACGGGCTACAAGGCCGGCGCGCTGGCCCGCGGCACATCGCGCGCTCAGGGCGACTTCATCGCGATCTTCGACGCCGACTTCTGCCCGCTCCCGGACTTCCTGCGCCGAACGGTTCCCCACCTGGTAACCGATTCCCGTCTGGGGATGGTGCAAGCTCGTTGGACGCACCTCAACGCGGGACACTCGCTCGTGACGCGGATTCAGGCGCTGGCGCTCGACGCGCATTTCTCGGTCGAACATCTGGCCCGCAGCCGAGCCGGGCTGT
The DNA here is from genome assembly GCA_049975025.1 of Anaerolineae bacterium. Classification (GTDB taxonomy): domain Bacteria; phylum Chloroflexota; class Anaerolineae; order B4-G1; family SLSP01; genus PWVB01. The sequence continues at coordinate 2,715 of JBNGDU010000196.1, forward strand.
TGATGAACTTCAACGGCGCGGCCGGTGTCTGGCGGAAGGAGGCGATCCTCGACGCAGGGGGATGGCAGACGGACACGGTCACCGAGGATCTGGACCTCAGTTACCGGGCGCAGTTGGCCGGATGGCGCGTGCGTTACCTTCCTGACGTCGTGGCGCCGGCAGAGCTGCCTCCGCTGGTCACGGCGTTCAAACTGCAACAGGCCCGATGGGCGAAAGGGGCCTCGCAGTGCTTGCGCAAACTGGCCGGCCCCATTGTGCGATCGCCGCGCCTGAGCTTCTTCCAGAAAGCGATGGCGCTTCTGCATCTAAGCGGCTATATGAACCAACCGCTTCTGCTGCTGATGATACTGCTGACGCTGCCGGTGGTGATCATAGACCCTGTCTTTCCCGGCTTCGTGGGCTGGCTCGGCGGTCTGGCCTCGATACCGCCCCTGCTCTACATCCTGGGACAGATGCATTTCTACCGGGACTGGCCGCGCCGGGTGCTGGTCTATCCCGCCCTGATGCTGTTGTGGATAGGGCTCTCATGGAGCGTCACCCTGGCGGTGCTCGACGGCCTTTTGAACTGGGGCGGTCCCTTCGTGCGGACGCCGAAGTTCCGCGTCCGGGCGGGTACCGGCGGTTGGCAGACGTCGGCCTATCGTCCTAAGGTGGGCCATACCTGGATCGGGGAGGTCGCCCTCGGCCTCTACGTCTGGCTTGCGCTGTGGCTTGCCGTGAACCTGCAGCACGACCATCTGCTGCCCCTGATTCTGGTCTATGCTCTGGGGGAGGTGGTACTGCTCGCCGCGACGATGTCACAAGCGCTCGCCGCGCGCCTTTCGCGCCGAGGATGATCTGCAGAGACGATCCTGCCAGTGGCGTCCGTTCCGCGACTGGAGTATATTTGATCGTAGCGTAAACTACGAGGAGGTGCACTATGATGACGTCCCGTGAACGCGTGATGAGAGCCGTGAACCATCGAGAACCCGACCGTGTCCCGATCGATCTGGGTGGACACCGCTCGTCGGGCATTATGGCGATCGCTTATCGCAAGCTCAAGGAGTTTCTTGGGATTACCTCGGGCGATATCTACGTCTACGACTTCGTCCAGCAGCTTGCCATCGTTGAGCCGCCGGTTTTGGAGCGGTTTGGCGTGGACACGATCGAGTTGGGGCGTGGGTTCGCGCTTGACCCCGAGGACTGGCGCGATTGGGTGCTGCCGGACGGCACGCCCTGCAAGATCCCGGCCTTTATCGAACCGGTGCTCGTCGACGGTGACTGGCATATCTACGACGCCGAGGAGAACTTGATCGCCATTCAGAAGGCCGGCAGTCTCTACTTCGAGCAGACCCACTTTCCTTTGATGGACCTCACCGGCGATGATTTCTCCGGCTTGGAACGCGCCATGGACAAGGTCATGTGGGCCGCGCTCGGGTCGCCGCCCGCGCCCATCGGATTCGATCCCGAGGGACTTCAGCAACTCGCCGCCGGGGCCAAGGCGCTGCGCGCGCGCACGGATCGGGCCATCCTTGGGCTCTTTGGCGGGAACCTGATGGAGTGGGGCCAGTTCCTCTTCCGCATGGACGGTTTCCTGATGCGGCTGGCGATGGAGCCCGACCGGATGCATCGCTTCCTGGATACGCTTGTGGAGATACATCTAGAGGATCTGGAGAAGTATCTCTCAGCCGTCGGTCCGTACATCGATATCATTCTCTTTGGGGATGACCTCGGGATGCAGAGTGGGCCGCAGGTCTCGCCGAGGATGTACCGTGAGTGCTTCCTCCCCCGCCATCGGATGCTCTGGCAGCGGGCGAAGGAGCTCGCCGATGCCAAGGTGATGTTGCACTCCTGCGGCAGCGTCGCGGCCTATATGCCCGATTTCATCGACGCCGGCCTGGATATCCTGCAGCCGATTCAGACGTCGGCTGCGGATATGGATCCGGCGCGGCTCAAGCGGGAGTTCGGACAGGACCTGTGTCTGTGGGGTGGTGGGGCCGACACGCAGCAAGTACTCCCCCGAGGCACGCCGGAGGAGGTGGCTGAGCATGTCCGGGCGCGTGTCGAGGTACTGGCGCCGGGCGGCGGATTCGTCTTCCAGCAGGTTCACAATATTATGGCCGACGTGCCGCCGGAGAACATCGTCGCGATGCTGGACACCGCGCGCACAGCCGACGTCTATTGAGGGAGCCGACGACTATGCGGACGTTGCCCCATCTTCGAGAGGCTGTCGCCCGATTGGGCAAACTTGCCTGGCGACCGATGCTCAGATACGTCGCCGAACTTCACGAGCGTTCTATTTATCTGGGCCACGATCCTCTGATCGCGATGGCGCGGATGTACGATGACCTCGCCGCGTGAGCCGCGTGATGGGTGACGCAGGTCGTGGACGATCTCGCCAACGTCGCCGCTGAGACGATGGATTTCGATGCGGTCGAGCGCGAGCGGTTGGAGCGGGATGGCGACTTGCAGAAGACCTACGTGCCGGATTTGCCAAGAGCGTCAGGAAATCTATACTTGTTTCCCGATGGTAGGGTGGTGAACGTCGATGATGCGATGCTCTCCGAGCCCACAGCGCTGACCGACGACCCAGCGTCAGCCTTTAGCGACGGGCCCGGCAAGCCTGAAGCGTAGTCACTCTGCTGCCGGTGGGCACGATGCTATTTCACCATTCGCCCCGATTCAGAGCAGGAGGTCCGATGTCGAGACGTGCTTTGTCCATAGGTTTGGTTGTGGTTTTGATGGCGAGCCTGGGCTTGGGGTGCAGCGGGTTGGTGCCGACCCAGGAGCCGGTGACGATCTCCTTTGTTCACCCCGAAGACGTCACGGGGGATTATCAGCAGTGGGTGACGGAGTTTCAGGAGCAATATCCCCATATCACCGTGGAGCTGGTAAGTGCTTCCTCGCTGAGCTACGATCAGTACGCGACCAAGGATGCCTTTATCGCAACTCAGTTCGAGCTGAACAGCTTTCTTCAGCAGGCCGCGATCTTGAGCCTTTCTCCCTTCACCGAGCAAGACGAGGAGCTAGACCTCGCCGACTTCTATCCCTCGGCGCTGGATGTGTTTAGCAATCAGGGCCGGCAATGGGCGCTGCCCTTTGGCATTGACATGATGATGGTCTACTACAACAAGGACATCTTCGATCGCTACGGGGTAGGCTATCCTCAGGTCGGTTGGGACTGGGGCGATTTCCTGGATCGCGCGTTGGATACCACAGATCCCGGCGCCGACGTCTACGGCTACGCTTTGTATTACCAGGGTGAGGCAGCGATTTTCGAGCCGGTGATGATGATCTACCAAAATGGTGGTCAGATCTTCGACAGCTTACAATCGCCGACGCGTGTCACCCTTGACAACCCCCAGAATGTCGAAGCTATGGAGTTCTACGCTTCGCTGATCCACGACCACGGGGTGGCTCCGTCCCAGGAAGAGATGCAGCGGATGGGACGGGGGTATCCGTGGCGGGGCATCGCAGACGGGAGGTTTGCGATGTGGGCCACCATGTTCTCGGATCGAGGTGGCGCGCGGTGGCCTGTGGAGTGGGAGATGTCCTGGGGCCTGGTGCCCATGCCGCGCGCTCTGAGCGCGGCCTCGCTGGCAACATCGGAGGGGCTCTTTATCTCAGCGGAGACGGAGCACCCAGACGTCGCCTGGACGTGGATCAGATTCCTCAGCGAGAAGAGCCATCCTCTCTTGATGCCCGCGCGCCGGTCGCTAGCGGAGTCCTCGGAGTACGAGCGTGTGGCGGGCGAGGAAGTCGCGCTGGCGGGCCAGGCGGCCCTTCAGGATGCTATCCTCGTCAACCCAAACCTGTTGGGCTTTGAGACGGCGCTTGAAGCGTTGGCCCAGGCATTGACCAAGATTCGCAGCGGCGAGGCGTCGCCGGAGGTCGCGCTGAGTACTGCGCAGGAGCAAGCAGGATATTGATCAACGGAGGACGGAGAAGATGGGGGTAGAGCGCTTGCGCCGGGTGTTGCGACGTGGATTGGTGATTGTTTGCCTGCTGACCTTTCTCGCAGGCTGTATCGACATGTCCTTCCTTGCGCCGAGGGAGCCGGTGACGATCCGGTTCGTCAGTTTCGGAGACTCGGGGTATTTTGAGAGGTTGGCTGAGGAGTTCCAGAGAAAGAACAAGTACATCACCGTGGAGTTCGTGGGCGGACGGTCTATGTTCTTCTCCCAGGAACCTGAGTATGACGTTCTGCTGCTCAACCACCAGATGATGCCGTACTTGATGGAACAGCAGCCGCTGCTGGAGCTCAATCCCTTGATCAGTGAGGACGAGGATTTTGCCCTCGACGACTTCTATCACAGCCCTGTCGAGGCGATGAGCTTTGAGGGGCGCCGGTTCGGCATCCCCTATATGGCGGATATGATCGTCATGTACTACAACAAGGACATCTTCGACCGCCACAACGTCCCTTACCCAACCGTAGACTGGACCTGGAACGATTTCCTGGAGCGGGCGTTGCCGCTCAGCGATCCCGCGGCGGGCCGATTCGGGTTTGCCTATCACCAGATGGGTTCGATGGGTTCAATAGAGCCTATGGCGATGATCTACCAGCATGGCGGTCAGCTCTTTGATGATCTCCTCGATCCATCGATGATCACGATCAACGCCCCCCAGAACGAGCGGGCTCTGCAGTTCTACGCAGATCTCATCCATCGCCATCACGTCGCGCCGGGACCCGGCGAGCGCCAGATTCCGTTTCCCGATGAAGGCATTGAAGATGGCAACTACGCGATGTGGATGGGGTATCTCTCCGATGAGTGGGAGGATCTGAACGTGGGCGTGGCGCCGCTGCCGCGGGGCCAGCAAGCGATGACGTTTGGTTCGATCATCGGTTTCGCTATCTCGGCCCGGTCGGAGAATCCCCAGGCGAGTTGGGAATGGATCAAGTTTTTGTCCGAGCAACCGCCGCCTGGTCTGATGCCGGCGCGCCGGTCCGTCGCTGAATCGGACGCGATGGCAAATATCCTTGATTCGGAGTCCCTGGCTGCGGCTCAAGCTTCGCTTCCGAACCTCGCGAGCTTGCCCGTCAACGTCCAGGGCGAGCTTGGCGAGCAATGGGGTATTGTCATGCAGGCGCTAAGCGGTGCTATCGCCGCCATCCAAAACGGCGATCCTGTTGGGCCTGCGCTGAACGCGGCTCAGGAGAAGATCGATCGCTGAACGTGTCTCAACACGCCCCAAGACAGAGCCGGACGGTGTTGGGCGCCAAAGGGCGTTTGTCCTGCATAGCAGTCCCAGCTTTGTTCGTCGGGCCCGTTCTGTGAGCGTGCGTGCAAGCGCCGACTGCGCTACCACCCGGGAACCCCGTGACCTTAGGGGTTGCCGTTTCCGAGGAGGTGAACCTGTGCCGATCTCTGGTAGAGGCGCAGGGGCAGTCAGGTTTTAGGTCATCCATACCATTCTGTACTCGAGGAGGAACGATTACCATGCCTTTGATGTTTGATTTTCCGCTGGAGAAGTTGAAGACGTATGATGGGATCAATCCCCGGCCCGCCGACTTCGATCTTTTCTGGGATCGGGGTTTGAGCGAGATGCGGACCACTGACCCGGAGCTGGAGTTGGCGCCGTCCGATTTCCAGACCTCCTTCGCCGAATGCTTCGATCTCTATTTCACCGGCGTCGGCGGGGCGCGGATCCACGCCAAGTTCCTGCGGCCTCGTGACCTCCGAGGCCCCGCGCCGGCAGTCCTGATGTTCCACGGCTACTCCGGTAGCTCCGGCGACTGGGCCGACAAACTGGGCTACGTCGCTGAGGGCTACGTCGTCGCGGCCTTGGACTGTCGAGGCCAAGGTGGGATCTCGGAGGACGTCGGGGGCGTGACCGGCTGGACGTTGCGGGGGCACATCGTCCGGGGATTGGAGGATGCACTGAAGGGTGAGCCCGAGAGGCTGCTCTTCCGGGATATCTTCCTGGACACCGCGGAGCTGGCGAAGATCGTGATGGAGATGGACGAGGTGGACGCGACCCGCGTCGGCGCGACCGGCGGCAGTCAGGGCGGCGGCTTGACGGTGGCCTGCATGTCGCTGGTGCCGGAGATCAAGCATGCCGCGCCGGTTTTCCCTTTCCTGAGTGACTACAAGCGCGTGTGGGATATGGACCAGGACAAGGACGCTTACGCCGAGTTGCGCGAGTGGTTCCGGAGATTCGATCCGACCCACGACCGCGAGGACGAGATCTTCACGGCGTTAGGCTACATCGACGTTCACAACCTGGCGCCCCGGACGAAGGCCGAGGTCCTCTGGTTCACGGGCTTGATGGACACTGTCTGCCCGCCGTCCACCCAGTTCGCGGCGTACAACCGGATCACGTCTCGGAAGTCGATGGTGATCTATCCGGACTTCGGCCATGAGAACTTGCCCGGTCACAGTGACAAGATCTTCAATTTTATGATGGGACTTTAGACAAAGGGGAGACAAAGCATGACCCTTACCGATAGTGAGCGAAAAGAGCTTTTGGAGCTTTACTCGGACCTGCGGGTAGCGGATGTCCGGGATGGGATGGATTGGATGATGCGCCACAACTATGGCTCGATGATCCCGGAGATCCGCCCGCTGTGGCGGACACGGGCTGTGGGGATCGCCAAGACGGCGCGTTACCTGCCCTACAAGGGTGAGGTGCCCAAGATGTCGCCGGAGGAGTACACAGAGTGGTCCGGCTGGTATTATGGTGAAGTTTGCACCTATCCTTGGATTGCCGATATCAAGGAGGGTGACTTCTGCGTGATCGATCAGAGCGGCGTCGATGCCGGTCTGATGGGCTCCAACAACAGTATGGATGGCATCATCAATGGCGCGACCGGTTACGTCACCAACGGCGGCGTACGCGATACCGATGAGGTCATCCTGGAGAAGATTCCCTTCTGGTCGCGTATGGTCTCGCAGGGCATGGTGCAGGGGCGGCTGCAATTCGATGCGTACGATATCCCCGTCGAGGTGGGCGGCGTGTTGGTCCATCCCGGCGACGTCGTCGTCGCCGATGGTGACGGCGTGATCGTCGTGCCCCAGGATATCGCGCGCGACGTGGCGAAGTACGCCCACCAGGAGCTGCGATCCGACAAAGCCTCGCGCCGCAAGAAGTACGACGAACTTGGCCTGGAGCCGGACGAGACGGTGATGTAGGATGGGAAGATGTGACGCGTGAGACGTGGGGGCTGGGGTAGGTGAACTTGGGTCGCTAGCGACGAGTAACGAGTGATGTTCTGTCTGCATGGGTGGCTCAGTATCCGAGGATCGGCGACGTCACAAGGGATCACTCGTCACTGGTTACTCGTTTCCAACGACGTGATCTCGTCTTGGATGGCTGAGCTTCAGCAGCGCAAGGGATCACTCGTCACTGGTTACTTGTTTTCGACCAACCTGCGACAGTCGCATTCCAGGGATTCCTCACGTTTCACGCTCTGATATCCGAAGGAGCTTAGCGATGTTCACGAAAGGGTTTGACGGGGACTTTGAGGTGGTTGTGATCGGTGTCGCGCCTGGGGAGATGCTCCTGGAGACGATCGAGGCGGCCATCGAGGAGCACGATATCCGGAATGGCGCGGTGGTATCGGGGATCGGCACGCTGAAGACCTGCAACATGCATCATATCGAGCACAATCGATTCCCGCCCGATAACCGCTACTATACGTTGGACGAGCCGTTGGAGGTCTCCAATATCAGCGGCATCATCGCCAACGGTGAGGCGCACCTGCACATGACCGTGGGATACCGGGACGAGTGGGCCGTGGCGGGTCACCTTGAGCCGGGCAGTGAGGTACTCTATCTTGCCGAGGTCGTCATATTGAGGTTCGATGATCTACGCCTTGATCGCCACTATGATGACGAGCGCAAGATCAGCCTGCTGGGAGATGAGGTCTGAAGCCAGAATCTGCATGAGCTAAACTCATCACAGTTGACGGATCGCGGCATCAGCGTATCCTAGAGAAGAGACGCGAGAAATTCCCTTGCGTCTCTCCTGAACCCCATTTTTCCTGAGGAGGGCTTATGTCACGACCCAACATCCTTATCTTCATGACGGACCATCAGCGGGCGGACACCGCTTTGGCTGAGCATCCGTCGATCACGCCGAACCTCGACAGGTTAGCCGAAGAAGGCGTGACGTTTACCAATACTTACTGTCCTTCGCCTCACTGTTGTCCCTCCCGTGCGACCTTCTTCAGTGGGCTGTACCCTTCGCGTCACGGGGTGTGGAACAACATCTGCAACCGCCAGGCGCTCAGCACCGGACTGAACGACGGTGTCCGGCTGTGGAGTGACGACCTGGCGGAGGATGGTTACAATCTCCACTACACGGGGAAGTGGCACGTCAGCATTGAGGAGTCGCCGAGAGACCGTGGTTGGACTGAACATACCATCAGTGCGGCGAAAGGCGCCCATCACGGTGTCCGTTGGGATCACTACCAAGAGCTCGCGCAGAAGCCCGAGGATACCGACCGTGGGGAGGGCGAGATCCTGAGGCCCGGCTACGGCACCTACCGCCTCTATGGCGCCTCGGAGCGTACCGGAGACCACGACCGGCGCACGGTCCGCGAAGCCCTCGATGTCCTTCCGGAGCTCGCCAAGGGCGAGGACCCGTGGGGACTCTACATTGGTATCACCGGACCCCACGATCCCTACGTCGTGCCGCAGCGTTACCTGGATCTCTACGATATCGACGACGTGGAGCTCCCGGTCAGCTACTATGACGAGATGGCGGACAAGCCCGCCGTCTATCGGCGCATGCGCGATATGCGTTTCGGTCAACTCTCGGAGCGCGAGGTCCGTGAGGGGGTGCGCCACTTCTGGGCCTACTGCACCTACCTCGATGATCTGTTCGGACAGGTACTGCAGGCATTGGAAGCTACGGGGCAGGCGGATAACACGTTGGTGCTTTTCACCTCCGACCATGCCGACTATGTGGGTGAGCACGGGCTCTTCGCCAAAGGGATTCCCTGCTTTCAAGGCGCCTATCACATTCCGGCGGTGATGCGGTGGCCTGCCGGCATTCGCAACCCTGGACGCCAGGTGAACGCCTTTGTCTCTGAGGCGGACTTCGCGCCGACTTTCCTGGATCTGGTGGATATCTCAACCGATCGTCATTTCACGGGCGCCAGCCTGATGCCGTTCCTACGTGACACGTCCCCGTCCGCATGGCGGGACGAGATCCATACCCAGTGCAACGGGGTTGAACTCTACTACACGCAGCGATCCGTGATGACGGAGGACTTCAAGTATGTCTTCAATGGCTTTGACTGGGACGAGCTCTATGACTTACGACGAGATCCCCACGAGATGCGCAATGTCGCCGATGATCCCGCCTATGCCGAGGTGAAGCGCGAGATGTGTGGCCGAATGTGGCGTTTTGCGCATGCTGAGGACGACAGTGCTATTAACCCGTACATCACCGTAAGCCTGGCGCCCTTCGGGCCCGCCGAGGCTTTCCGGTAGCGGATTGGCTGGCTCTGGGACGGTTTCCTTTTCGTCCCCAGATCAGCAGTCCGGAAGGAGGCACGATGGTTGGGCTAGATGGTGATTTTCCCGGTGGCAACTGTGTCTTCGACGGTGTTCGCGACGGTGTGTTGCACTGCCGTCCCGACACCCCGGAGAATGTGAGCGGGGCCCATTGGTTCACTTTCATCGCAAGGCTGACCGGCGCGGTGGGGCCGTCCGCCGAGATCTGCCTTCACTGGCCGGAGAACGACCCCGAATACGAGACCGACTATCCTGAGAATCGCAATTTCGCCACCGTCTTGGATCGGACCATCCACACGAGTGTGGATCTGGTCAACTGGGAGCCGGTCGAAGACGTGCAGCTTGAGGGCCAGACGGCTCGTTTCACGGTAGCCTCAGACGTCAAGCCGCTCTATGTCAGTGTGGGGATCCCCTTTCTCCCCGGCGACTTGGAGGCGCTCTTCGCCGACGCCGCACAGCATCCCGATGCCGAGGTCTTCGAGGTCGCGCGCACGCCACGCGGTCGTCCGGTGCGGGGCATTCGCGTGGGAGGCGGCCCCGGGGTCAAGGAGGCCTTCTATCTCCAAGCCTTCCAGCACACTCAGGAATGGGCCGGTGGGCGGGTGATCGCCAGTATGGTTCGCTATCTGCTGAGCGAGGCCGGGGCTTCGCTCCGGACCCGGTTCTCCTGGCACTTCGTCCCCTGTCTTAACCTGGATGGCTTTCTGGGTGGATGGCGCGAGGACGACCGCGGGAACATGAACCGAGACTGGCAGCGCTTCGAGATGCCCGAGACCCAAGGCGTGAAGACCTACATCGAGGGACTCCGGTCCCAGGGCCTGAGACTGTGGCACGGCCTCGATCTCCACATGGGCTGGTACAATCGGGCGAGCTCGGGTTCGGGTATCCTGACCTACGAGCTCGGCTCGGTGTCCGACGCAGTGGTCGCCTTCCAGGAAGACTTCGCTCAGCACGTCACGACCTGGTGCGGTTTTAGCGATGTGATTCTCCGTTCTCGCGATCCCGCTTCCTGGCCCACTTTCTCGTCCTGGATGTGGAATGCCTTTGGGCTGCCGGGTCAGACGGTGGAGTTCTCACGTCATCTTTTCCTGGATCGCGACACCGACCGCTGGGAGATCCTGCGGCAGGAACACGAAGAGCAACTCGGCTGTGACCTGGCTGATGCTCTGGGGGCGTTTCTGTGGTCGGTGTGGGATGAAGATCTCCGAGGTCATGTTTGACAAAATCGAAGTTCTGGTTTAGAATAGTTAAAGTTTCCACTCAAAGGAGGCGCACTATGTCGACAAAACAAGATTCTCGTTTCCACCACAACAAAATGGAAGTGCGCCTGTGCCTCGACCGACGATAGCCGTTTAGTCGTCATCGTTCTTTAGGCTCCAGCCACGGGCCACTTCGGTCCGTGGCTTTTTCTTTGCTCCCGCTCTTCACCTGGAGGCGCGCGCGCGGCGCTCTTGCCCGGCATCTGCGTTACGCAAAGCCACGGACCGTCACGGTGTCGTGGCTTTTTGCGTGAAGGAGGTGTGCGATGCGTATGCAATCTGAACTCGATTTGATCGTATCTCGTGGTGAGGTGTCGATTTCCATGAAATCGTTACTCAGACAAGGAGTCAGACGATGTCCGATAAGTTGAGCGGTGCATGGCAAAAGAGCACCGCGGATGAGTTGAGCAACGGGGATGCGTTATCCGGCATAAGCCTGCGGACTTTCATGCCCGATGACGCGTCCCGGATGGTAAGTTTACAGAAGCGTTGTCTGGACCTATGTCCGGACATAAGCGTGCTGCCGGAGGGCTTCTACCACGGCCCGAGCTTTGAGGGGGGGAAGAACATCCTGTGTGCCATCGATGACACAGGCGGCCACATCGGCCACGCTATGGTCAGTGTGGGCCATATCCATCGACGCTTGGGAACGCGGATGCTCTGGATGGACCTGCGCGTCGATCCGGCGCTTGAGAAAGAGGTCCCAGGAAGGGGCGCTGCACTTCGCGATCTGCTGCTTGTGCGCATCACGGCGCGAGCGCGTCAGCTGGCCGCCGATCTGGAGAGGCCCGCTATGCTCTACGCGACGTACTTCGCCCGGGGTCAGGCCGGCGTTGAGTACCTGAAGTCCCGTGGCTTTGAGCCGTTCGAGCGTATCATCCAACTGAGGCGCGACCTTGAACGACCTATCCCTACTTTTGAACCGCCGGTGGGCGTTGAGGTCCGTCCTTGGCGGATGGAGACGGAAGCCGAACAACGCCGGTACCTCGACGCCTACGATGCGGCCTTTGCGAACGAGGGGAAGCGGCTGGATCAGCTCCAGCACTTTATGAAGTCGTCGGTGTGGGCCGGCGGCACCACGATCACAGCCTTCGATGGTGATCGTGTGGTGGGCAGCGTGATGGCTTACTTCAACCCCGACCGCGGCCGCAATCCGGATCGTGTTGGTGCTACGGAATACGTCTTCGTGCGGCCCGAGTGGCGCCGACGTGGGATCGCCCGCTATCTGCTCGCCCGGACGCTGCGCTACCTGAAGGTCCGGGAGATGGCCTACGCCTCACTGGAGGTGCTTGCCGACAACGGACCGGCCCTTTTACTCTATCGAAGTGTGGGGTACGAGCCATGGCGGGAGGAGATCTCGCTGGGCATCCCGTTGACAAAGGAGGGGATATGGACGGCGACGTGAACCTCGGCTCAGAATGTGTGATGGACGCTGAGTTGTCCCTCGTGCATGGCCTTGTGACTCGCAAGG
>JBNGDU010000197.1:0-14876 GCA_049975025.1 Anaerolineae bacterium
GCTTCGTACAGATCGCTTCACCCAAGATTGTGGCCTCAGCCACCGAGAGCGGAGCCAACGTCTTCGCAATCGACTACTTCGGTCAGAGAGCGTACCTAGCCCAAAGCCCCCAGTTCTACAAGCAGATGATGGTAGGGGTTTTCGAGCGCGTCTACGAGATTGGCCCGGTCTTCCGGGCTGAGCCTCACGCCACCGCGCGCCACGTCAACGAGTTCATCAGCCTCGACGCGGAGATGGGGTTCATCGGCGACCACCGCGATGTCATGCAGGTGGTTACGAGGGTGGTCCGCACAGTACTCGGTCACCTACAAAGCCACCTCAGTGCCGACCTGAAACTGCTGGAGGTCGAGATGCCCCGAGCTCCCGAGACCTTCCCGGCAATTCACTTCGCCGACGCCCAGCACTACATCTATGATCAGCACGGCGAGGATTGTCGCGGAGAGCCCGATCTCTCACCGCAACACGAGCGCTGGATCGGGGAGTGGGCGCTGAAAAAGCATGGATCGGACTTCGTCTTCGTAACGGGATATCCGATGGTCAAACGCCCCTTCTATACACACCCGCAGCCCGATGACCCGACCTACTCCAACAGCTTTGACCTGCTGTTCAGGGGGATGGAGATGATCACCGGAGGTCAGCGTCTGCATCGCTATGAGGATTATCTCGCTGCTCTGGAAGCCTATGGGCTGACCGCAGAATCCTTCGAAGGCTACCTGGAGGCCTTTCGCTACGGCATGCCCCCTCACGGCGGCTTTGCCATCGGTCTGGAGCGCCTGGTGATGCAGCTCACCGGCGCCCAGAACCTGCGGGAGACCACGCTTTTTCCTCGGGACATGCACCGGCTCACACCGTAGCGGATTTGGCGACGTAGTTACGCAGGAGAGAGCAGCTCAACGTGATCGAGATCTTCGCTGTAACAACGCGTGGGTTGGAGTCCGTGAGCGCCGACGAGATCGCAGCGCTCGACCAGGTCCACGTCCGAGACGTGAGCTATCGTCGCGTGACCGCCCAGTGCACCGGTCCCCTGCCGCCCCTCCTCCAGTTGCGCACGGTTGACGATGTATTCCTCAACGTGGGCACGTGGCTCCACATCGTCCCAGATCGAGCCGCCCTAAGTGCCATCCGTCAGATGAGCTCTCAGCTCAATCTTTACCGCGCAGCAGCCATCGTTGAGGCTCTACGACCCATCAGCCGCCCGCCCATATTCTCGGTGACGGCCAACTTCGTTGGCCAGCGTGATTACACCACGCCCGAGATCAAGGAAGCCTGCAGCATCGGCGTCATAGAGAGTCACTACGGCTGGACCTACACGACCGACGACCGCGAGGCCGACCTGAACGTTCGGCTCTTCATCGAGCATGAAACCGCGTTCGTGGGGGTTCGCTTGGCAGCGGCGCCACTGCAGAACCGTGACTACAAGCTCGCTCACATACCCGGTTCGCTGAAACCGCCCGTGGCCGCGGGTCTCGTCCGGCTGGCGGGGGTGGGTCTGGGCACCTGGTTGGTCGACCCATGTTGCGGCGCTGGCACCATCCTCCTCGAGGCTGCGCATTGGGACATCAGAACCTTGGGAGGAGATAACAACCCTGAAGCCGTTGCTGCGATGCGGATCAACACTGCTGCCTCCTCGCTGAATAGCTCAGTGGCTCTGTGGGATGCGCGGGGTCTGCCGTTAGCTGATCGATCTGTAGCGCACATGGCGACCAACCCCCCGTGGGGACGCAAAGTTGAGATCGAGACAGATCTCCGGAGCTTCTACGCCTCACTGGGTCGCGAGGTGGCTCGCGTGCTGGCCGATGGTGGTCGCGCCGTTGTCCTCACCTGGGCGCCGGACTGGGTGCGCGCGTGGCCGCTCAAGGTAGAACGCGAGATCGAGATCAGCCTCTATGGGCGGCAACCTACAATCATGGTGCTCACGCGCTGATGGCCCGGGATCCACAGCCGATGTCCACAAAGAGCGTCTACGACTACCCCCAGTATTTCGAGATCGCCTACAGCTTCCGCGACATAGCTGGCGAGGTTGCCGCGATTCAGAGAATCATCGAACGCTACAGCCAAATCCCCGTCCTACACATCCTTGAGGTGGGCTGCGGGACCGCGCCGCATCTCGAAGAACTCACGCAGCGTGGTTACCACTACGTGGGATTGGATCGAAACGCGAAGATGCTGGCCTATGCTCGGCGGCGCGCCCAGCACCTGAACGCATGGGTCACCTTCGTGCAGGCTGAGATCGCGGACTTTGAGCTGACCGAGGTTGTTGACTTCGCGATGGTCCTCCTAGGATCGCTTTACGTTCGGAGCACGCCCGAATTGCAGAGCCACTTTGACAGCATCAGCCACTCGCTGAACCCAGGGGGCCTGTACCTCCTCGACTGGGCAATCAGCTTCGGTGAGCCCTACAAGACATTAGATCGCTGGCGCCAACGGAAAAACGACATCACCGTGGCTGCTGAGTACCAGACAGTGTTAGCCGATCCCAGCCAGCAAGTCATCAAGGAGACCTTGACCCTGCAGGTGGATCACGGCAACGTCCAGCATACCCTCCAGGAGATAGCGTACCAACGCGTCATCTTCCCTCAGGAGTTCCTAAGCCTCATAGCGCACCACCCTGACTTCGAATTCGTTGGTTGGTGGGACGGCTGGGACTTGACCACCAGCCTGGACGATGCGGACTTTGTCTATCGACCCATCGTGGTCGTCCGCAGAGTCTAGAAGCACCTGACATCCTGGAATCGTAGATCCAGACGTCCAGCTTATCTCACAGCCGGGCACCACATCCGCTTACCTTCCTTCGAGACGCGCACCGTCCTCCTAGACACCCAGATCCGCTCTAGGCTTGGCGTTGCCTGATAAGTATTATTCCCCAAACCTAAGATGGTTAGGAAGTAAGCAACAGGTTTGTCTGCAAACGGTATAGTCCTAACCATAGGTACTTGCGTCAAGCTGAGATTTCGAGTACAATAACAATAGATCAATGGGAGAGGCGCGGACTAGCTCAATCGATCCTCGATTAGGAATCCCGATTTGGGGCCGACCTCTCAAGTAGTGAGGAGTTGAGATGTACTCAGCGCCCAATACTGTTGCAGGAATCAAACAGGAGGAAATAATGGCTAAGGAGAAGCAGGCATTGCGATATGCACGGCGGCTCGTGGTGATCATATCAGTTGCGGTTCTGATGTTCGTCGCAGTTCAGGTGGTCTTGGCTTTCTCACCGGTTGATACGGTGACGGTTGGGCCCTACAAGGTCGATCTCGTCACCTATACACTAGGCACCAATGAAAGCAACTGGATCTACGCAATCACGGCTGTGCCCGGTACATACTCGGATACAAGCGGGTTAAGCCATTGGATCCTCGGCTTCAATCTCGGGTGTTACACCCATGTATACCCCGAGCAGACCATCACCTTCGAAACCATTGACAACATTGATCAATGCAACGACGGTACCTACAACTGCGTAGATGCGGGGTACTATATAGAGTACGGTTACGATCCAACTACCGGTGTCGATGGTCTTAAATGGAACTTCAGCAGCGGGGAGCAGTTGGAACCGGGGGGACCGGATGAGGACCCCTTCACCCACGTCTTTGAGATGACGCTCTCTGGGCCAGATCAGTATACTGGAGAGACTGTCGTGGGCGTCAAGACCGGGC
The DNA here is from genome assembly GCA_049975025.1 of Anaerolineae bacterium. Taxonomy (GTDB): domain Bacteria; phylum Chloroflexota; class Anaerolineae; order B4-G1; family SLSP01; genus PWVB01. Next base: position 3,654 of record JBNGDU010000197.1, read on the forward strand.
ACTCCACATTGGAAGGCACGATCCTGGGGCCGTCGTGTGAACCCAGCGCTGTACGGGTAGCATCACTTAGCGCAAAGTCAGGCATGGCAACGCCGGTCATAGTTTCCTTGGTTGTCATGGCTGGCCTCGCCACGACAGGCATCGTGGTTGCGCAGTTCCGTAGGAAGAGCTAAGTACAGCTTACGAACTGCTGCACATAGACACTGGCACTTACCCACCGTGCAAGAGTTGCCCCCTCGCATGGTGGGTTGTCTTTTTATGGGGGATGGGACTATAGGCGGATAAGGACGCTTGAACTTGAACGTCTTCACCGACTACATCGACTACGATGCGCTGGGTTTGGCCGATCTCGTCCGCCGGGGCGAGGTACATCCTACCGAACTGGTCGAGGCCGCCATCGAGCGGATTGAGCGTCTCAACCCGACGCTCAACGCTGTCATCGAGCCCACCTACGACCGAGCCCGGGCAGCAGCCACTGGACCGCTGACGAGTGGGCCCTTCACCGGCGTGCCGTTTCTCCTCAAAGACCTATTGGCGCCCCAGGCCGGCGTCCCGATGCGAGCAGGCAGTCGCCTCTTGCGGAACTTCATACCGGATCACGACGGAGAGATAGTTCGCCGGTACCGAGCCGCAGGCCTTCTCATCCTGGGCAGGACTAATACGCCGGAGCTTGGCCTCCTGCCGACTACGGAACCCAAGCTCTTCGGGGCAACCCACAATCCGTGGGATCTGGCGCGCACACCCGGAGGATCAAGCGGTGGCTCAGCAGCGGCCGTCGCGGCGCGCCTTGTGCCAGCCGCGCACGGCAACGACGGTGCGGGTTCAATACGCATCCCCGCCGCCTGCTGTGGCGTCTTCGGCCTGAAACCGACGCGAGGGCGTACACCGATGGGGCCGGATGCTCTTGATGCTTGGCAGGGGTTGGCCGCCCATCACGTCCTCACCCGCTCGGTGCGCGACAGTGCCGCAATGCTCGACGCTACTGCTGGCCCGGAACCTGGCGGCATCTATTGCCTCGGCCATCCCCCCCGTCCTTTCCTCCAAGAGGTCGGAGCAGATCCCGGTCGACTGCGCATTGCATTTACCACCGAACCCATCATGGGAACGAAGATGGATCGCGTGTGCTTGGAGGCCCTGGCGGCCGCGGTGAAGCTCTGCCGAGAGCTGGGGCACGAGCTTGTCGAGGTCGACCCGCCCCTTGACGGAAGAGCAGTCGCCAGCGCAATGATGATTATGATCGGAGGCGAAGTTCACGCGGACCTGGAAGCCGCTGCGGCAGTCACTAATCGGAAGGCCAGCCGCCGGAATGTCGAGGCCATCACGTGGGCCGCGTATTTGCTAGGTCGCGAGACTAACGCCGGTGCCTTCGCATCAGCACTGCGAACACTCCACCAGACCGGCCGCAAGATCGCGCCCTTCTTTGAGCGATATGATCTCCTCTTAACCCCCACCCTGGCCGCTCCGCCCCCGCTGCTTGGAGAACTACGCCCAAGACCACTGGAGAACGCTGCTTTGAAGCTCCTAGGCGCTCTGAATGCAGGGGGGCTCTTGCGCGCCGCTGTCGATCCTGACGAGGTAACACAATATCTCTTTGACTTCATCCCCTTCACACCGTTGGCTAATGCAACTGGTTGCCCAGCCATATCGGTACCACTCCACTGGACCGATCAGGGGCTCCCAATCGGCATCCACTTCATGGCGCCTTTCGGCGATGAGGCAACGCTCTTCCGTCTGGCCGCGCAATTGGAGGAAGCTCAGCCTTGGCGCGATCGGACGCCGCCGTGCGCCGAAGGGACATAAAGCTGGAGACGCGGATCATTGGACGCAGGGCAGGTGGCATTCACCTGCCAAGTCGCCTCCAGCCTGAAATACGCCCGCGTTTAGATCAGGTTGCCCACCCCGCAGACTGTGTTGTATAATGGGGGTGCGTTTCAGCTAACAAGCACACCGCTTCGTGGTGCGATCCTGGAGGAAAATGCTATGAGAAACCGCCGTCGCCTGAGCTACGTCCTTTTCGTTCCACTGCTCATGCTCCTTCTTAGCGCACCCGTGCTAGCGCAGACCGCCCCCATTGCCTTCGAAGACCCGGCACCCGTGATGGTAACCTGGCCCGCCCCTGTCGAAGTGAACGTGCTGAACAATACAACCGAGACTTTGATCGTTTCCGTCGAGATGACCAGCTTCACAGCTTCGGAGGGGAGCGCCACCCTAGTAGCTGGGCAAGTCTTACAACCGCTGCCGCCCTCGATCACGCTTCAGCCCGCCGGTCAGGCTCCGATCCTCCTTCCCTTCATAGAGAATGCAAAACCCGCGCCCGGCAGCTATACAGGCTCTCTGGTCTTGAGCGTTGAGAGCCACAATGCCGTTCTCCGCAAGCCCGTAACGATCGTCGTTCCCTTGCCCGCCGCTGGACTAGAGGAAGGTGCCGGTTCGCTCCGTCCCTCTGTAGACGCCTGGACACTTAACGCCGTTCGGCTACTGCCCATGCTCAACCCCATCTGCCTGCGCGGACTGTTGCCCGGCTGCAGCATCCCGGCGGATGGCGAGGAGTTGACCGCCGATCAGCCCGCCATGGTGAATTACTTGAGCAACGAGCGAGGAGGCGGACTTGCCGTTAAGCTCACTGGTTACGACGCTCGCCGTGGCGCCGATCTCAGCGTGGCTTTTGACCGCCCGTGGGGCCTCGTTGGCACCTATGCCGGGCCGATCGACTTCCTGCCGGCTGCGGAGGAGTCAGCGACCGTCGCCCTCACCGTCAATGTCAAGGACCTGATCCTTTGGCCCTTGTTGACGCTTTGGGTGGGCGTTACGCTGGCGCGCCAGGTCCAGCACTTCCTGACGGTCCATAGGACAACCCTTCGTCTACTGCGCCGCCTTGACCAGATCGGTCTGCAGTTCGCGCGGTTGCGCAAGTCCATCTACGGCTATAGCGTCAGCGAGAGTTTCCAAGACCAGCGGGACGAATTGCGCGATGCCGTCCAAAAGTGGGATGCCAGCCACTACGGCGAACCAACCGCGGATGAGTGGGAAGAGCTCCACGCCACGATCCTTGTGCCACTTCAGCAATTGGAGCGCCGCATTGAGACCTGGGCCGAGTTCCGGCCCAAGCTGGACCGGTTGCGCCATCGATTGCTGGAGCAGGCCCAGCCCGCTATCCAGGCCGCGACGCCACCGCAGGACCTGGAGGTTCCGGAAGGTAAGCCTTGCTTCTACCGCGCGGCTGAACAGTTGCTCAGCGGCACCAGGCTTGAGCTCTCACAAGTGCCTGACTACGCCGAGAGATTTGACAAGGCTGCAGAGCTTGCCGAAATGTGGGGTGAACTCTACAACCTAGCCCGTCTGGTACGTGAGGCCATTGGAGAGCTACAGATGCGCAAGGCTGAGCTGAGTGAAACCGAGAAGGAAATGCTGGAGACCGCTCGTCACAACTTGAACTCAGCTGCCCGCGATCTCTGGGAGGCCGTAGATCTCGATGACCTGCAGGAGCGGGAGACACGAGGGGAGTTGAAACGCGCTCAGGACTTGGCCCGCCAGCTCCTGGATCCCTGGGTCTATGACACCGGCGTCAGACAGATGCCAACAGAACTCGTGACTCCCGAGGGAAAAGAACTTGAGGAAGGACCCTACCCGGTCCGGACAATCAGGGCCCTGGTTCGCACGTACACTCAGATGGAGGGCTATCAACTGCCCCGCCTGGACTTCGACACATACGAGGGTCTCGCGTCTGATGTGGAGCGCATCGCCTACGTCGATCGATCGCTCTTGTTGGGTGAGCGCACGGTGACGCGCATCGCACTCTTTGTCGCCCTGGTCGTCGGGCTGGAACGCTACTTCACCACCAACTTCGGCACCCTCGCGGACTACTTGACCTTGCTCGTCTCGGGCGTCACCGCCAAGGCTGGCCTTGAGTTGATTAACCTCGTGCTGAGCCGGCTGCTGGCCAGACAAAGCCCCGAGAGTTAGTAGCCGCCGTCAATTTGGACGGTGTCCCAGGTAGTGGGACACCGTCCTTTGCGCCTAAGGTATCACGGTTGAGAGAAAGCTCACCAAGTCAGCTATCCAGCAGTCGTTTTTCGCCCTCGAGGGCCCGTAACGGGCTCAGATTCTGCGTCACCTCGATCGTGCCACGATAGGCACCGGCCTCGTCGCGAAGCGCGAAGTAGCGGATATGCACAAACATCTCCCCAGCGCCCCGCGGCGCGAAATCGATCCAGAACTCGGCAACGTCGCGTTCTCCGGCTCGGAAGTCATCGAGTATCTCCTGAACCTTATCGACGCTCTGCGGCGGGTGGCAGTTCTGAACCTTGCGACCGATGATCGCTGGGGAGCGTTGGAAGATACGCTCACGACCTCGAGTGAAGTAGCGCACCTCGTCGTTTTCATCCACGAACGTCACATCCACCGGCAGTGACGTGAGCATGAGATCGATCTGCTCCGCCGTGAGCGCACCGGTGTTAAGCGGGATCTCGCCCGCCGGACGGGCGGTGCCAGCGTTCCCGCCTTCGGCGCCCCCGTGCGCCTCTGCTGGCGACAACTCCTGGGCGCCCATCCCCATACCTGGCACCCACTGCGTGCCAGGGCGAGCGTAGCAGTAACCGATCTCAACACCCTGATCACGTATCGCGGCCCAATCGGCCTCGTTCAAACGCTGCAACGCAGCGGGAAAGAGGATGTGCTCCTCCTTGTAGGTCATCTCGCGAATGGCGTTGTCCAGCGATCCGAAAACATCACGAAGCTCAGCTGACAGCTTCTCCTTTGCGCCTTCGTATTCCTCCTCAAAGGCGCGAGCGGTCAAAGCAGACTCCAGTTCCTTCCACATGTCGCGGATCTGATTGTGAACGCCCCACATCACCTTCGCAGGCCCTGAGAAGCCGGTGCGCTCCAGATAGGGGAAAAGCAGGTTCTCCTTGCGAAGATAGTGTTTATCGTACTGCATCAGCTTGGAGACTGCTGCTCGAGCCGCCTCCCGAGTTATGGGTCCTGGGGCTGTCGCGTAGGCGTCTACCGCTTGCGAGACCTCTTCCAGCACCCGTTTGACACCGAGATTCTCGGCTCGATAGGTAAATATCGGATGGCCCGGTATCGTCTCCGGAGCTCTTTGACTGTCTAACGCATCACGGAAGACGGCTACGTGAACATCGCAGAGCGGCTGGATCTCCTCAGGATCAAGCCCCTCTTCCACCAACGCCTCCTCGATCTCCACAATCTCATCAGGTCCTACGTCCTCTAGCAACTCGGCGAAGGCAAGCTTGACCTGCTCAACCGACTTACCTTCGTGAAGCTGCCGGATGATCTCCTTGAGCTGCTCCCGTCGTCGCTGCGTCGCATTGTCGATATATTCACTCACAGTTAAACCCCTTTCGTGTCATGCAAGCTTATCCGCCCGGTGCCGCTCCGCGATGGCCTCTGCAAGTCGATCCAAAGCCGCCAGGTCTTGCGATCGCGCCTTGCCCCGCACGAGCACCGGATCGAGAACTTCGACGCGCAGTCCGGGGATCATCCCCGCAATTGCCTTGTCGGCCCCGCCCGCCCAGCCGTAGGAGCCGATGACACTGGCATAGCGCGTCTTAGGACGCAGCGCGTTGGCCAAACTGGCCGCATAGGCCGCCTGAGGATGAGCACCGCCGAGAACCGTAGGTGACCCAAAGACGACGGTCGCCGCGTCCACCAACGCCATCGCCAGATCGCCTAAGTCAGTAACGGTCAAGTCGAAGGGTTCCACCCGAACGTCTCGAGCCACCAGGGCTGCCACCAGATGATCGACCATCTCAGCCGTGCTGCCATGCATAGAGATGAACGGTACCACCGCCAGGTTCTTTGGCGGCCCGGACACCCAGTCGCGGTAAGCATCCAAGATGAGCTGTGGTTTGTCCCAAATAGGTCCGTGGCTCGGCGCGATCACAGCGAAGTCATAGTTCGCCAACTTATCCAGATGCCGCTTGATGGGCAACCGGAAAGGCATCATGATCTCTGCATAGTACCGTTTGGCCGCTTCAACAACGTAGGTATCGCCGTCCACGTAGAGTTCCGAGCTAGCGTAATGCGATCCAAAGAAATCACAGGTGAATAGCATCTGCTCCTCGGGCACGTAAGTCAACATCGTCTCGGGCCAGTGAACCCAAGGAGCGGCGATGAAGTGGAGTGTGCGGTCGCCAAGCGACACGGTGTCGCCGTCGTCCACCGCCTGGACGCGTCGCTCGTCAAGATGGAGCAGATCGATCAGCATCCCTTTCCCCCGCTCCGTGGCCAGAACCACGGCCTCAGGGTACCGTGACAAAAGCTCCGGCAGCGTGCCGGCGTGGTCTTGTTCTGCGTGATGGGCCACAACGTAATCAATGCGTTCCACCTCAGCCAATTGCGCCATTAGCTCATCGGTCTTGCGGGGATCGACCGTGTCGAGGAGTGCCGTCTTCTCGCGCCCTTCGACCAGATAGGCATTGTAGCTCGTACCATCGGGTAGCGGGACAAGTGCGTCGAAGAGACGTCGGTGCCAGTCAACGCCGCCCAACCATGTTACACGATCCGAAATCGGCCTTGGATCCATCGAAGGTTACCTCCCTCATCTCAACAGGATAACGTCTTTATTGTAGTTCCGTTTGCAGACTTTGCCTAACCTCGCTAGCACGAGGCCAGCGCGAAAGCATACGCTCATTCGCCTCCGGTTCCCTATCTCTTGCTTAAGGAGCCACTTCCGTTCGCCAATGCTCCGCGAGTCGGGTCCGACTCACGGAGCACGATTCGGCTCTGGATCGTCGCTGTGCGACGCCACACCTCATCCGCCGGCGGCGATCGCTGCGACGTCCTCCTCCACCGTGCCAATGGGCTTCAGATCGAAGTGCTCAACCAACACATCGACGACGCCGGGCGACAGGAAAGCGGGCAGCGTGGGACCCAACCGGATGTGCTTCACTCCTAGGTAGAGCAAGGCCAACAACACAAGCACCGCTTTCTGTTCGTACCACGCGATATCGTAGGAGATAGGCAGATCGTTGATGTCATCTAGCCCGAGGGCCTCTTTGAGCTGCAGCGCGACATAGGCAAGCGAATAGGAGTCGTTGCATTGACCGGCGTCAAGTACCCTAGGGATCCCAGCGACCGTTCCCAAGTCCAGTTTGTTATACCGGTACTTAGCACAGCCCGCTGTCATAATCACGTGGTCCTTCGGTAACGCTTCAGCCACGCTGGTGTAGTACTCCCGGGAAGCAAAGCGCCCATCACAGCCCGCCATCACAACAAACCGCGCGATCTCGCCCGACTGCACAGCCTCGATGACCTTGTCAGCGACGCTCATGACGGTCGCGTGCGCGAAACCGATGGGGATCGAGCCCTTCTCCAGTTGCTGTGGCTCGCCGGCCCTGAGAGCCGCCTCGATCACTGGAGAGAAATCCTTGTGCCCTCCCGCCTCACGGTCAGGGATATGCGCCACGCCAGGCCAACCCACCAACCCGGTAGTGAAAAGCCGGTCTCTGTAGCTGTCTCTCGGTGAAACGAGGCAGTTCGTGGTCATCAGAATCGCGCCCCCGAAGCTGTCGAACTCCTGCTGCTGTTGCCACCAGGATCCCCCGTAGTTCCCACCAAAGTGATCATACTTCTTGAATGCCGGGTAGGCGTTGGCGGGCAGCATCTCACCGTGGGTATAGACGTGGATCCCGGTGCCCACCGTCTGCTGTAGCAGCTCATCGAGGTCACGAAGATCATGACCGCTCACAAGGATCGCCGGCCCAGGTTTCACACCAAGGTTGACCTGCGTGGGCTCTGGGATACCGTAAGTATTCGTGTTGGCTTCGTCCAACAGCCGCATCGCCTCGACACCCATCTCTCCGGTCCGCAGCACTAGGTTGACCAGGTCAGCCGCGTCCAGCGCCTGGTCGGTCGTGGCATCCAGCGCCTCCTGAATAAAGGCCAACAGATCCGCGCTAGTATGCTCCAGAACGTAGGCGTGATCCACATAGGCTGCCAGTCCCTTCAGACCGTAGACGATCAGCTCGCGCAGAGATCGCACGTCCTCGTCCAGATCGGGATCGGCCATGACCCCAACCAACTGGCCCTTCATTTCCAGAATCTGAAGGTCATAGCTCTTCGGCTTCCAGGTAGCGTGCTCGGGAAGATCTGAGCCACACATCTCGACGCCGTGGAGTTGCTCACACCGCGTCTGAGCACGGCTCCTAAGTTCATCACGGCGCTCAACCGCTTCCTTGATCCACGCATGATGGCGCTCGGGATCGAAGTTCACATTGGTGATCGTCGCGAAAAGCGCCTCGGCGACGAAAAGATCCGTTTCGGGGTCCACGATATTCAGGTTATTGCGAGCACGCACACCCCAGAAAGAGATACCCTTCAGCAGCCAAATTAGAAGATCCTGCAAGTGCGACACCTCAGGAGTCTTCCCACAAACGCCGCGTACAGTACACGCTTCGTTCTTGGCAGCCTCCTGGCACTGATAGCAGAACATCGATGTCATAATAGCCTCCTTAGATTGCACAGTGATCTACATCCGCGTAAGCAAGCGAGCGTGAGCGCGCCTAATCCGGATCCTGGGTCGTCGCCGGAGCCCCCCACTCAATGGTATAGGCCAGGGTCACTGCCCGCTCAGGGCAGATACTCTCGCAGATACCACAGTAAGTGCAAGCCTCGGGTCGAGCGAATAGAGGCCCGCTCTCGCCCAAGACCAGGGCATCAGACGGACAGGCTGAAACACATAGCCCGCATCGCGTACACGCGTCAAGATCTATGTCCGGCAGGTCCCAAGCGTCCATCAGCAACACTCCTCTCACCCACATCTCACTTCCTTGGTCAGAGTGTACCAGGAGACGTGGTGAGTTTCAACGACAAAAGTCGCATTTATGCTGCCGCGATAATATACTATAGTGACAGTGCTGACACCAAGTCTCAAGAGCGCGACCTCGATAGGCCGCCTCACAGCTGAAGGAGGAGAAGCCGATGGCGTTAGAATCAACGATCAATGACCTGCGAGCCGTCACGCTCTTCAAGTCGCTCTCCGACGCCACACTCCAACAGATCGCAGCGACGGGCATTGTCCAGAGCCATCAGGGCGGCGAGCACATTCTGATGGAAGGAGATCCCTGCAGGGCCGTCTACTTCATCCTCAAGGGTGAGATGCGGGTCTACAGAGTCTCACAAGAGGGCCGCGAGCAGGTGCTGGTCCGTCTGAGTTCAGGGCAGGCCTTCAACACAGTGCCAGCATTTCAGGAAGACGGACGGAATCGGGCAAATGCCGTCACTCTCGATGAAGTCGAGCTATGCGTCTTGTTCAAGGAGGACTTCCTCCACCTGGTCCACACGCGCGGGGATCTCGCGATGGCCGTGCTAAGGGATTTCGCCGATCGGCTGACTCACCTCACCGACTTGGTCGAGGGGTTAGCACTCCACACGGTTCAGGGTCGCCTGGCCCGCTTCCTTCTTGACCATGCCGGAGAGTCACCGGAGCACCAGGAAGCTCGCACCAGAACGGAGCGACGAGAGCCGGAGCCGGCAGCTGTGAAACGTAGGTGGACCCAACAGGAGATCGCCACGCACTTAGGAACCGTGCGCGATATGATCGGACGTGGATTGCGCACCTTTCAGGACGATGGCCTGATTCGTCTCGACCGGAGTAGAATCATCCTGTTGGATCGCCAGGGGCTTGAGGAGATCGCGCAAGAGCAATAGCATGCCACCGGCAGCTCCGCCGTGTAGGTGTCAAATGGGCATTGCTCTGCCTGAGCGCCATAGTCGTGACGACTAGGAGAACAACTTGGCCAAGTGCGAGCCCAGGTGCGCGAGGCCTTCGGCAAAGTTGCGACGTCCAAACCCCACGCGCACGTGGTCAGGTATGCCGTAAACGCTCCCGGGCAACAGCAACACACCGGCATCCCGGGCCAGCATCTCGCACAGAACACGATCACCGATCTCGGCAGCAGGGCCGACCAGGCGTGGGAAAGCGATCGGCCCGGCTCCCGGGCGGTGCCAAGTCATCAGATGACGATGGCGTTTGATGAAGTCAGCCAGGATCGGCAGATTCGTCGCCAGCAGCGCCGCGGTGCGGGCCACGAGCACGTCACGATGTCGTAGCGCCAACTCAGCGAGAAACTCACTGGGCGCTGCCGAACAGATCGTCGTATAGTCTTTCAGCTGAGCCATGCGCTCCAGCACCGTCCGATCGTGTGTAGCGACCCAGCCTATCCGCAACCCTGGGAGCCCGTAGGTCTTGGACATAACACCCAGTGAGATCGTCCGCTCGCCAAAATCACAGGCTGCCGGCAGCCGATCCCGAGCGTCGTACTCTGATTCCCGATAGACCTCGTCTGAGAACAGCCAGCACCCTGCCTCCTCCGCCATTGTCACGATCTCACGATAGACCGCTGAGGACATCTGATATCCGGTAGGATTGTGGGGCGTGTTGATCACCACGACTCGGGTCTTGGGACGAATCAGTGCCCGCAGATCATCGGGCTCCAGTGCCCAACCATCGTCCTCGCGCGCCATCCATCGGCTCACGCTGCATCCAAGCCCCTGCGCCACCTCAGCCAGAGATTGGTAACAGGGCCAATGGACGATGACGTGGTCGCCGCGGGTTAGCACACCGTGCATGAAGAGAAAAATCGCCTCCTCGGCGCCCGCGTGAACCAACACTTCATCGGAGTCAACGGTTGTATAGATCTGGCGAATGGCTTCGCGCAGCGCAGGGCTACCCGATGACTTGGTGTAACCCAGCGGCAACTGCATCAGGACCTCTTCCCCGCCCGGTTCCAGCTCGGTTAGTTCGCGCACAGTCATGGTCTCACAGTCAGAGGCGCAGAGAACATAGGCCACCTCAAACTCATATCGCGCGAAAAACCGCTCCAACTCGAACGGAGCCCATGGCATCGTCATCTGGGTCTCCGCACGTGTTGAGCCTTGACGTGCTTCACCAGTCCTTCCCGACCTCGCTCAAGGCCTCGCGCGTCATTGCCTAGTTCACATATCGTTGCGCGCATATAGACACCTCAGAGCCAGATGACAGCAGGGCTGCGCGGCCTTCGACTCACTCATACTCCGTGATGATCCGGATCTGTGTGTGAATCTCGACCCGGTCCACGATGCCGGTACCGGCCTCCGACATCGCAGGCGTCGGGCCGGTTACACCTATCGAGACCGGGACCGTATCTCCGGCGGGCACGATCTCCATCCAAGTAGTCCCACCGCCGACAAGACGGTCCTCGGCGTCGTAGAGTAAGGCCGTCA
>JBNGDU010000198.1:0-6785 GCA_049975025.1 Anaerolineae bacterium
GTTGGAGCCCGAGACGGGGTTCCATGGCTGCGTCAGGATGCTCGGCATTGCGATGTTGACCGAACCACCGACCTGACCCTCGATCTGCAGGGTCTGGGCCCACAGCCACGCGCCGTAGACCGACCCGGAGAGGTCAGCAGCCACCGCGATCTCATTCCTGAACGGAGCCACGCCTGTGGCGTCGACCAACCAGACCCGCGCCGAGTCCTCCATCGACATCTGCAGAGCCTCGGCCATCATGTCGCGACGCTCTTCCATGGTATTGAAGTTGTTGTTGGCGAGGTCGCGGGAGAGCTGGTAGAACTCCTCGGTGGGCGTGTAGTTGTCCCAGAGCGGGACGCCGGTGTAGCCGTCGGGGGTGTAGAAGAAGAGGAAGTTGCCACCCTCATCGCGGCTGATGGCGGTTGACACCCAACCACCGGTGTAGTAGCTGAAGCACCCCACGGAGGGCTGCTCACTGAGCCAGCAGGTGGAGGCCTCGGCTGACGTCTTGTAGTCGCGGGTCACGGTGAAGCCGATGTCCTCGAGCTGATTGGCGAGGTAGTCGCCGATCTCCGTGCGCTCATCCTCCACACGGATCAAGCCGATGATCTCCACGGGCTCGCCGTTGTACTGCCAGACACCGTCCACCATCTCGGCACCCAGCGCTTCCATCTCCTCGGTGATGATCTCCTCAGCCATCTCTGGATCGTAGGCGTATTGTAGCTCGATGCCTGCGATGACGTCCGCCAGGACGGCGGTGTCCTGCGATGCGAAGTTGATGGCCGTATACCGCGGAATCGCCATACCGCCCATGATCTCCTCAGCGATGTAGGTGCGATCGATCAGGTAGTTCATCGCCTCGCGGATTCTGGGAACGGAGAAGGGGTTAAGCCGGCCGTCCTCGAACTCGGGGCCGGCGGTGTTGAAGGTGAACTCATTGTAGCTGCCGTACGATGTCGCCGACTCTAGGGCGTCGGACTCACGAATCCTCTGCGCGATCGGTGCCTCGGCGATGCTGAACGCGTAGAGGTCGATATCGCCGGTCTCGAGGCGGGTGACGGCGGAGTCCGGGGAAGGTTCCTCAGACATGATCACCGTGTCCACCCAAGCGCCTTTGCGATCGACAGGTTCCGCTTCAGGCGTGACCTGGACCTCGACGGTCTTCTCGACCTCGACGGTCTTCTCGACCTCGACCTCGACGGTCTTCTCGACCTCGACGGTCTTCTCGACCACCACGGTCTTCTCGATCACCTCGGGCGTGGGCGTCGCACAGGCGCTGAGCACTAGGCTCAACACGACGAACGCTCCGAGCACAACCATAAGTCTCTTAGCCATGCGTGTCTCCTCCTTCAATAGGATTGGGTTTTGCATATCTTACAGCACTCATGCTTCTGATACGACTCGCTAAGCAAAGCTTCATACGTTCGGGTTCTTCCGCCCGGCCTCCTTTCTGCCAAGCTAACGCGTGGCGATCAATGATAGGGAACGCTCAGTGCCAACCCCTAATGCATTGATTCTAAGAACAAAAAGCTAAATGTCAAGGTCAGGGACTTTAGGCATAGGGCGATCGCATTTGGATATAGATGCTCGTAGCCCCCGTCTCGGGGGCGTTTTTGGCGCGGGAAGCCCCGTTGCAGAGGCTGGTCCGTGCTCAGGTCGCCCCGAGGACGGGGCTTTGAGCCCTAAATGCGATTGCCCTACTTTAGGCACGCGGACTTTGAGGTGCATAGTATTCCTCAGGGCTATTGGGCTATGGCTAGACCCCATGTATATGGACTGCAGCATCGATAGGGCTGGGCGCAGACGAAGACGTCGGAAGTGCCTCTATAGGCGTTCTGAAATCCCTGTATCCAATCCAGCACCTTGTTCGCACGCCCGAAGAGCGGGGCTCCGACCTCGTGATCGAGCGAACGGACGATGCGCCGCCATGAGTCCTCCGGCGGCGTCGCTTCCGCTATCGGCTGAAAGGCTTCTCGGAAAAGATCATCCAGCGACATCATCACCCCGCTCATGTGAATTCATAGCTCATCTCGGGAACCGGTCTCTGGCGGCGGGTCAATGCCTCACGCAGGCGTTCGCGCGCGTAATGCAGCCGCGACTTGACCGTACCTATGGGTAGATCCAGCACCTGCGCGATCTCGTCCAGGGACAGATTCTCCAAGTAGAACAACACGATCACCGCACGATGGGGAGGCGGTAGCTCGGCGATAACCTCACGAACCAGCCGGGTCGTCTCCGCCTCCTCTGCTCTGCGATCCGGAGCCGGAAACGTTCCGGGCAGACCCGACAGCCATTCCAGAATATCGTCCACGGGCTGGTAAGCTTTTCTAGATGACCAATCGTAGGACAGATTCACCGTGACACGATACAACCACGGCTTGAGCGGTCTGGAAGCGTCGACGGAGGCTGCATACGTATACAGACGGACAAAACACTCCTGCAGTATGTCCTCTGCCGCGCGCTCGTCTCTGGTAATCGCAAGGGCTGTGCGGTAGACTAACCTCTTGTAACGTTCGAAGAGCTCTCCGAGAGACTCCAGGTCGCCCCGTTGTAGTCTCTTAACGCGCTCAGAATCCTCACTTACGCGTCCGCCTAGAATGTCCACTCGTTAGTAGCCTTCCTTATATATACCCGATTACCCGCGTCTAGGTTCATCAACTTCGGACTCAATTTCGGAAAGCATCTCGCGGTCCTTTTCCGAGAGCTCCGCAGTCGTCAGCAGACCGGGACGTCTCCTCAGGGTTCGGCGTAGGGCCGCCGCTCGATGCCATCGCCTGACGGCGGCGTGATCCCCTGACGTCAAGACGTCAGGCACGGACCAATCCTCGAACTCGGCCGGGCGCGTGTACTGTGGGCCCTCGAGCAAGCCGGAGGCATAGGAATCGTCCTGCGCGCCGTCGTGGGCGCCCAAGACCCCTGGGAGCAACCGCGCCACGGCTTCGACGACCACCATCGCGGCGAGTTCGCCACCCGTAAGCACGTAATCGCCGATGGAGATCTCCTTGGTGACGAGATGCCGGCGCACGCGCTCGTCGACGCCCTCATAGTGACCGCAGATCAGGGCGAGTCGCGGCCGTTCCGCCAGTTCGTAGGCCAGCGTCTGGTCAAATCGCCGCCCTTGTGGTGAGAGGAGTATGACGGGTACATCGGCGGTTCCCACCACCTCGCGCACAGCGCGGAAGATGGGCTCGGGCTTCATGATCATCCCCTGTCCACCGCCGTAAGGTAGATCGTCGGTCATCTGATGACGGTCCAGTGCGTAATCCCGGATTTGGTGCAGGATGATATCGAGCGTGCCCCGCTGCTGCGCGCGCTTCAGGATGCTCTCCTGAAGCGGACTCAGGAACATGGCCGGGAACAGGGTGAATATGTCTATCCGCATTTCCTGACATTCTAGCATAGCTTGTTTGATGATCAAGCCATTTAGAAGGGCAGCGTTTCGTTATTATCGGGGCGATATGTGCGTCTGTCATTCAGAGCGAGTCGATTGCGTGCCTTCGCGGCAAAGCGCGGCAGCGAGGAACCCCTGCCGCCGACCGCGGTCCCGTCGCTCGGGATGACAGGAGGCCGATCGGGTTGATCCTCTACCGTCGGTGTCTAGCCTTGCGCGGCCCGTGCCCACAGCTCACGGGCCAGTTCTCGCGCTCGTGCGGTGATTGCGTCTTCATCCAACGTAAGGAGCCGGCGATCGCGCATCAGAAGACGCCCGGCGCTGATCGTCGTGGTGATAGCCGAGGCCTCGTAGCCGAAGAGCATGTGCCACGGTAGGTTGTCCGGGGTTAAGGGGGTCGTAGGATGGTAGTCCACCAGGATCAGGTCGGCTTCGGCACCCACCGACAGCTCGCCGAGTTGCCGGTTTGGCCAGAAGAGGCGGGCGAGCGCGGCGTTGGCTTCGTAGGCCAACGCGAAGACCCGATCGGCCGGCATCGCCTGGGGATCGCGTTGGACCAGTTTGTGGCCCAGGTAGGCGGTCTTCATCTCCGCGAACATATTGTTGGAGAAGCCGTCGTTGCCCAGGGCCACTTTCACGCCCCGTCTTAACATGGCCTCCACCGGTGCGAATCCCACCGCGTTGTTCATATTGGAGCGAGGTTGGTGCGTGACCCACGTGCCTGTCTCCGCCAGTAGGTCGATTTCGCTTGAGTCCACGTGGACGGCGTGAGCCACGATCGTCTGAGGTCCGAGGATGCCGGCCTCGTTCAACCGGTGCATCACGCGCAGGCCTGACTTGGCCAGGCTGTCCTCTACGTCCTCGATTCCCTCGGCGCCGTGGATGTGAAACCCGGTGTCCAGGTCGCTGGCGGCGGCCACGGCCTTCGCCAGCGTGTCGTCGTTCAAGGTGAGCGATGCGTGAAGGCCGAAGGAGCCCGCGAGCTGCGGATGGGGTGCCCGCTGCAGCCGCTCGAGGAATCGCACGTTCTCGTCGATGCCGGCCTGCGATCGCTCCGCGCCGTCGCGATCCGTGACCTCGTACGCCAGGGACGCGCGCACGCCCGAGCGGATGACGGCGTCGGCGATGATGTCGAGCGATCCCTCGATGGCATTGGGGCTGGCGTGGTGATCGATCAGGGTGGTCGTGCCGTGTCGGATGGCGTCGGCGAGGCAGACGAGCGCCGAGAACTCGACGTCCTCCAACGTGAGGTGCTTGTCAAGCCGCCACCAGAGCCGCTCCAAGATCTCCGAAAAGCGCTGGGCCGGCGGGGCCGGATAGGCCCACCCCCGGGCGAAGGCGCCATAGAAATGTGTGTGCCCGCAGAGCGAGGCCGGCAGCGCGAGTTGCCCGCCGGCGTCCAGCTGCTCCTCTTTGGGATGCGCAGCGGTCAGCGTCGCTGTCGCGTCGATCTCTCGGATGCGGGATCCTTGAATCAGGATCGCCCCGTCCTCAATCAGGCGGGGCCGGGAGCCCAGGGTGGCAATCCGTGCGTGGGTGATCAGCATCACGCTGCTCCGATCTCTGTTGTCTCACCTGCTGGATGTGCGCTGAATCTGGGGTCCTCGCTCAGGATGCGCGCGATACCTTCTTGAAGGGTGACCTGGGGTGCAAATCCGAGCACTTGGCGCGCCAGCGTGAGATCCGCGCACAGTTGGCGGACGCCACCGCTGCGCAGCGGACTGTAGATAATATTGCTGGAGGCGCCTGTTTGGGTGAGGATCTCATCAGCTAAGTCGTTGATCGAGACACCGACGCCGCTTCCCACGTTGATGGTGGTGTGCGCCGCGTCGCGGACGTCCAGAGCTGCGCTCAGCGCGCGTACGACGTCGCTTACGTAGACGAAATCCCTCGTCTGATTGCCGTCGCCGAATATCACGAGAGATCCACCTCCCAGGGCCTGGTTGATGAACCGTGGGATGACCGGTGAGTGCGAGGGCAGCAGCGGTTGTCCCGGGCCATAGGCGTTGAAGATGCGCAGCGCCACGGTCGTGGTCCCGCTGAGGCCACCGATCGTGTGGATGTAGTGCTCCGCGGCGAGTTTGCTCACGGCGTAGGGCGAATGGGGATGGGGCGGCATGGCCTCGGTCACAGGCTGGTCCGCCTGATCTCCGTAGAGCGCGCCCGAGGACGCGAAGATCAGGTGCGGGATGCCCACATCGCGCATGGCCTCCAGCAGAGCGACGGTGCCGCTGACGTTAATCTCATTGTACTCGCCAGGATAAAGGATCGACTCCGCGACCAAGACGCGCGCAGCGAGATGGTAGACGCAATCGACGCCCTGAAGGAGTGTCCAGAGCTTGGGACGGTTGGTGATGCTACCACGATGGAACAACACGTTCGGGTCCAAGCGATCGGGATCGCCTGCACTCAAGTCGTCGAGTACGAGGACTTCGTGATCCTCGGCGACCAGGGCATTGGCCAGAGCGCTTCCCAGGAAGCCCGCACCACCGGTGATTAAGATTCTCATGGTGATTCATTGTAACACGGCCTCTCGCGTGGGAAAGCGTCCGCACTCAAGGTAATAGGGCGATCGCATTTAAGGCTCAAAGCCCCGTCCTCGGGGCGGCCTGAGCACGGGCCAGCCTCTGCGGCGGGGCTTTTCGCGCCAAAACGCCCCCGAGACGGGGGCTACGAGCATCTATATCCAAATGCGATCGCCCTATTCAAGGGAACCGTTCTACGATGGGGCGAATGTACTATTCCATCAGCTCGCCGGACGGACAATAGGCGCTGAATTCTTACGGGCCAATCATATATAGTTGTTTATGTTGACATGCCGGCGGCTTAACTGTATGCTTGATTGTAGAGTGCCGTTGACAGGCTAATCAACATCCTCTCCACCGTCGCCATAGTTGCAGCGAGGTTGCCCCATACGTATAATCATCTGCTTCTGGGTCTTGTACCAACAAGTCTGCGCAATGGTTGCAATCAACCAGTGCCATTTGCTCAGAAATCGGGACAGGGCCTAGATTCGGATCCGAAGCTGCTTCCTGAGAATTTTGATCGTGTTCGCAGTGCCCGGTTCCCTCCGCGGTTGGGTCTGCCGGCTTAGTGATCTTCTATACGCCGTAGCTTGGGAGGTGAACGAATGAACAAGAGTCGAGTGGCATTACTGGTATGCCTTACGTTCTTCTTACTGCACCCCGCTCCCACCGCAGCTCAGCAAGAACTGACTTTGGGTGTTCCAGCGACAGGAACGCTATCGGGATCAGGTGACGAGAGTGCTTATCAGATTGACGTCCCTGCCGGCGGCGAACACCTATTCGTGATCCTGGATGCTGCCACCAACTGGCATTCCTACGATCTGTACATTAAGTTCGGCGCCCTGCCCACGACGACAGACTACGACGTCAAGGGGGACCTGCCTCGT
>JBNGDU010000198.1:6885-14705 GCA_049975025.1 Anaerolineae bacterium
CCCTGGGTGAATCCGAGAGCGGCAGTCTGCAAGATACCTACGACGTCAAGTACCATCAGGTCTCTGTGGCCGCCGGCGAACACCTATTCGTGATCCTGGATGCTGCCACCAACTGGCATTCGTACGATCTGTACATCAGGTTCGGCGCCCTGCCCACGACGACAGACTACGACGTCAAGGGGGACCTGCCTCGTGCCGACCAGGCCGTGGAGATCGCCGACACTCAGGAAGGCACCTACTACATCATGGTGCGCTCCACTTCCGGGGGCGGGGACTACACCATCGTGGCCCACGACCACACCACGTTTTCCACCCTCACCCTGGGTGAATCCGAGAGCGGCAGTCTGCAAGATACCTACGACGTCAAGTACCACCAGGTCTCTGTGGCCGCCGGCGAACACTTATTCGTGATCCTGCATGCTGTTGCCGACTGGCATTCCTACGATCTCTACATCAGGTTCGGCGCCCTGCCCACCCCGACAGACTACGACGTCAAGGGGGACTGGCCCGGTGCCGATCAGACCGCACGAATCGCCGACACTCAGGAGGGCACCTACTACATCTTGGTGCGCTCCACTTCCGGGGGCGGGGACTACACCATCGTCGCTAAGGCGATGGCCGTGGAGGTGCTGGAGGCCGGGGTTGATCACGCTAGCGATTACGGTGCTGGATGGGTGGAACACTATTATCGCATGCCCGCCGCCGGAAGCAGCAACCTGCTCCTGGAGCTCGAAAGCCCGGACCCAGGGCTCCACTTCTGTGTGAGCTATGGCTCTCTCCCCAGCCCAGGCGTCTACGACTACCACTCTGTCGGGGATAGACTGGTGATACCGGCGGCCGCCGACGGCAACTGGTATATCCTGGTCTACGGCCATATGACACAGGCCGGCACATACACCCTGCGGTACGACATGAGAGACCTGATTCTGGCCCGCATTTCTCCATCGCGCCGCGGCACTGGCAGGGACTTAGAGCTGACCCTGACGGGGGCGGGTTTCTTCCAGCCCCTGAACGTGGCCCTGGAGTCCGACGTAGCGGTCTACGAGGCGCCGCAGGTGGAGGTTGATTCGTATGAACAAGCTGTGGCGACTTTTCCGGCCGGCGTGCTGCCCACCGGAATCTACACGGTGCGGGTCTCACGAGGCGGCGAAAGTGCGGAACTGCCTGACGCACTGGAGATCATCGACAGCGGTGATCCCAACCTGGAAGTCGACCTGATCCTGCCGGCCAGATTTGGGTATCATAGCCTGGCTACGGTATATGTGGAGTACGCCAACACGGGAGATGATGCCATGCTCGCCCCCTTGCTCCTGGTCACCGCCACCCAGAACGAGCAGCAGGGCGCCATCCTGACCCTGGATCAGAGCCTTGTCAGTAGTGGACTCTGGTCTTCGGCCATGCCCGAAGGCTTTGCCAATTCTGTGCAATTTCTGGCTTCCGGCGAAACCCCGGGTATCCTGCAGTCCGGCGAATCACACCGTAGGCCGGTCTACTATGCTGGATGGCAGCGACCCTGGGATTTCGACTATCCGCCCCTCGAATGGAGTGTGGGCGTGCTGGAAGCCGATGATACCACCCCGGTCGATTGGGCCGCGCAGAAAGACGAGATGCGCCCCAACTATGTCCGAGAGGACGCCTGGGATTTCGTTTGGGATAACTTCACCGCTCTGGCCGGGAATACCTGGGGCGAGTACGTGGCCATGCTTAGCGGCAACGCTTCCTACTTGCACGGCCAGGGCCACCGAGTAGAGGATATCAGTTCGCTCCTGGCCTTCACGTTCCGCCAGGCGGAGGGCCTTAGCCCGATTAGAGAGCTGACCGGCGACATTGACGCAGCCGTGCAGGCCCCCGGGCTGCCCGTTGTGTTCGATAGGAGCTACCTGCAGCCGATCTCCCGACGCTTCGAGCTCGGACCCTTGGGCCGCGGCTGGACCCACAACTGGCAGATCACGCTGAAGACAAGAGAGGACGACACGGTGGTCATCACCGACCGCACGGGGACGCCGCGAATCTTCCAGCCTGACAGCCGCTACCCGGGACGCTATCTGGCCCAGCCCGGAGACGAAGGGGAATTGCGCTCCGTCGACGGGGAATATCGCCTGACCGAGCTGGACGGGACCATCCAGTCCTTCAGCTCTGACGGCCATCTGGACTATATGGAGGATACCAACGGTAACCGCATCACCTGCACGTATGACGGCGATCTGCTGACAGGCCTGGTCCATTCCGCCGGTCCCGCGCTCACCATCGACTACGATGGCGGACGCATCGCCTCGATCACCGACCACCATGGTCGGCAGACGCAGTATGCCTACAGCGGCGAGCACCTGACAGCGGTAGAGTTCTACGATGGCCGGACCACAACCTACAGCTATGACACTTCCTCCGAAGCTTCTCAGCACGCTCTGAGTGAAATCGGCCTGCCCGACGGCACCACCCGCATCTATACCTACGAGGAACACGGATGGTTGAGCGCCGCTTATCGGGACGATGAGGAGGAAAGGGTTAACTTCACGTACGCCGGTAACGGCCAGGTGAACATGACTAACGCTTTAGGCGATACTAGCCTCTTCTTCTTCGATCATTGGGGAAGGCTGGTCAAGGCCGAAAATGCCCTGGGCGAGGCCGTGCGAATGAGTTTCGACGAGGTGGGCAACCTCATCGCTGTGACCGATCCGGACGGGTTCAGCACGAATTTTGCCTACGACCGCCGGGGAAATCTCATCGAGGTGACGGATGCCTTGCGCCATACCACCCATCTTGCCTACACCCAGGACTTCAACCGTCTGGCTGCGGTCACCGATGCGCTGGGAAACTGCACCGACTACGGTCATGACGACCAAGGCAACCTGATCAGTATCACTTACCCGGACGGTAGCATGGAGAGCTGGGGGTATGATCCGCAGGGCAATCCAACAACTTGGAGCAACCGCCGCGGCAATGCCATCGCCTACCGGTACGACGCCGAAGGACGCATTACGCGGAAGACCTACGCGGATGCCCGGCAAGCAAACTACACTTACGACGAGCGCGGCAACCTGGTCGAAGCCCAGGACGCCAACGGCTCAACCGCTTTCGCCTACGACGAACATGATTACCTGGTGCGTATCGACTACCCAGCGGACCGCTGGCTGGCCTTCAGCTACGACGAGGCCGGGCGCCGCGCCTCGAGCCTCGACCAGACCGGGCGCCGCCTCGACTACCATCACGATGCCGCCGGACGGCTCGAACGGATCACCGACGAGACCAATTCGCAGCTCGTGCGTTACGCTTACGATGTCGTCGGCCGTCTGGCCCGCAAGACCGTCGGCAACGGGGTCTACACCGACTACTCCTACGACGCCGCCGGCCGCCTTTCCAGCTTGGTCAATCGGGCCCCCGACCATACACAGATCTCGCGGTTCGACTACGCCTACGACCGCCGCGGGCGCCGCACGGAAATGGCAACCCACTACGGAACCTGGTCCTACCAGTACGATAACTTGGGTCAGCTCACCCGAGCTGAGCTGGAATCCACCGACCCGGATATCCTGGACCAGGAGCTCATCTACGAATACGACGCGCTGGGCAATCGCATCCGCACCGTCGTCAACGGTGAAGAGGAGGCGTACAGTGTCAACCATCTGAACCAGTACACTCAGGTCGGCGACCGCACGTACACATACGACGCTGACGGCAACTTGATCGAGGAATCAGGCCCGGATGGGGTGACGATCTACACGTACGACGATGAGAACCGGCTGATCGGTGTCAGCCGCGGCGGTGATGCGTGGGAGTACACTTACGACGCGTTGGGCAACCGGGTGGCCGTCGACGAGAACGGTGCCGTCACCCACTACGTCATCGATCCGATCGGCCTCGGCAACGTGGTCAGTGAATACGACGATGCCGGGAACTTGCTCGCGCATTATGACCATGGCTACGGACTGCTCGGGCGGATCGACGCGGGTGAAGGTGCCTCGTACTACACTTTCGACGCACTCGGGAACGTCAGCGAACTCACCAGCGCCGCGGGCGTTGTCCGTAACGTCTATGCCTACCGCCCCTTTGGGGAGACGTTGCGCCGCGAGACCACCGTCCCGAATCCGTTTGAATTTGTCGGCCAGTGGGGCGTGATGGCGGAAGGGAATGGGCTGAACTTCATGCGCGCGAGGTTCTATGAGCCGGGAGGGGGAAGGTTTACGGCGGTAGATCCGATTGGTCTACAAGGCGGGATGAGCTTGTATGCGTACTGCGCAAACGAGCCCGTGTACTGCATAGATCCAGAAGGTCTAGAGTGCAAAAACCCAAAGATTAAGGGCTGGGATAGAGTATGGGAGCTACTGTTTGACAGGTGGATGTGGTATGCGACCCAAGGGAAGGATATCAAACAATTCGTAAGGGAACCGCGACAAGCATTTGTTGAAACCGTAGCTGTTGAAACCGTCAAAACGCTTTTCCCTGAAGATTCAATCGTCAGCAAAAGCCCGTATCGTATGTGGAGAGAAGCAAGGGATGCAGAAGTTGGGCCTTTGTACTGTGCCCCAACTAAAGACCCAGTAGATGATCCGCCGGATATTCCAGCCGAACCTTTCATTGGTGTCGACACCGGCACAGCAGGCGCCGTCGACCCGAACGAGAAGACCGGCCCGGCGGGGCACGGTGCAGAGAACTACGTGGCCCCCGGGCAGTCGCTGGCGTATCGTGTGGACTTTGAGAATCTGGAGTCGGCCACGGCTCCGGCGCAGATCGTGACGATCCGCGATCCGCTCTCCGAGCACCTCGACCTCTCCACCTTCGAGCTGACCGAGATCGGCTTCGGCGATATGCTGATCGCGGTTCCCGGGGGTCGGCAGTACTACCAGACCGTAGTCGAATACGCCTACAGCGATGACGAGTACGACTTCGACATCGAAGTGCACATCGAAGCCTGGCTGGAAGAAGGCACCATCTACGTCAACTTCTTCTCCATCGATCCGGAAACAGGCCTGCCGCCCCAGGATGTGAGCATTGGGTTCCTACCTCCGGAAAACGAGACCGGGCGCGGTCAGGGCTTCGTCTCCTACATCATCCGGCCCAAGCTGGGACTGGCCAGCGGCACGGAGATTCGCAACATTGCCACCCTCCAGTTCGACTTCAGCCTGCAGATTGACACTAATCAAGTGGATCCGTTGGACAAGTCCAAAGGAACAGATCCGGATAAGGAGGCTCTGGTCACCATCGACAGCCTCCCGCCTGCCAGCACTGTGGACCCGCTGCCGGCGGTGA
The DNA here is from genome assembly GCA_049975025.1 of Anaerolineae bacterium. Taxonomy (GTDB): domain Bacteria; phylum Chloroflexota; class Anaerolineae; order B4-G1; family SLSP01; genus PWVB01. Next base: position 12,133 of record JBNGDU010000198.1, read on the forward strand.
CAGAGACTGAACACTTCACAGTCAGCTGGTCTGGTCAGGACGACGAACACAGCTCCGGAGTCGGTACGTACGATGTTTATGTGCGGAAAGACACGGGGACTTGGACCCTCTGGCAGAAGGGCACAGGAGAGACATCCGCTGCGTTCGTGGGCGTCGACGGACATACCTACAGCTTCTATTCCATAGCTATAGACAACGTGGGCAACCGTGAGACGAAAGCAGCGCAGGCGGAGGCATCCACACACGTAGACGTTACTTCCGAGTGCCCTATATTCCTGCCGCTGCTGCTGTGCAGTCCGTGAGTCGTGTGAAGGTGAATATCGCTGAGAAGCTTCTCTGTTGGCTCTGATCTCTCGGGAGCAGCGATACTCCCGACAAGCTACCTCTGGTTGCCAGCCGCTGTGGGCTTCATCTGGTCAGAGGCTAGCAGCAAGGTCAGTGAGCACTAGCAGACTAAGGAGGTCCATGATGAAACCCACCTGGTACAGTCGAGCTCTGAGTCTCATCCTGTTGATGCCCCTGCTCCTGTCGGGGGGAATGACCGCTGAGGCCTCGCAGGCCCCCGCCAGCTTCGATTGTGGCGACGTGACTGAGATCCCCCAAGCCGAGTGCGAGGCCCTGGTGGCGCTGTACGACGCCACCGACGGGGACAACTGGGCTGACAACACCGGGTGGTTGCAGACGACGACGCCGTGCAGCTGGTATGGGGTCGGCTGCTCTTCTAACCGCGTGAGTAGCTTGCAGCTGAACGGTAACAGACTGAGCGGTCAGCTACCGCCTGAGATCGGCGATCTGACCGCACTGACCAGCCTCAACCTGCGGTTCAACTACCTCTCGAGCCTACCGACGGAAATCGGTGACCTGATCGCACTGACTAGCCTTGAACTCAGCGGCAACTACCTCATGAGCCTGCCGGCGGAAATCGGCGAGCTGACCGCACTGAAGTGGCTTCGCCTGGGACTTAACCGGCTGGCGAGCTTGCCGCCGGAGATCGGCGAGCTGACTGCACTGAGGACACTTAACCTTTCGGTAAATCGGCTTACGACGCTCCCGGATCAGATCAGCAATCTGACCGCGCTGAGAACGCTCAACCTCGCTGGGAACTCGTTCGCTGGAACCGTCCCTGCTGTGGTCTGGGACTTGGTGGGTCTGACCTCGTTGACGCTTGCTGGCAACCAGTTGACGAGGGTGCCGGCGGAGATCGGCTGTCTTACCGCATTAACCAGCCTCAACTTGGAGTCTAACATGCTCGCCGGCTTACCGTCGGATATTGGGCAGCTGACGGCACTCAGGACGCTCGACCTGGGGAACAACCAGCTGACCACTATGCCAGCGGAGATTGTGGGCTTCAGCGGATTGCGCCATCTGACCGTAGAGGGTAACCCGCTAACCGGAGAGATGCCGACTTCCTTGACCTCTTTGAGCCAACTCGTGTTCCTCGGTTTCTACGATACCGACTGGTGTGTGCCGAATACGGAAGACGTGCTTTTGTGGCTCAGCGGCATTTCCACCGTGTACGGTACGGGCTTCATCTGTGGGGAGGGCTTGGGCAGCCTTAGTGGTAGGGTCATGGCCGATTCTGGTCCTGTTGCAGGTGTGGAGGTCCAACTCAGTCGCACAGTCCCGACGTACCATGGGTTCCGTCACATCGCCAGCACGAAAACGGTCGCCGACGGGACCTACGGATTCGCCGATCTGGGCCAGGGCATCGGCATCGACTATCGCGTCCGCTTCGTTGACCCGACCTTCGAGCTCGCACCCCAGTACTACGATGCCAAACCCACAATCGGTACCGCTGACGTGATCACCATTACCCCAGGCATCCCGCGCACCGGTATCGATGCGGTGCTGGCACTACCTGCACCGCCGACGGTAAGCGTGGATACGGAGACCGGCAATGTGGTCTACAGTCCCGACGGGACCGCGCAGATCGCGATGCCGGCGCCCAACCCCAGCGACATCACAGTGACTCGAACTGTGACTTGCGCGACAGGTACGCCTGTAAGCGTCACGCTGAATCTGTCCACTGGGCCCATGTATCCAATGGCAAGCGCGGGTAGTGACCAGTATCAGGTGACCATTCCTGCTGCGGACATCTCCGGCAATGCAACGTTCAGCATCGCGGCAACCTGCGCCGACGGTGCTACTGAGACCATCGTGGGCTATATCACGCTCTACGACCCAAGTGGCATTGTGAGCGATGACACCACCGGGAAGCCGGTGGCGGATGCTACTGTGGTGCTCTATCAGGTTCCCGGTTGGGAGCCCAAGACTGGTCCCGACGACGACCGTCCGAACACCTGTGAAACGAATCTCTCGAAGGACCCTGATGCCCCCTGGAGCCAACCGGCGCCCACGGATCTGGGCATCATTGTCAACCCTGAGATCACGCCTACAGCTCCGAAGACACCATATCAGCACGCCACGGTTGATGGCTACTACGGCTGGGATGTCAGCCGGGGCTGTTGGTACGTCACGGTGCAGGCGGAAGACTACGAGCCGCTTACCAGTCCAGTAGTGGGAGTCCCGCCCGACGTATCGGATCTGGACCTAGCGCTGACGCCTATAGGCGA
>JBNGDU010000199.1:0-14636 GCA_049975025.1 Anaerolineae bacterium
AGCGCGCACGGTTTGGGTCCGTGAGGTCGGCGGTTCAAATCCGCCCGCCCCGACCACACACTATTGTGGCCCCCAAGAAACGGCGTTTCCCCCACAATGGGATCTGCACGGGAGAGTGTCACCTGGCGTGCTCCGAGGTGGCAGGGGGCTCCTGGTCACAAGGCCGACCCGCGGAGTTGAACCGCCTCAGCCATTCTGTCGCCGGACATCCTCCTCCGCACGCTCTCGCAGGGAGCGCCAAAGCTCCACGACATCCGGCCCCAGCCGCGTGGCGGCAACGGTGATAGCCTGTATATCCAGTCCAACGTCGCTCAGGTCACTGATCGCAAAGATCAACATCGCGTAGATGTCGGCGGGATGTTTCGCAGAACGCCCCTCGTTCCATGCCATGAGCTTGCCGATGATGATGTCGGTGGGTTGCGCATACCAGGCGGTGAAGGTTCGCCCAGTTTCGTCCTGAAAGGTCCGTCGTATACGACGAGAAAAGGCCGTACGGTAATCCGGTTCGCGGGTCAAGGGAACCAGATCGGCCTTGACGCCGGCATCAACATCAATCAGATTGAACATGATGCCCATCCTGGTGGAGTTGCGCATCATCTCTGGATCGGCGTAATAGCGCGGCGGAGGAAAGCGTGCCGCCAACGCCTCGAAATCATCCTCGCGCAAATCCACCAGGATGTCCACATCGAAGGTAGCCCGGGTGACGCCGAAGGCCAAGCCGGCGAAGGCCCCCACAATCATATAGCGGGCTTCGATCTGTTCTAAAGCCATGATGACCTTGTGGTAGAAGGAAAGAGCACTCATACATCCTCTTCAACCGACCGCTGCATCCTCACCGGCGTGAGATAAGCTAGCACCTTCATGTTAAGCTCCGAACGGGAGAGCTCGGGAAATCTACGGCGGAACGTGCCCCGCAGGGCCGCCATCGCGAATGCCTGCGCCTGCATCCCCGCCAGGATACGCTGCCCCGGTGAGAGACTGGCCGTCAGCTTGAGCTGTACCCAGTCCACCGGATCCAGGCCCGCAACGAGGGCCTCGATTTCGGAGCTACGTGTCTCTTCACTCATTGTTATCTCCACTCCTCAACTTAAGTATAACACACTATCGCTGAGAGGAAGAGGCTGATATACTAAGCACACTTACAAGGCGGAGCTCCTGTCAGGACAAAACGCAACCGCCCCGCTCTTGCGCAGACCGAAAGCAGGTAGAATCCATGATCCCGTTCCGCAAACACGTAGCCATCGCCATTGACGGCGGTGGCATCAAGGGCGTGATGGTCACCCGCGCGCTCTCCATCCTGGAGGACTATCTCGGCCAGGGCTCGCCCGAGATCTTCCGGCTCGCGGCTGGGACCTCCACGGGCTCCATTATCTCTGCCGGCATCGCCGTAGGCCTGACGGGCAGCGAGATGCACCGCCTCTACACCGAACTCGGCGACCAGGTCTTTCGCAAGACGCTGCGGAGCCGGCTCTGGCTACTCGCCCGCTACCGATACCCCCACGGACCGCTGGAACAAGCGCTCCGGAGCTACCTCGGCACGCTGACGATGGGGGATCTCTGGAACTACTCGCCGCGGATCGACGTCGTGATTACAGCCTTCGACCTGCTTGAGAACCGCACGCGCTTCATCAAGCCCTGGAAACCCAGTTACGCCACCTGGCCTGTGGTCAAGGCCGTGCTGGCATCGAGCTCCGTGCCCACCTACTTCCCTGTGGTCGAGGGACGCTTCGTCGACGGCGGCGTCGGCTCCTACGCCAATCCCTGCTATTTAGCGGCCTACGAGATCAGGTTCGTCCTGAACTGGGATCCGGCGGAGACGACGCTGATCAGCCTTGGAACGGGCCGGGATCCCCACGCCCACGACGTGGAAGGGGTCCACCGATGGTACCCGTGGCAGTGGCTCTCGCCCATCCTGGGCGCCTTTATGGAGTCGGCCAACGACCAGCAAGTTCACCTCGTCGACACCTTCTTCGAGGATCTCGACTTCCGCCGCTTCCAGGTCGACCTACGGGAGCCCATTGCGATGGATGATCCCTCAGCCATCCCGGAGCTGACGGCTTATGGCGACCAACTGGGGCGCAAGATCATCAACGACACGATGGACTGGTCGATGCAGATCACAGCTACCAGGGCGCCAGACTGAGTGAGAAGAGTTCGCCGCAAAAGAGCAGAGAGTCCGTGTCGTAGTCGTAACCTTCTGGGAACCTGCGAACATCGTTATCTACACAGCTACCGAGCTAGCCGCACGTTTTGCTCGGCGACCTGCGCTTGTGGTTTCACGGAGGGTTCCGTCACACGCTATGCGCGCCATTTCTGACGCTTGATCGACGGACGCTAGATGTTTATTCGCAGGACCTCGTACCGCGTTGGGTCGACGAATCCCACGCGCTCGGCGACGGCAATGGAGCCTCGGTTGTCATCCCAGCAATGCCAGTGGGGCCGTCCCTTTACCTGCAAACACCGCTCGATGGCGGCTGCGGACACCAGCGTCGCTTGTCCCTGACGGCGGTAATCGGGCATCGTGAAGAGCCCCAGCTCGTAATCCGAACCGCTCACGTAGACCCCCAGGCACCAGCTCGTGACCACCGGCGCGTCGGGCGCGGTCTTGTCCACGAGACAGGCACCAAAGCTGGTCTGCACGAAGTCAGCATAGGAGCGCCAGAAGGAGCGCACCCACCCCGCGACATGCTGGATATTCTCCAGCCGCTCGTTCCTCAGCACGGGCTGATCGATAGGCCACATCTCGTAACCGGTCGGTATACCGCCACGCCAATCGACCCTCAGGCGATCGAACCGGTAGCAGCGCCGCCCGGCGATCTCATACGCCCAGCTGCCGAGAAACAAGTCCTTGTGGATGAGCCAAGCCGTCGAATCGTAGTGCAGGCTCAGCTCGGGGATGTAGCGCCGTCGAGCATCAGGCACGATCTGTGCCTTAACGACCTCAGCGATCTCACGGTTGAAGATCGGGTTGCCGGCCTCGCCGGCGATCAACATCGCATCCTGCCGGTTCCACATCAGGGCTGACTGTGGATCTTCCTTCCGATCCACGAAGACCCAAGCCGGGGTGTTGCCGTCGATCATCGAGTCGACGACGAGATTGCAGCGAAGCGGCTCATAGAGCGAGCGAACACTACCGTAGGCCTCGGGTTCCAAACGTATGACCATCGTGAGAAGCACCTCCTTGCGACACAGGGCCGGACGACAGGATGAACTTGCTTATCAAGTCTCGCCATCATACCACAACTTCCCGCCCGGTCCCACGTCCTGACCGTTCACGTTCTCGCGATTCGGATCCTCATTCCCGGTCTTCAATCACCCCACCCAAACTCCTACTATCCAAACTTGACACGTATGTTATAATGGTTATTGAACGGTGCCTAGGGTGGGCGCGCACGCCGAGGCGCTGTATCTCCGATACAGGAGGTGGTATATGGAACATATGAGTGAGCGGAGGACCCGGCAATAGCCGGGTCCTTTCCGTTTCATGGGGGCTGAATTTCAAAGAGAAACCCTTGAAAAAGTCATCCGGATATGTTATGATAAGCACTGTTTGTGATATCGGAACTTGATCTGGCGTGAGCTTGAAGTGGGCAGCCAGGTATCTTTTTTGCTTGAACTTTGATAGGACTCAATGTATCCAGATAGTGAGATTCTCTTTCCGCCACGATGCATCGAGCAACTAGGTGATCTGCGTGGCCCCAAATGGCAGGAATTGATCCGCCGGATCGAGGTTCTGCCCCACAACCACAACGAGGTCCTCGCATTTGGCCTCATGATGATTCGACTTGGCAGCTGCCTGACCTGCGACCTCGACAGTTACCGAGCCTCCCTGGGCTGCTGCACGTGCGCTCGCCGCACCATCAGTGGCTATAAAGAGGACGACACCTCTCTCCTGGAACTCTATCAGAAATCCCTGGAGGAGGTCAATGCCTACGTCGAAAAGGAGGACACGCTCTCGGTGACGCTGCTGCTCGCGGAGAAGCTCGCGGTGACCTCCGGCCCTTCGATGTAGCCTACGATCGTTAGCCCTGGACCTATGCCCCGCCCTTCGAGGCGTTTAGCCCTTGGTCTCCTTCTGTTCGTGACCGCCGCGCTGATTAGCGCGGCGTTTCTGCACCTCCCTCCTCTCGTGGCCTTCTCTAACGACCCGCGGTTGTGGCTCTTCGAGCTCACCGGCGAGGAGCACTTGGCAGGCCAGCTTCGGGGCGTCGCGCAGTGGGCCTTCGCGATCACGCGCCCCCTACCGCAGACACGACCCGACGTCGCGGTCGCGCACACCGATTTGCCGCCGTTCGGCGTCAACACCTTCCTGGAGCAGGAGGTGGAACCGGAGAAGCGCGAGCGCTCTGTGGAGATGATCGCGAACGCCGGATTCCACTGGATCCGACAGTCCTTCCCCTGGTATGACATCGAAATTCACGGCAAGGGCGACTTCGAGGATCGCCGCCACGACCCCTATCGCTCGGCTTGGGATAAGTATGACGCCATCGTGGATCTGGCTGAGGCCTACGACCTCGAGATCATCGCCCGGCTGGAACAGCCGCCGGCGTGGAGCCGCTACGACGGCACCGCGCGGGGGGACTTCGGCCCCCCGGATAACCTGGAGGACTTCGCCGACTACGCGGAGGCCGTGGTGACCCGTTACCGCGGACGCATTCGCCATTATCAGGTCTGGAACGAACCCAACATCTACCCTGAGTGGGGCAACCAACCGGTTGACCCGGAAGCCTACACCGATCTACTCTGTCTGACCTACCGGCGCATCAAAGCCGTCGACCCAGAAGCTGTGGTCATCAGCGGGGCCCTGGCGCCGACCATTGAGCTGGGCACCTGGAACCCTAACTACGAGGGCAACAACCTGATGGACGTCGTCTTCCTGCAGCGAATGTACGACGCCGGCGCCGGCGGGTGCTTTGATGTCCTGGCGGTCAACGACTACATGCTGCGTTCGGGCCCTACCGACCACCGGCTCTCGCCCTACGAAGTCAACTTCTCCCGACCGATGTGGGTGCGCGATGTGATGGTCGCCAACGGGGACGCTCACAAGCCTATATGGATCAGCGAGATGAACAGCAACGTGGTGCCCGAGGGTATGCCGGATCCTTATGGGCGGGTGACCGTCGAGCAGCAGGCGCGCTACGCCCCTCTGGCCTTCGAGCGCATCCAGCGCGAGTGGCCTTGGGTCGGGGTCACGAGCGTTTGGTTCTTCAAGCGGGCCTCGGACGCGGAGCGGGACCAGCCGTGGTACTACTTCCGTCTCGTGGAGCCCGATTTCACGCCGATGCCCGTCTACCACGCCCTGGCGGATTACATCAACAACCTGGAGCCCACGCTCTACCGTGGGAGCCACCAGGCTACGAGCTGGCAGCTCAGCTATGACGAGCGGTGGGAGACCGTGGATGCCCCCAATGCCGTTATCAACGCCCATCGATGCAGCGACAAGCCTGGCGCAACCATTGCGTGGCACTGGGAGGGGAGGTCCCTTACCCTGATACCCGGTGACGCCAAGAGCATCGTTCGACTGCGCGACGGTGCGGGTCGCGAGCGCGACGTCACTATCACGAGCACCCCGAAGCGGCTGGGCGGAGCGCTGTTCCCAAGCCGCCGCCACACTACGCTGACCCTCGTTGACGGCAAGATCTGCATTGCCGAGCTCCAAGTGCGATAGCGCTGCCCCCGGCATCATCGCATCCACTTCCAGCAATCTCAGAGGTTGAATTCCCCAGGGTTTCACGCTTTCAGGTTTTCCATCAAGCTCACTCATCTCGATTCGCAAGCCTCAGTCTAACCTGTCTCATACTCGCATTTCCGCGCTTTTGCGGTATAATATTTACTCGGAGTTCCCCATTGTTTCCTTATAATGGCGAGGGCAAATCCGCTTAACGGCTAAGCGCGAACTCACCGACTGCGATGTCGCTACCCAGGCGTTCATATGACTGGGGCGGCGTGTGGCTGGCGTGAGGTCCGGCTGGGAGGTCATAGGTATTTTGGAAGCGAATTTCGACGCGAATCCAGAGGTCAACCAACAGACAGAGGCCGACATCGGCACCGTGAGGCCCGTAGATATTCGGAGCGAGATGCGCACGGCCTACCTCGATTACGCTATGAGCGTGATCGTAGCCCGCGCGCTGCCCGATGCCCGAGACGGTCTTAAGCCCGTACAACGACGCATCCTCTACGCGATGCACGACATGGGGCTACGCCCCAACACCTCACACAAGAAGTCCGCTCGTATCGTCGGTGAGGTGCTGGGGAAGTACCACCCCCACGGCGACAGCGCCGTCTACGAAGCGATGGCGCGCATGGCGCAGGACTTCTCCATGCGGTATATGTTAGTTGATGGACAAGGCAACTTTGGCTCCATTGATGGGGACTCACCGGCGGCTATGCGATACACAGAGGCCCGACTGGCGCCGATCGCCATGGAGCTTCTCAGCGACATTGAAAAGGACACCGTCGATTGGCAGGAAAACTTCGACGGCAGTCTTGAGGAGCCGACCGTCCTACCTGCGCGGATTCCTAACCTGCTTGTCAACGGCTCCTCCGGCATCGCCGTGGGCATGGCCACCAATATCCCACCGCACAATCTAGGCGAGACGATCGATGCCCTCATCCACGTCCTCGACAATTGGGAGCGCCGGGAGGAAATCAGCGTCGACGAGCTGATGCAATATATCAAAGCCCCCGACTTCCCCACCGGTGGTCAGATTCTTGGCGTCGGGCCGGTCATCAAAGCTTACGCTACCGGACGGGGTAAGACCATAGTCCGCGCCGTCGCCAACATCGAGGAGATGTCGGGTGGGCGCTTCCGCATCGTGATCACCGAGATTCCCTATCAGGTCAACAAGACCACCTTGCTGGAGCGTATCGCGAAACTGGTGCGCTCGGGCCGCCTGGACGAGATCAGCGACCTTCGTGATGAGTCAGACAAGCGCGGCATGAGCATCGTCATCGAGCTCAAGCGCGGGACCCAGCCACAGAAGGCGCTGAACCGCCTCTACAAGCACACGCCGCTTCAGAGCACCTTCGGCATCCAGCTTTTGGCCCTGGTCGACGGCGTGCCGCGGGTGATGCCGCTTAAGCGCCTGTTACAGATCTTCCTTGACCATCGGATTGAGGTGCTGGTCCGGAAGACCCAGTATGAGCTTAACAAGGCGCAGGAGCGGGCTCACATCCTGGAAGGCCTGCTCATCGCGCTCGATCACCTCGACGCCGTCATTCACACGATTCGGGAGTCCCCTGACGTGGACACAGCCCGTGATCGCCTGATCAATCGGTTTGGCCTCAGCGAGCTACAGGCGCAGGCGATTCTCGATATGCAGCTCCGCCGCCTGACCGGGCTGGAGCGGCAGAAGCTCGAGGATGAGTACGGCGAACTGCTCAAGACGATCTCCTACCTGGAGGGCCTCCTCGCGTCGCCCCACCAGCAACGCTACGTCATCCGCAAGGACCTCCTGGAGCTGCGCGAACATTACGCCGATCCTCGCCGCACCAAGATCCTGCCGGATGCCGACGGCAGCTTCGACGAGGAGGATCTCATCGCCAAGGAGAACGTGCTCGTCTCCGTTACGAGGCGCGGTTACATCAAGCGTGTGCCTTGGAAAGTCTATCGCGCGCAGCGCCGCGGGGGGCGGGGCGTGCGCGGCATGGCGACAGATGAGGAAGACGAGATCACAATGCTCGTCGCCGCCAACAGCCACGACACGCTCCTCTTCTTCACCGATCGGGGAAAAGTCTATCAGGAGCGGGTGTACCAGATCCCGGACGCGGGCCGTACCGCTAAGGGGGCGCTACTTCCCGGCATCCTGGCCGTGGCGCCGGACGAACGGGTCACCGCGATGGTCGCCGTGTCGGACTTCGAAGAGGCCCGGTACGTCATCATGATCACAAAGCACGGCACGACCAAGCGCGTTTCGCTCAAGGAGTTTGACTCTGTGCGCCCCAGCGGGCTCATCGCCATCCGCTTGCAAGACGATGACAAGCTCGGTTGGGTCCGGCTGACCCAAGGCAATGATGAGGTGATCTTGGTCACAGAAAAGGGGCAGAGCATTCGATTCAGCGAGCAGGATGTGCGCCCCATGGGCCGTATCGCTGCGGGCGTGATCGGCATGCGTTTACCGGAAGGGGATCAGATCGCCGTTGCGGAGGTCGTCGAGCCGGAGGGCAAGCTCTTCCTGGCCTCCCGCAAAGGCTACGGTCGCTGTACGAAGCTGGAGGAGTTCCGTGCTCAGCGCCGCGGGGGCAAGGGCGTGCGCGCCTATCGAGTCAGCAAGACTACCGGGCTCATCGCCGATGGTCGCGTTGTCCAGGATGAGGATGAGGTTACACTTATGTCCGAGGATGGCATCATTCTGCGCACGAAGGTGGAGCGTATCCCGGTGATGGGGCGGCACACAAGGGGCGTCAAGATGATGGACCTCAAGGCCGGCGATCAAGTCGCCTCAATTGCGCGCTTGTTTAGCGATCAGGAAGAGCTGGAAGAAGACGCCGATGAGCCTGAAGCCGAGGCACCCAGCTTAGGCGAGGCCGATGAAACCGAGAGCCAAGCGGCCGGCGACAAAGAGGAAAACCAGGACGAAGCCTAGTGCTCGCAGCTCAAGTGGTGGCCCAGTCAGTGATTCCGATAAGCTGTGAAGCATCCAGGCGATTGGGCCGCGAAGGCATGTTCTTACGAGGTGTGTGCCTACGGCACGCCTAGGTAGCTGCGCCCAGTTTCACCAGGACCGATCAAGGAGTCGATCATGCGGGAGAGAATCCGTGCCAGTGCCAGCCAACTCGTCGCGCTGCTACCAGACGCCGAGGTCGAACCGCTGGCGGAGACCCTGGTCGCCTTCGCCAACGCGGATGGCGGCACGATCTACGTCGGCGTGAACCAGAGCGGCAAACCGAGCGGCGCAGCCTTTCCCGAGGAGTTGGAGGCAGCGATCGCACAGGCGGAGAGCATGTGTCACCCACCCGTCGTCGTCAGTTCGGAGCAGATCGAGGCCGGCGGAAGGTTTGTCTTTGTCATGCGGGTGCCGCGCAGCCACGATCTCCACGCCCTGGAAGATGGTCGGATTCTGGTCCGCACGGGGGCGGAGAACCGAGCCCTCACCGGACAAGAGATTGAGCAAATCATCACAAGCCGCACCACCGGCGACTATGAAGCGGAGCCTGTTCCCGGCGCCGTCCGCACAGATCTCGACGACGAGGTGCTCAAGGAATTCACGGAAGTCTGGGAGGACCGACATGGGCGTCAGCTCACGCGTCCCCTGGACGATCTCATGGTCGAGATGGGCTGGCTGCTTCCGAGTGGTCAGCCGACGGTGGCGGGGATCCTGCTGTTTGGCAAGAGCCCCAGCACGTTCATGCCCCGATGTGGCGTGACCTTCGTACGCTTCGAAGGCGAAAGAGTGCGCCGGAGCGATGGCGAGGCCAGCTACGGGCGTCGCGTCGAGATCAAAGCGCCGCTGGCCCGCACCATCAAGCGCATGTGGGACATCATCAAGGAGGAAATCCATGTGGGCGCCGTCGTGCGGGGACTCAAGCGTGAGGAACAGTGGATCTACCCGCCAGCAGCGATCCGTGAGGCGCTCGTCAACGCTGTGGCCCACCGCGATTATCGTGTGCACGGCCGCGGTATTGAGGTCCGGATGTTCTCGGACCGGCTTGAGATATCGAGTCCTGGCGGTCTGGCGGGGTTCATCACCTTGGACAACATCGTCGACGAGCACTTCTCTCGCAATCCGCGCATCGTCAACGGCCTCTTCCAGTGGGGCTACATCGAGGAGCTGGGCATGGGCGTCGATCTGATGATCGAGGAAATGGTCAACGCGGGCCACCCACCGCCCGAATTCCATGCCACCGACGCTTCTTTCTCCGTCGTCTTCAGCAACGTTCAGGAGCGCGAGCCTATCCTCGAAAGCGCCGCCGACCTCACGATGAACGAGCGCCAGGCGAAGGCGCTGGCTTACCTTCAGCAGCATCAGCGGATCCGCAGCCGGGACTATCAGGAGCTATGCCCCGACGTCAGCCCGGAGACCTTACGCCTGGACCTCGTGGACCTGGTGGAACGCGGCGTTATCCTCAAGATCGGGCGCAAGCGAGGCACCTACTACATCCTGAAGTAGCTGGGGATCAGCAAGTCAACGGCCTTCAACCTCTGAGCCGGCGTTCCAACGCCTCAACTCCGCCCAGATCCGGCGCCAGCTCAAGCTAGCGCCGGACAAGAGATTGCCGGCACGGAAGAAACGCGCCGCCAGTAGCGCAAATCCGTACGCCGTGATGGCCAGCAGCAACGCCCCTATGGCTGGCTGCCACCAGGGCACCCCACCACCAGCCAGACGGGGCAACATCGCCGTCGGCGCGGTCAAAGGAATGAGGCTGAGCATCACCGCTAACGTCCCGTGCGGCGCCTCGAAGAAGCTCGTGTAGAGCCACACCGGGAGCATCAGGGGCAGAAGCGCCAGGAAGGTGAAAGAGCCCGTCTCCCTGGCATTAGGCGCCAGCGCGCCGATGGCCCCTAAGAGCGAGCTATACAAGACGTAGCCCAGGACAAAGTAGACGACTGCCCAGACGACAAACCCCTGGGGCAGCGTCACGCCCTCGCTGAGCACGTCGCCGAACGCCGTCAGGAGCAGGCTTCCCCGCCGCAGCGTGAGCAAGCTTCCGGCGATCCAGAGCATCATCTGCAGCAGCGCGAGCAACCCCAGGCCGATGATCTTACCCACCATCAGGTCCGGCGGTCGCAGACTGACCAACAGGACCTCCACAACCCTGTTTTCCTTCTCCTTGGTGACGCTGCGAAGCATGAAGCTACTGCTCATCGTCAGGACAAAGAAGAAGATGAAGAGCGTCCCATATCCCACCAGAAGACGTGCCATATGTTGATCGCGTCCCATGGGAATGAGATCGATCTCCAGGGCGGTCGCCTCGAGCTCTAGGATAGGTTGTGTGGCGAGCCTGGTGAGCCACGCGTCGCCATCGAGCAGATTGTAGTTGAGAATGCGTTGGAAGATGCCCGCAGCCTTGATATCGTCGAGAAGCACAAAGTCCGCCGTGACCACGCTGACGGACCCGGTCTCCATGAAGTCCGCCGGAACGAGGTAATATTGACTCAACTCGCCGTCCGCTAAAGCCGCACGGGCCGCGGCCTCATCCCGATACGCACGGACCGTCGATGCCGAGACATCGTCAGGCAATCCCTCAATGATGCCGGCCTGATCGACGTAGCCAATGGCTGTAGGTGAGGGCTTCTCGTCCGGGGTGTCCGCCTGCGCTGGAAGCATCGACGGTGGTGCCTCCAGGGCCTGGGTACCGACAGCCTGCGCCCCGAAGCTGAAGAGCATCAACAACGCGGGGAGCACGAACGTTGTCACCCAGAAGGACGGCTTGCGCAGCACGCTCAGCAGCTCGTGCCGAATGACGAGCGCGATGCTACGCACGGAACTCGCTCCCACGAGGCCGGCTGCCACTGGACCCACCCCAGGGACGGCGAACCATGGCATAGAGACTCTGAAGCATTCGCCCCGCGCTAAGCCGTTGTCCGGTGTGCAGCATCTCACCGCGGAAGGCTCGGGAGGCGACCCATACGCTGAACATGGCCGAGCCCGTCAACAGCGTCCAACTGGTCGCGATCTGCCACACAGGCACGCGGACCACCGCCCATCGCAGCATCATCGTCACAAAGGCGGTCGTGGGGAAAAACGAAAGCGCCACGACGATAGGACTGTTGGGCTTGGCCACGATGAGGGCCATCAAGAAGAGCGGCGCTGTGAAGAAGAAGTTAAGCGTCCCGGCGATCTGCTGGCTCTGACGCAGATCGCTGACAACGCTGCCGATCGCGGTCATCGCGCCCGCGACCACAGCGTAGGCCGGCAGGAAGAAAAGGGCCACAATCCCGAGAAAGACCCAAGGGACGGTCAACGGAGGCAGCTCCTCTACCCCTCGCGTCATAAGGAAAAGCCCACCCACCGCGGTCAACGTCCAAAGGGTGATCTGGGTCAACCCCACGCTCATGAGGCCCAGTGCCTTGCCGCCGATGAGATCAAACGAGCGCACGGAGGTCATCAGGATCTCCAAGGTGCAGTTCTCCCGCTCGTCGGTCACCGCCTGTAGCATATAGCCGCCCGAACTCATCACCGCGACCATGAAAAAGATCGCTGCCCCAAAGGGCAGGGCATAGTTGAGTAGATCTTCGGTGTTGAAGTTCCGATCGTTGTTCGAAGTACGGATGCTCAACTGCAGACCATCCAGCAAGCGACGACGCACATGCTCCGGCTGCTCAAGAAGCAGGTTCCAGCGCAGGAAGGTCTCGAAATCACTCTGAACAAGCTGACCGGGTTCCTGGCGCAGATAATAGAGCTCCACCCGGCCCGAGGACAGATAACCCGGCCCCAGGAGGTAGAGGGCTTGAATCTCCTTGTCGTAGAGGGCCGCGAGACCGGCATCCAAACTCGTGAAAGGTCGGAAGCTCACCGTCCGCTGCTCGCCCTCCAGCGGCGGCAGTGCCGCATCTCCCAAGACGCCCGAGTGGTCCACGTAGCCGACCGGCAGGTCGCCCCGCCCACCCAAAATAACGAGCACGCTGATGCCCATGATCACTGCCATCAGCGCCGGCAAGCCAAGAGTACCGATCAGGAAAGACTTCTCCCTGACGATCTTGAGATACTCATGTTTTGCCACCAGCCACAGTTCACGCATGCAATGTCATCCTCCTCGTTGGCGCTACGTATTATAGCACGCCGCTCACTGAACGAACTTCCCTGACCGCCGACCACCCTATACAATGTCCTCAAGTGCAAACGACAAGGAGGCCGACTGTGACATCCTACCATCTGAGGCGAACTGAGAAAGAGATCGAGGATGAGGAGGAGCTATTCAATATCATCGCGCGCAACAAATACCTGACGATAGCCATGAGCAAGGACAACGCCCCCTATCTCGTTACTCTCAGCTACGGATTTGACGGTGAGGCGCGGTGCTTCTACTTCCACTGCGCGAACCAGGGTCGCAAAATCGACTATCTGCAGGCCAATTCCGCCATCTGGGGGCAGATCCTGGAGGACTGCGGCTACGTGGACGGCGAGTGCAACCACGCGTTTCGGACGGTGCAATTTCGCGGCACGGTCGGCTTTGTGGACTCGCTAGAGGAGAAGACCCACGCTATAGCGCTGATGCTCGACCAATTGGAGCCTGACCCCGAACCCATGAAGCAGCGTCTGATGAAACCCGAGTCGCTTCGGAATCTCACGATGGGCAAGATCCTCGTCCACGAGATGACGGGCAAACGGAATCCTGAGACGACGGATTAGGGAGACGCCGCAAAAGAATCAAGACATCCCTACATCCTTGGAGAGCGCAACGACCCGACGAGGAGATCCGGCGGGGTTCCGCGTGCCTCGGGCGCGCTTAGGATACCTTCTCGCTTCCTGCGAATGTCAACAGCCAACGGGGATAACCATAGGAAACCGCAGACGTCAGGCCGAAGCCCTCCGCGTGTGTCAGGACGTGGCCCGCCACGCGCTCCAGGGTCGTCATCAGAGCTTCCTCTGCCCCCACCGCCTCGAACGCCAGGGTCCACCATGCCGACCCACGTGCGACAACGCGCGTTAGCTCAACGGAGCATCCTAGACGCGGCGTGACATCCACCGGTATGGCGACCAACGTTCCGTTGGTCTTGATCTCGTAGTTGCGCATATGGCGCGCCTTCTGCACAGCGACCCATGCGTCCAGGTCTTCAAACCGCTCCGCGATCCGCTCTTCCGCAAGCGTGAAGCTCCACTTAGTCCACAACTCAACGTTCCCGGCGACACCGTCTCCGAGGTCACGATCTGCGTGCCGCTCGTATCGCTGCTTCATCTCGATCCGGGCTTCGCGGTACTTGAGCCCTAACCCATCGGTACCAAGAACGGGCAGGTAGTGATCAACCCGCACAGGTTGCTGCTCCGGATCGCGTTCGCCCATCCGGTACCAGGCAAGCACGCGCGGGGGAATCTCGCCAGGGAAGAACCACCGGACCTCAACCGTCGTCATGATCTCCATAGTTTCCTCACCAGTCAGGCTGGTCCCCAAGGATCTCACGGAGCGTCCCACACTCCCCGCGATCATACCAATCCTCGATCAAGTGGAACGAAATCGAATAGGTGGACGGCAAGCCGAATCCGCCGGCTTCCAGGCCCTCACGAATCTCAGCGCGCGTGAACCAGCGGGCATCCTCGAGTTCCCCATCATTCAGGTTGATGGCGCGCGTCGCTGCCTCTGCGGTGAAACCAACCATCAAAGACTGTGGAAAGGGCCAAGGCTGGGAAGAATGATAGTAGACGGCCTTGATCTTGACGCCGGTCTCCTCCCAGACCTCCCGCGCCACGGCCGTCTCTAGGCTCTCCCCGGGCTCCACAAAGCCGGCGATGTTGGAGTATCGACCTTCAGGCCAGTGAGGCTGCCGCCCCAGAAGGCAACGATCGCCCGACGTCACCAAAACGATAATAGCCGGGTCAACGCGCGGGAAATGGATCTGTTCACAATCCGGATTCTGACAACGCAGCACGTAGCCCCCTTCTTCGGTTCGCATCTCGGTGCCACAACGCCCGCAGTAGCGGTGCTGGCGATGCCAGTGGACCATCGCCTTTGCCTGGGCCGCCAACGCCGCCTCCTCA
>JBNGDU010000200.1:0-14593 GCA_049975025.1 Anaerolineae bacterium
GAAGAGGCTTAAGCGTCAGCCTGCTGAAATTTCCAGCACAGTGACCCAACATCCCATCCGGATCACCTCCGGGGACTCGTCACCGGGCGCCATGGATCTGCTCCCGCAGCCCCCCACTCGCGCCCACTTGCCCTAGGGGCGAGCCCCCAGCGTCAGTGGCGCCACGATCGTCTCGCCGTCGCGGATCACCGTCAGGTCGATGGTCTGCCCAACCTCGGCTTCGAGCACCAGGTAGCTATTCAGGTCAGCGAAGTCGTCGATCGGACGACCGTCAATCGCGGTGATCAGGTCGCCGCCGCGCCCGGTCTCCGGGTCGGCAGCCACCAACCCCGCTTCCGCCGCCGGGCTGCCGGGTGACACACTGATGACGTACGCCCCGCGCGTCTGAGAGATCCCGTAGAGCTCCTGATCGCTCAGGGTGATCTCACCGTCGAAACTGACGCCCATATACGGATAGGCCACTTCGCCATCCTCAATGAGAGCCGGTACGACGCGCTTGACCACATCCACCGGGATTGAGAACCCCACACCGGAGCTGGTACCCGTCGTGCTGGCAATCGCCGCGTTGACACCGATCACCTCTCCCGCCAGGTTGAGCAACGGCCCACCCGAGTTGCCGGGGTTGATCGGCGCGTCGGTCTGGATCACCTCCGGCAGGGAATAGGTACTACCCGACATCGTCGTTCTCTGCGACGGCAGGCTCCGGTCCAAGCCACTGATAATGCCTAGGGACATCGAGCTCTGCTCTCCGAAGGGGTTCCCGATCGCGATCGCGAACTCCCCGATCTCGACGGCGTCGCTGTCGCCCAGGGGCAGCGGGCCCACGCCCTCCGGCAAGCTCTCGACCCGCAATACCGCCAGGTCGCTGTCAGGATCGGCCCCGATCAGCTCCCCCGCCATCCGGTCCCCGTTGGGGAAGACGATCTCGTAGTTGTCGCCCGAGTCCACAACGTGGTTGTTCGTGACGATCAGACCGTCCTCGCTGTAGACCCATCCCGTGCCACTGCCGCCCGTCAGACCGAACCCCGTTCCACCCGACGTCACTAGAATGTAAACCACCGAAGGGTTCGCCTCGCGGTAGAGGGCCGTCAACGACGCCTCGAGCGCCTCGCTTTCCTCGATCGGGATGTTCGTGGTGTCCACCGGCGCGACCATGGTGTCCCTGGACGCAGCTTCCTCGCGATTCTTGAGCGAGGATGAGAGCTCTCGAGAGATCGTTTTGACGCTTGTCCCCGTCCCCACAGTATCACCAGTATCATTCACCGACGCGACCATCGGTGCACAACCCGCGGCGACCAGCACAACCAAGGCCACCACGCTCAACAAATTTCGAGCTATTCTGCCTTTCATCACAGCCTCCCACGATTTTTCATTTAGTACCTTATCGGTACGCTATGTTGTTCATTCATCCGCCTAATCCGGCGGAACGAGTGATTGTCGCTTACACCCAATAGACTACCGGAGAATCCTTAGAATTACCTATACCTATCCTGAGAATACGCTGAGAAACGGCTGAAAGCCCAGGTGCCCGTCTTGCGGAGCACACAACCCTTGCGCCCCCAATCAACGTCGCCAACGTCGCGCTGTACTCGCAGGCCCCTTGACGCGCAGGCCACTCTCGGGCGCCGGACGCCGTTGCGTTCGATTAGTCGATATCAGACCGCCTGATTCCCAAGACCTGCCTGGGAGTTGCCGAGAATGCCGCCAACGCGACGTCCATCATTCCTGAGTTGCCAGAAACGCCTCGACCACATACGCATAACCTCTCATAGATAACCCCCTCTTCTCAACGCGCCCCTCAACGTGAGTCGATCGCATCGGTCGTCGGCGCCACTTGCCAGTCCGGGCTGTAGAGCCCGGTTGACGGCTCCCCGTCCGCCTCAGATGCCGCCGGTGCAGCCGGCGGCTCGTTATGGGTGATCTCGAGTTCCGCGATGTCGTGGGCGAAGTCGATCTTGCCCACGCGACACGTCTGGATGTCGAGCCCTGTTCTGAGCCGCAGATCCTTCAGCAGCAGGGGGTAGCTCTCCGGCTTGATAAGGTCGATACGCTCATAGCTGATAGACTTGCGACTGATATGAAGAACGATCCTGTGCGGTGACTCACCGCACAGGATCGCCAGAAGGGAGAGGCTGATGTCGATTGAGGCTTACCCAAACGAAAGCATCAGCCCGATCAGATGAAACGCCGGTCCTAGAGGTCGCTGTCCCCCCGGATGACCCCCTGGCCCGGATGGCGTAGCCCCGGACCGGAGACATCGTTATCCGACTCAGGGGCGGAGTAGCGATTGCCGAAATCGCCGAATCCACCGCGACCTCGCCGCATCATAGGGCCATCGAAGTCCCTGGGCATCTCGAAGCCCTCTCGACCACTGAACCCCAGCCTGCACCCACGACCGAAGCCCCAGGTCCCGCGCGACGCCATCTCGTCGGCTTGCTCCTGGGTGATCACCCCATCGGCCACAGCCTGCGCGAGGGCTTCCTCATAAGCGGTCATCAGACGATCTCGGACCGTCACCGCGTCAAGCCCGCGATCTTCCAACAGTGTCGACAGCGTCTTGCCTTCCTCGTAGGCCGCCTGAAGCTCCTCCACGGTCATCCCCAGCGCTGCCGCGAGCAAACTGTCCCGATTCAGGTAGTCCATGAGGGCCTTGCGGCTTAGCATCTCGTCCGCCTGTTCCTGCGTGATCAAGCCCTCTTCCACAGCCTGCGCCAAAGCGGCTTCATTCGCAGCTTCGCGGGCGGCCTGAAGCGTCTCAACGGACACGCCCAAAGCATCGGCGAGCAGGGCGTTTTCATCGATGGCGCCCGCACCAACGCCTTTAGGCGCTCGTCCAAAGCCCTTGAAGCCAAAGCCCCGCCGGTCACCCCAGACCAGCATCTGGTCAGCCTGCTCTTGGGTGATCAGCCCTTCTTCGACCGCCTGCTCGATCGCTGCTTCTCGGGCCTCTTCGTAGGCGTTTTCAAGCTCCTCAACCGAGATACCGAGCTCTGCCGCGAGAAGCTCTGAGTAGTTGATGTCACCTCCGCCAAATCCGAAGCCGCGGCCGTGGCTCAGGTATCCATCCTCAAGCAGTCCCGGTTGGGCCGACGCCCGCGTCATCGTCTCCAGGTCGGCCGCCGTGACCTTGGACGCACTCACGACGTCGACCGCGCCAAAGGCAACGGCGCCAAGTATCACCAGGGCCAACGCCCCACCCAGTATTTTTACGAACCTCTTCTTTCCTTCAGTTAGCATGTTCCTGTCTCCTATTGGTTCTCTAGTGTAACTGTATTCACTCAGTTCAGGCTGATGGAACTCCGTAAACCGGAAGGCCAACAGCTTGTTTGGTCCCTGAGATGGCCAATCACTCTTATCCTATGGTCGCGCGGTGTCTCACCTCCTTCGACCACAACGCGTTTCGTTGTGTCGGCACTGCTTCGTTTCTGTCTCTGCAACATGTGCAGTCTATCTGACGAACCTGAGAGAACTATGAGAGAACGCTGAGAGTTCAATAAAGAGTCTCAACGCGGCCAGACCGCGTTGAGACTGTCTTTGCACAGCAGGCATCCGAGAGGAGGACACACCAAAGATCATGAACTTCAGCCTGCTGTACTTGCCGTCAACCGAGTTCGGCTACTTGAAGTCACCCTCCGCCTGAGTGAAGAGCTGGTAGGTGACGCAGGTGTCGGCAGGGATCAGGACGTCGAACTCGACCGCGGCGCCCGCCGCGATGGGCTGCACATAGTAGTCAGAGCCGATGCTGGTCATCTGTCCATTGGCGTCGACGAGCGCGCCACAGACGACAACGTTCTTGATCGCGTAGGTGTTGTTGTTAACGATGGTGCCGCTGATCCGCACGTTACTCCCCTGATCGACGAGCGTCGTGTTCTGTACCTCGACGGGAACGGGTTCACGCCAGTCCGCTACGACGGCATCGGCGTGGACGTAGAAGGAGCCCATCTCGTAGGCTGCGATCTCCGCTTCAAAGGGACAGACCTCGCCGGGCGCCAGCAGCATGCAGTCGAAGTCAGCCTCCATAGCTCCGTGAGGAATCCACTCGCCATAGCGCCTATCGGGAAACTTGTAGAAAGCACCGTGGAAGCCGTCAGCATCGTAGAAGGTGAAATTGACCGTGTTCACCGCATAGACCTCATCGCCATCATTGCGCAGCAGACCGGTAACTTTGTATATCGTCGTGCCATCCAGCAAAGGATTAGGCACGGCGCGGTTGAGGCTGATCTCGACGGAGAATGGCGGGCCGGGATTGGTGTCCTCAACCTGCACGAGGGCCGCGGGCGGTGCGGTGTTGGCAACAGTCTGCGGGGCAGTCTCATCCACCGCGCCGGCTGCATCTGCCGTAGCCCCAGCCGTGGTAGCGGGAGCGGCAGCAGCGTCCGCGCCAGTAGTGCCCTCATCGGCGGTTTCTTCCTCGGTCGCGGCTGCTACGTCGGTTGTAGCTGGTGCTTCAGTTGCATGCTCGGCGGTGGTAGAGACCACCGCCGGTGCGTCAGCATCCGCTTTCGGCGTCGCGGTGGGCGCTGGCGTCTCAATGGCCGGCTCTGGTGTCACTTCAGCTTGATCGTCAGCCGCGGCTACGGGCTCAGCCGTTGGCGTCGCATCAGGTTCCGGCGTGGTGGCGGATGCTTCGGCTTCCTCTTCACCGGCCCCCTCCTCGGAGGCAACCTCCTCAGATTCGGGCATCTCAGCGTCGCCCTCAGCAGGTGGTTGGCCCGGACCACCTTGTGGCGGAGCAAAGCCAGCCTCCTGGCCGCTATGCTCTGTCAGCACCATTACGACGGCCCGGATCAACTGTGTCGAACTGCCTGCCACCACAGCGCCACCGCTGGCACGCGCACCAGGAACAGCGCCGGCACTGCCAGCCCCGTTGGCGTCTCCCCCCATCTGCTCGCGCATCGCTGCACGATCTTCCTCACTCATGTTCTGGAACTGCTCGCGCATGGCAGCGCGATCCTCAGCTGACGCTGCCCCACCACCGAGGCCGCCAGGAAAGCCGCCACCGGCAGCCATCTCCGACGCAGACTCTTCCCCCCAAGCCTCAGCGTCCTTCTCGGTGAGCTGCATTGCAGCGATGGCGGCAACCTGATTCTCGGTCAACGTCCGCTCGATCTGCTTCCGCACGACGGCCTTCTCATCCTCACTCTTCAGCCCACTGCCCATCAGCGTCTGCCAAAGCGGCAACAAGCTCGTCGCCTGCTCCTCCGTGACAGCGTCCTCGGTATCCTCAAGTCTTAGGATACCCAGCGCAAGCTGACTCGTGACATCAAGCGCCCCGCTATAGTCCGTGCGCAGGCTTGTACCTGCAGGAGCATTTGGAGCTGTCCCGCCTTGGGGCCCTTCCTGGCTACAGGCAGAGAGCATGGTAAGCGCAACCACTGACACAAGAACTGTCACAGTCCGCAAAAGCTTCTTCATTTTCATTGTGTATCTCCCATCCTCATCGGGCACAGATCTGCTACTCACCAGCACGTGTGGTGAGTAGGTCAACCAATGCCCGCACGATCACGTTTCCACCGCGAAAACCGACGCCTTCTGGAGGCTGGCCCTCACCGCCGCCAGCTGGTCGCTCCCCTGCACCCTCCGGACGCTGGCCTTCACCGCCGCCGGCGGGCCTCTCTCCCGCACCTTCTGGGGGCTGAAAGCCATCCCCCGCGGGCATCTCGATACCCTGCTCGGCCATCCAGGCTTGTTGATCCTCAACGGCGAGATCCATCGCCGCGATCGCAGCTTGTTGAGATTCTGTCAAGGCAGCTTGAATCTGTTTCATCACAGCAGCAGTCTCAGCATCGCCCCAAAGACCACCATCGGCGATCATCTGCCAGAATGGCAATAGGGCAGCAGCTTGCTCCAGCGTCACAGCCTTCGGTGTTTCCTCCAGCTCCAGAATGCCCAGAGCAAGAAGATTGGTATCGAGCACAGCCTCCAGAAGATCCCCAGGCCTACCCTGAGGCGGGTTTGCTGCATTCGGCTCTGCCGCCGGCTGATCATCAGCCATTGTCGTTGCTGTGGTTGGCTCGGCCTCCTGAACGACGTCTGCCGAACCTTGAGATTGACATCCCAACAATATCGCAGCTACGAGGGCCAGAGCGAAAAGCCCGTACCTAGCTCTCTTAATCATACGTCCACATCTCCTCAACAGTGCAAATAAGGTTGTCACACCGGCATTACCAGTACTTGATGACAACTGATTTGCCGTTTGTGATTTGAGATTTGTCAATTTGCCCATTTTCCATTCCTATTCGTGCCGCAATGCCACGATCGGATCGAGCTGCGAGGCCTGATTCGCCGGATAGTAGCCAAAGAAAATACCGACAACCGCCGCAGCACCGAACGAGAGCGGGATCGAGAGTGGCACGATCTCGGTGCGCATTGAGCCAAGCGCGTTGAAGACGACAGATCCGCCGATGCCGATGATCATACCTGCTAAGCCACCCAGAAGGCTGAGCATCACGGCCTCCAGGAGAAACTGCAGCCGCACATCGCGCGGACGTGCACCCAGCGCCTGGCGCAGACCGATCTCCCGAGTGCGCTCGCTGACGGAGACCAGCATGATGTTCATGATGCCGATACCACCAACGACGAGCGACACTGCAGCGACCCAAGCCAGCAGATCGCGGAATGTCTCGGTCGTGGAGGCTTGCGTGTCGATGATGCTGTCCTGCGTCATCAAGCTGAACCCAGGCGCATCAGGGGTCGTGTCCAGAAGCTGCATTACCCACGTGTTGAGCTGCGCCATCACGTCGTCCATCGCATCGCGGCTCGCAGCAGAGACGTAGACAACACGAAGGTTCTCACCGCCGAATCGGCTGTTGGTGAAGTGTTTGAAGACCACGGTAATTGGGATGTAGACCTGGGCGTCGTAGTCGGTGTTGCCCACTGTGCCCTTCTCCGCCATCACGCCGACCACCATATGTTGAACCGTCCCGATCTTGATCGTCTGGCCTACGGCCGCGGACGGATCGCCGAAGAGTTCAATGGCGATATCGTACCCCAGCACCGCGATCTTATTCGCGCGATCGGTGTCTTGCTCAATTATGAAGCGCCCATAGGCCACGTTCAATTCACGCACGGCGGGGAAGCCTGCCGTCGTCCCGTTGATGGTGACCCCAGTCACGGTCACGGACCCGGCCTTTACATCTTGGGACGTTGTCTGCTCAGCGGAGATACCGCTGACGTTCGTCAATTGCTCTTCGAGGATCGCCAAGTTATCATAAGTCAAACTTGCCGGCTGCGACCCCGGGCCAAAGCCCCCACGTTGAAACGAGGGCATGATCATGATCAGGTTGGCTCCCAGCGCGTTGATTTGGTCAGCGATCTCGGCCTCGGCACCGGCGCTGACGGCGAGCATAATGATCACCGCCGCCACGCCGATGATGACGCCCAACGTCGTGAGAAACGAACGTATCTTGTTAGACATCAAGCCTTCCCAGGCGACCTTCAACGTTCTCCGGAAGTTCATGATGCCCCTCCATTGTCCCCGTTGTGCAGGTCCGCGATGCTACTCGCGTGCTCGCGGTCGGAGACGATCTTGCCGTCGCGCAGATAGATCACCCGTTGAGCGTGCTCAGCGATAGCCAACTCGTGGGTTACCATCACGATGGTCGCTCCATCGTCGTGCAAAGTGTGTAGAGCTTTCATGATGTCTAGGCTAGATCTCGTATCCAGGTTACCGGTAGGCTCATCGGCAAGGATGATCGCCGGGTCGTTGACCAACGCCCGCGCGATTGCCACGCGCTGCTGCTGGCCACCGGAAAGCTCTTTCGGCAAGTGCTCCATGCGATCGGCCAAGCCAACAAGAGCCAACATCTGCGCCGCGCGATCCCGCATATCCTGTTCCGTATGCCCATTGCTGCCGTTGTAGAGCATAGGCAGCATCACATTCTTGATCGCAGTGAGGCGGGGCAGTAAGTTGTAGGATTGAAAGACAAAACCGATCTTGCGATTGCGAACACCGGCAAGATGATCCTTGTCCAAGCCACTGACATCCTCCCCTTCCAGGAGGTAGGTCCCAGCCGTCGGACGATCCAAGCAACCCAGGATGTTCATCAGCGTGGACTTGCCGCTACCGGAGGGGCCCATCACGGCGACAAACTCACCCTCCTCGACCTGGACATCAACGCCGGCCAGGGCGTGCACCGCGATCGCCCCCTTACCGTAGACTTTAGTCATTCCTTCTGTCTCAATAATCGTCGATGTCATACTAAGGCCTCCCACCGCCGCCCATCATCATCCCGTCCCCGCCAGGTACTGCAGGGAGTTCCTCCATCTCGGTGGAAACCGCAGACGTCGACTCACCCAAGCTCACAACCTCGCCCGCCTCCAGTCCGGACAGGACAGCAGCGTTCACATAGTCCTGAAGCCCAACCTCAACGATCCGCATCTCCAACTCACCGCTCGGCAGGACAACGAAGACAGCCTCCTGACCGCCCACTTCGCGCAACGCCTGGACCGGGACCAGAAGCGCGTTCGTGGCCTCGCCGGCGACGATATCAACATCGACATTCATGTCACCCAACAGCGTCACAGGATTGGCAGAGATATCGATCGTCGACCAGCATTGTACGGCTGGCGTACTACTGACCGACACCAACACAGGGTCGATCTGGTAGATCTCACCAGGGTAGATCAGGTCCGGCAGTGCCGTGAAGACGATGTCCACCGGGTTACCGAGGCCAACGCTACCGAGGTCCGTCTCCTCTACCCAGAACTGAACGACCGGGTTGTCGAGATCAGCCATCACGATGGCTGTGGCATCTTCAATCGCCGTCCCCCCTACCTCGATGTTGACTGCGGTGATCGTGCCGGCGAAAGGCGCCGTTAAGGCCGTTCCATTCAGAGCCTCCTGCGCGGAATCGAGGGCGGAGTTCGCCTGTTCCAGTGCCAGTTCCGCCTCGCGCATCGCGGCTTCCTGATCGTCGCCTAACGATAGTTTTGCTCGCTCCAGCGCGATCTCAGCCTTCTGCACGTTGACGCGTGCCGTTGCAAGCTCTTCATCATCAGGTGGCGTCTCGACCTCCTCAAGCGCGGCCTCTGCATTCAGCACCTGCGCCCAGGCGCTCTGAAGGTCAGCGCTGTTGTTGGCGGGCGTACTCTCGACCATCATCAGATCGTAGTTCGCTTGCGCGATCTCCAGATTCTGTTGAGCCTTGACGAGGGAATCGGCCGCATTCTCACGCGTCGCGTCGATGTTCTTCTCCCAGTCCCGCTCCGGGTTCATCGCTTCGGCGTAAGCCTGCTGCGCATCCTCCAGGGCGGCAATCGCCTGATCGAGGCTGATGCGCGTGGACGTGTTGGACGCATCGGTCAGGCTGGCCTTCGCCGATGTGGTCTGGTAGCTAACCTGCGCGCTCAGCAAGCTCGCCTTGGCGATACTTATCTCGTCCTCATCGGGTTCCCAGTTCTCCATCTCGTCCAGTTCGCGCTGCGCCACCGTCAGATCCGCCTCAGCTTGTGCCAAAGTCAGTTCAGCCTCAGCCACTGCCACCGCCAGATCCTGCTCAGCCGCCATCACCTGGATCTCAGCAGCGGCAACCGCCTGTCGTGCATTTGAATCATCGATCCAGGCCAGGACATCCTCTGCTTCCACCTTGTCTCCCACTTCAACCAAAATGTCCAGCACCTTACCGCTAGCGTCAAAGGTAAGTTCGACCTCAGAGGCAGGTACCAACTGCCCAGAACCCGCGGCAGTCACCGTTAAGTCCCCCCGGGTGACGGTAGCCGTCTGCATCTCGACCTCTGCTTCACCGCCACCCTCGGGCGAAAACCACAGACGGTAGGCACCATACCCACCACCGCCCAGCACAGCCAGAATCAGCAACACCATCCACATTCTCTTACTTCGCGACATCCAATCCTCCTAACATTCCTTGCGCATTCACAGCTTTGAAGACAATGCTAATCCTAGTCACAGCGACTGAGAGCAGACAAAGAAAAAGCTGAGAGAACCCTGAGAGATTGACTGAGCTGTACAGGCAAGAAGCAAACGCTTAAGCACTTCCCTCGGACGCGGTCCGAGCTTAGCTATCGGTGACCGACTCAGCAACGCGTTCTCAGGATACTCTCAGTCTCCTCCCAGGGACCTCTCAGGGAAGCTGCTATAATAAGGTCAATGGAATGCAGACAATACTGTTATCGAGGAGTCGTGCGATAGATGTCAACTGTGCTCGTGGTCGATGATGACCAAAGACTGCTCACAATGCTGGGCAGGACGCTGAGCTACGAGGGGTTCCAGGTCGTGACCGCGAAGGATGGGCAAGAAGCTCTCGACAAGATCTGGGAGCAGCAACCGGATGTCATCGTGCTCGACTGGATGATGCCCAAGTTGGACGGCGTCGCCGTGCTGCGGGCGCTACGCGACCAGGACGACGAGACGCCGGTGCTGATGCTGACGGCGCGCGATGCCGTGCACTATCGGGTCGAGGGGCTGGAGCGCGGCGCCGACGACTATCTTGTCAAACCCTTTGAGTCGATCGAACTCGTCGCCCGCGTCAAGGCTCTCCTGCGCCGTGCCGGTATAAGTGATGAAGCAGCACCGTTGACTTTCACTGATCTGAGCTTGAATCCAGCGACCCGCGAGGTGAAACGGGGACCACGTTCCTTCGACCTCACGCCCACCGAGTTCGACCTCCTTCATCTGTTCCTGCGGTATCCCAACCAGGTATTGGAACGAGGACAGATCCTGTCCAACGTCTGGGGCTACAACTTCGTGGGCGATGACAACATTATCGAGGTCTACGTCGGCTATCTGAGGAAGAAGATGGAAGCCGAGGGTGAACCCCGGTTGATCCAGACGGTCCGGGGCGTCGGCTACGTTCTACGCGAGGACAGCTGATGTCTATCCGCCTGCGCCTAACCGTACTCTATAGCTCGATCCTCGCGCTGACGCTGATCGTGTTCAGCTCAGCGCTCTACGTCTCTCAGGCCCGCTCCTCGATGAACATCATCGAGCAGGACTTGACCGAAAGCGCGGAGAAGCTGGTGCTGGCCTGGACCCGTTTCCATCTCAGTTGGGACGGTCGAGTGGGTACTGATAGGCCGGCGCCCTGGGACAGCGGATACCGAGATGAGGCCCAGCGCGTTCTGCAGCCTCTGATAAGAGAGGAAACCCGGCTTGACGCGGTACACATCCTCGATGCGGAGGGCGACGCGTTTCCACTGCCGATGAATGAGGATAGCGAACCCTTGCCCATCAGCAGCCAGGGGCTCGAGAAGATCCAGAAGGGCGCGCCGCTGATGGAGGTCGCCCAAGGCGAGGATGCACGCTGGCTGGTCTACAACCTCCCCGTCGTTGCCGGATCCCCTACCGGCGAGGAGAACGTGGTCGGCATCGTCCAGCTCGCCCGCCCACTTGCCGACCGCGATCGCTCGCTGCGCGCTTTGGGCATCACCCTGGTGCTGGGCAGCCTTTCGACCACGTTGATCGCCTTCGGCATCGGCTGGCTCCTCGCCGGGACGACGCTGCGACCGATTCAGCGCATCACGAAGACCGCCCAGGATATCGGCGAGGCGCGCGACTTCTCATCCCGAGTAGCTTATGAGGGGCCCAAGGACGAGCTGGGTCGGCTGGCGATGACGTTCAACGGCATGCTCGCGCGCCTGGAGGATGCGTATCGGCAGGTCGCCCACGCCCTCCAGGTTCAGCGCGACTTCGTGGCCGACGTCTCCCACGAATTGCGGACCCCGCTGACCACCATCCGCGGCAACCTCGCCCTGCTGCGCCGAAATCCGCCCCTACCCTCTGAGGAGCAGGTCGAAATCCTCGAAGATCTCACCGAGGAGAGCGAGCGGTTGACGAGGTTGGTCACCGATTTGTTGACCCTGGCCCGTGCCGACGCGGGGCGCGAGCTCGACCTCGGCCCGGTCCACGTGGATGAGGTCATCGAAGATGTCTGCCGTCAGGCCCAGGTGCTGGCGCCGGCACGTCCGATCCGGTGCGACGAGCAAGACAAAATCACCGCGACCGCTAACGCCGACGCGCTGAAGCAGGTCTTGTTGATCCTGGTGGACAACGCCGTCAAGCACGCCGAAGGCCCCATTCAGCTAAGGCTCGATGAGGACGATGACTGTGTCAACATCAGCATTCAGGATAGCGGGCCGGGCATACCGCCTGATCTACAAGATCGCCTCTTCGATCGCTTTCACCGGGGCGATGTCTCCCGCTCGACACCGGGCTTCGGCCTGGGCCTCTCCATCGCGCACGCCCTAACCAAGGCTCAGCAGGGCACCCTGCAGGTCGAGAGCGAGCCTGGCAAGGGCAGCACCTTCACGGTGCGGTTGCCCGCGAGTAACCAGAGCTCGGAAAAGCCGCAGAAGGTCGACGGGCGTCCAGCTTCAGATCCTTCGACAGGATTCACAAGATTTTCCTGACGCCATTCGACGAACCGGTCATCTGTGTGGGCTTTGCCTGGCCCGCAAGTCCTATGAATCCTGTCCTGCGCCCGTCTTCGCAAAAGGAGTAGGGATCACACGGTGAAGGTCATCGCCACCACCGAAAGCGGCGGCAGCGTTACCTCGGCCTTGCCGGACGCGATCGTCACATCCCCAAAAGCCACCGGTTGGACGACGTCGGGCTCCTCGAACGCGTTGGCGGCCTTGGGATCGGGCCCGGTCAGCAGCTCAGCGCTTTCCAGATCCCGAATCTCCGTGCCAGCGATCGTCACATCCACGAATGCCTGCTCTGAGAGATGGCGGTTGGTCGCGAAGACGTGCAGCCCCGCGTCGTCGAGGCTGGCGCTGGCGTCGATGTAAGGCACCGTGCCGTAGCTCTCACTCCCATACGTGGGACCTTCGACAACCACCTGCAGGGCAGTTCCGGTCGCCCGTCTGGAGAACATCTCAAAGGGATAGAAGATCGACTGGATCAGTAGCTCGTCGCCCCACGTCTGGATCGGGGCGATCACGTTCACGATCTGCGCGATATTGGCGATCTTGACGACGTCGGCGTGGCGGATGAAACTGTTCAGGAAACCGGCGACCACCAACGCGTCCTCTAGGTTATAGATCTCCTCGATCAGGTGCGGCGCGAATTTGCCCTCGCCGTCGGTCTCGTGGTTCTTGTACCAGACGTTCCATTCATCAAAGCAGAGAAAGGCCCGCTTCTCACTGCGGCGCTTGGCCTGCACGAAACGACAGGCGGCATCCATCTCCTCGATCTGGCGATCGATCGAAGCCGTCACGGCGAGGTAGTCCGCCGTGTCATCGTCGCGGTTGCCGACGTAGCGGTGGAGGCTGATGTAGTCGGCTGGGTCGCCTACGTAGTCCAACACCTGGTGATCCCACGACATATACGTCGGCAGGTCCGTGGTGCAGGAGCCCGCCACGACGAACTCAATGGACGGGTCCACGTCCTTCATCATCTTGGCAGCCTGCTGGGCTCGAATCGCGTACTGGTCGGCGGGCACGTGCCCCAGCTGCCAGGGCCCGTCCATCTCGTTGCCCAAGCACCAGAGCTTGACGCCGTAGGGCTCGGGATGACCGTTCTCGAGACGCATATCGGCGTACTTCGAGCCGGGAGGGCAGTTGCAGTACTCCACCCAGTTGCGCGCCTCCTCGGGCGTGCCGGTACCCAGATTGACGGTGATCATCGGCGTCCAATCCATCTTCCGACACAGGGTCAAGTACTCGTCAGTGCCGAACCGGTTGGGCTCCAGGCTCTGCCACGCCAGCTCGCGCACGGTAGGACGCTGCCCGCGCGGGCCGATACCATCCATCCAGTGGTAGCCGGAAGCGAAGTTACCGCCGGGGTAGCGCATCGCCGTCATATTCAGGCGACGCAGCGCATCCAGCACGTCGGTGCGGAACCCGTCGGCGTCGGCGTGCGCGCTGTCGGGATCATAGACGCCCTCGTAGACCGCGCGTCCCATATGTTCAAGAAAACCGCCAAAGATGCGGGGATCGATCTCCCCAACGCGGAAAGCCGTGTCAAGTTTGATCGTCGTTCTCTCCATCATACCTCCTTGCGTTATCGATCTAAAGTGTGCCGGCGTACCGTACACTGTAGGGCAGGGCTTGCCCGATCGTGTAGTCCCTGCGGAGCCGGACCAACTGCTCGATGTGCCACTGTCCGTGGACCACCCACGAGGCGAACATATCGCCGGCGTGGATCACGCCCCAGGGCGCCTCGACCGCGGCGTCCCAGTCGGGCGAGTCCAAGCCCTCCAACCATGCCAGAGACGCACGGCGCTCCTCGAGGAAGTTCTCCAAGGAAGCGTCAAGCTCCCGCTCATTGTACCGGCGCTCCTCGACCCACGCCATGGGCCGGATCGCATGCCAGGGGTCCTCAGGGTGGTGGAGGATGGTATCCAGGTGGAGGCGGAAATCCTCCCGCTCCTCATCGTAGAGGTGGTTGATCACCTCCAGGATCGACCAGCGATCAGGATCGGGTTTCCACCGGGCCTGTGGCGGCGAAACGCCCGCCACCAAGCCGCGCACCACGTCGACTTGCTCTCGCAGAATACGGACCAAGTATTGGACATCCATAGCTATCCTTGCTTTCAGTTCTGTTGGAGTGCCACAATAATTATACGTCTGTCTATCTGAGGGCGCTATAAGCACTGTATCCTTAGGTCAGGAAACACGACAGGGAGCGTTGGTT
>JBNGDU010000201.1:0-4541 GCA_049975025.1 Anaerolineae bacterium
TGGAAGCGCACCGCCACATAGACACGGGGCACAAGCGGGGCAACGTCGTCATCGAGGTGAGTGATGAATCGAGCAACACGCGTCAACGTCGCGACCCTGGGCACCATCTTTGGCATATCCGGCTGGTGGCATGGGTTCTTTGAGGCCCTACAGGGGAATACACCTGCCGACATCGGGATGATCAAGGCCATCGGCGAGGGACACCGGATGTGGTCGCACGGGAGCGAGCCGGCTTTGACGCTGATCCCCAACTTCCTGGCCAGCGGGATTGTGGCGATGCTCCTCGGTCTGCTGCTCATCGTGTGGTCGCTGTTCTTCGTGCACAGGAAGCACGGCGCCACGGTGTTCCTACTCCTCTTCATCTTGCTGCTGCTGTTTGGCGGCGGCGTCGCGCAGATCATCTTCTTCCCTTTCATCTGGTTGGTGTCCACGCGCATCAACAAACCCCTCAGATGGTGGCGCGAAGCGCTCCCCGCTAAGACGCAAAACCGTCTCGGCAAGCTGTGGCCTTGGTCTCTGATTGTCACCTCCGCGCCGCTGGCATTCGCTCTCTATCTTGCCATCACGGGACTGATCCCCGGCGTGCGTAATGAGGAGGCCGTGCTGGCTGTGATGATGGCCTGCCTCGTCATCGTCCTGGTCACTTTTCCGGTGACCTTCATCTCCGGGTTCGCCCACGATATCGCGCATAGCCAATAGCTAAGGGGACTGGCGGATGAACCAAGAAGACTCGGTGCAGTCAGTTCTGAACGACAAACAACCCAAGGAGACGCTCGCACAGCAACGTTTCGGGCAGCACGCCCAGGCCTACGTCACCAGCGCGCCCCACGCGCAGGGTGAGGACCTGGACCGCCTGCTGGCGCTGGCACAGCCGCAGGCGGACTGGCGGGTGCTGGATGTCGCCACGGGAGGGGGACATACGGCCCTCAAGTTCGCGCCCTATGTGGCCCACGTGACCGCAAGTGACATCACACCGGCCATGCTGAACGCAGCGGAAAGGCACCTCACGGACAAGGGGGTGACGAACGTAGCCTTCAAGCAGGTGGCTGCCGAGGACATGCCCTTTGACGACGCGAGCTTCGATCTCGTCACGTGCCGCATTGCGCCGCACCACTTCGACGATGCCGCGCGCTTTGTGCGAGAGGCGGCGCGTGTGCTCAAACCGTGTGGCACCCTGTTGGTACAGGATCACCTTGTGCCCGATGATGCGATGACCGCTCGATACTACGAGGCTTTTGAGAAGCTGCGGGATCCCAGCCATAATCAAGCCTTCACCGAGGCTGAGTGGCGCGCGATGTTTGCCGCGGCCGATCTTGCAGTGACCCACGTCGAGCGGCTCTATAAGGATCTCAACGTCGATAGCTGGGCTGAACGCCAGGGGGTGACCCCGAACACCAAAGCGTGTCTGAGCGCGCTTATAGAACTGGCTCCATCTGCCGTCCTGAACTGGATGCAGCCGCAGCAATGGGGCACGTCCGAAGCGACCTACCGCTGCCACCATATCATCATAGCCGGCGCTCTTCTCCCGTGCCGCGACCCTGCAATGCTTCAGAGCGAATGGTGAATAAGAGTATCTAGAGCATGGCGGCGCGGCGTAGGGACGGGATGTAGCTCGCCTTGCCCACGAATGTCAGAAAACCCTATGCAGGAATGCCCTGGTTGCTTCGGCAAACGGCTGCGGCGCGGCGTAGCGGATGTGGTGCCCCACACCGGGGACGTGCACGCGTTCTATCTGCGGGGCCAGCGATTTGGCGATGGCGAAGATCTCTTCGGTGACGATGGCGCCCAGCTCCGGGTCGCCGGTGAACATCAACACCGGGCACTTTACATCCGGCAGCGACTCCTGCCAGGTCGTTGCATCCGGCACGGCGCCCGTGAAGTGGTTGAAGTTCAACGCCTGTTTGGCGCGGAAGTACAACTCACACGTCCCTGGCTCCCAGTTGGGATACTCCGCCTCGCAGGCAGCAACCCCCTCTTCAAGCGACTGCTCCTTAAATGCCTGGAGTCTTTCCATTCGCCCCGGATCCGACCGTCGCGCACGCTCTTCTCCGGGATCACACCACGGCGGGTCCTCGAGGATCAAGCCGCGCAGCAGATGGGGATACTTCGCCGCGAACAACTGCGTGTATCGTGCTCCCATCGAATGTCCCGCCACCGCCGGCTGATCCAGGCTCATCGCCTCGATGAAGCCGGCCAGGTCAGCCGCCATCGCATCGGCGTTGTTATCCGATTCCGGCGCGGACGATTGCCCGTGACAGCGCGCATCAATCATGGTGACATCGTAGTCATCCTCCAACGACTTCGCCAGCGACGTCCAGCACGCACCGTCGTCGCTAAAGCCGTGGCACAAAACGACCTGCGGTTTAGGCCCACCGGTGCTGGTAGGGCTACCGGTGTGCATGTAATGCATCGTCATGCCGTTCGTTTCGACAAATCCATCTGTCCAATTCGTCATTGTTTCCCTCCGATTTATCAGCAGGACAAACTCTCGTCCATCATATCCAGTGCGGTGTTGATAATGCCTTGCTCGGCACACCCTTTCTTGATCCGACATCCCAGCACCTGGAAGGTGTGCCGTCCGTAAGCTGCGTCGTCCGGAATATAGCCCACCGACTTCCCGTTGGCAATCGTCACCACCACAGTATGCCCATACGGGGCAACCTTCTTCAAGCGCTGCGCGATGATATTGTAAAGCTCACCGGTCACCGCTACCAGCGCTATCTGATCAACCACAAGCAGACCAAGGCGGATGTCAACCGGCTCAGCGTCCTCGTAGGTCCCAGGGGCGCCCTCCCGACCTCTATCCAGCCGCCGCCTGCCGGGGCAAGTGACGGTTTGATGAGCGCCCCAAATCCGTACTCTCGACGAGGTTCTCGTCATGTTCCCCATCACGCGGATCACTTCCTCACCCAGCAACTGACCGATGCTGTCCACCAACCTCGCACCCAGCCTCAGGGCCTTAGGATCGAGCTTCGCGTCCTGGTAGTTCGCCAAGGCGAAGACGTTCGTTGGATCGCCACCCGCAGCGGCGAATTGCGGGCGCTTCTGAGCCGCGATGGCAGGCTCAGCTAGCCGCATGTAGAGCGGGTTCTGGTCCCCTGCCGCGCCGGCGGTCCAGATAGCGACCGCTTGGTCATTGTAGACCTCCTCGATATACCGTGAGGTCGCGCCGGGAAATCCCCCGCTGATCTCATTCCGCATAAACATCAGGTTCGCGTGCATAGCGTAGTTGATGTAGACAGCAATAGGTTCGCCGGAGATGGACTCGAATTTGACCACCGCCACGGTCTTGTCGGAGGGGCCATCGGGGTTCGGCCCCTGATACCAGGTTCGCGTCTCGGGATGGATGGCGTCCCGGTTCACATTCGCATAGAACGCACCGGTTCCGTAGCCCACCCGCGCGGGTTGCGGGCTAGCGTTAGCCTGACGCACCGACTCAAGCACGTGCTGCTTGATCCAAGTCGCGTACGACACGTCGAAAGAATCCAGCACATTGGTCGACCTGCCGGGCAGCGGTACGGCACCGGGTGAGGGAGAGCCGTGGGTGTGGGTGCCCGTCATCAGGATGTTCTCCCTGGGGCAGCCGACTTCCTCCGTGATTCGCCGGCAGAGCTCATCATAGGAATCCTCGGTGAACATGCCTAAATCTGCACCCAGAAGCACGGCTTTGGTATTCCCGTTACCCAGCACGATCGCCCGAGCGTAGACGTGGTCGTGGATAGCATTGTAGCCCCAAGGCAGCGCGTCCTCCGGCGTAGTGATATCGACTTTGGCCGCGCCGACCAGGAGTTGGCCTGACTCTGTACTTGTGGAACTTGACGTTGACATTGTTTGTCTCCTCAATCCATGTAGCGCACCTTGGACCGCGACAGCCACAGCGCGATAAAGATCACAGCCATCAGCCCCCCTTGCAGCGTCAGCGTCACCGGGACGCCCCACGCGTCGGCCATCGCCCCGGCGGGCAGGGTGCCCAACGGCACAAAGCCGATAGTCATCATATACATAGCCATAATGCGGCCGCGGTAGGCATCCTCACAGTTGACCTGGACCAGGGTCTGGCTGGTGATGATGAGGCCACGGCGCGCAGCCCCCACCAGGAGCAGGAAGAGAAAAGCCAATACGAAGTGGCGGGCGCTGGAAAAACCGACCAAGGAGAGGCCCATCACACAGCCACTGATCAACATGGCCTTGCCCTTACCCTGAAAATCGCCCTGTGCGGCCAGCCACAGCGAGCCAAGCAATGAGCCGAGGCCGGGAGCCGCCGAGAGAAGACCCAGACCACGCGCCCCAAGTTGCAGGATTTCTGTAGCGTACACCGGCATCAACGTTCGATAGCTCCATCCCAGGATCACCCGCACGACGACGATAGCCAGCAAGGACATAATCATGGGGCGGGTCTTGAGGTGGTCTATGCCTTCGCGCAGGTCTCCCCATACGGACATGGTGCTCAGGTTGTTGACTGCGTCGGGGGGCAGTTGTCCTAGAGCCACGATCGCACCGGCATAGAGCATGGCAATGACGAAGTAGACCGCCTCCGCTCC
>JBNGDU010000201.1:4641-14568 GCA_049975025.1 Anaerolineae bacterium
TTGGCGAGCATCGCGGCGCGGGCCCAGATCAGGACCTGGCGTTTCTGCAGACGGTCCGCCAAGGCGCCACCGTAAAGGGAAAGCAACAACCGGGCGACACTCCGGGCCGAAGAGACCCAGCCCAGGGCCAGGGCTGAGCCTGTCAGTTGGTAGACCAGCCAACCTTGCGCCACGCTGCCCATCTCCATCGACGCCGAGGCTGAAAGGCGGGCCAACCAGAACCAACGATAATTGCGGTTCCGGAGTGATTCAAAGGCGGCTAAACTTCGAGCTGATTGCAGCATTGTTATGAATTGACTTGCCCGCATCATTCGATATCTCCCCATTGTTCAGATCTGTATCTGCCTTCCGTCGCTTGACTCAAACGATACTCACGGACGACCGGGGATGCGAAATAGACGATCACGGCGATGGCGACGATGATACCGCTGAACATCAGCGTCATTGCGCGCGGACCGACGAGGTCCGCGCCAATACCGGCAATGTAAGCTCCCACCGGCATCAGCCCGGAATTGAGGCTGACGATGCCCGTCACGCGACCACGCAGTGCATCCGGGATCGAGAGCTGCAACAACGTTTGATTCGTCGTCAG
The DNA here is from genome assembly GCA_049975025.1 of Anaerolineae bacterium. Classification (GTDB taxonomy): domain Bacteria; phylum Chloroflexota; class Anaerolineae; order B4-G1; family SLSP01; genus PWVB01. The sequence continues at coordinate 5,234 of JBNGDU010000201.1, forward strand.
ATAGATCATCTCGCAGAATCCCGCCAGCGCCATGAAGATAATGCCCATCCATAAAGCTGAACTAAGCGCAAAACCGGTGAACGACAAGCCAAGGCATAGCAGGGCTGCCAATTGAAGCAACCCCCGACGCTCCAAGTTTCCGAGGGACGCGGTCACGAAACCGCCCACGATGCCGCCCACCCCCACGGCGGAGAGCAGGATGCCCAAGGTATCGGGCCCTCCCTCGAAGACGTCCTTGGCATAGATGGGTGGAAGCGCACCGAAGTTGGGAATGATGAAGAGGGGCAGCACCCACCCCATAAGGATAAATGTCCGGGTCATGGGCTCGGATATAGCATAGGTCCATCCCTCGCAAAAACCACCTCCAGTGCCAGATCGATCGACGGTCGGTTTCTCGCGGGGGAGCTCAAGCTTGAGGATGGTCAGGGTAACGAGCGCGTAGGCGACCGCCTGGACGAAGAAATTCCCGGACGGCCCGAACCACAGGATCAGAAAGCCTCCGATGGCCGGTCCAACAGACCGCATGATCGCCCACCCCGTCTGCACCAGCGCGACCGCGCTGGGTGAAAGAGAGCGCGGCACAATCGAGAACAGGACCGTCTGGCGCAGGGGAATGCTGACAGCCCGCCCGACGCCACCTAGAAAGCTATAGAGAAGCAGGGGCCAGACGACGTTGAGATCGCCCAAGAGCAAGAGGCCGAAACCGAGGCAGATGATGAACTGCCAGATGCTGGTGGCGTAGAGCAAGCCGCGCCACGGCAGTCGGTCGATGGCCACTCCCGCAATCGTTGCCAACCCCAACGTCGCGAGTGATCCCACCAGGCTGAGCGTCCCCAACATAGCGCCGGAGGAGGTCAGATCGTAGACCAACCAGCTCAGCGTCACTCCCTGGATCCAATACGCACCGTTGATGAGTGTCGAGCCGGTCAGGAACCACGCGAAACTCGACAGGCGCAGAATGGCAAACATGCCGATCCGACCATCTGATACGGGCTCGATTTCTGTCACGGTGGTGGTCGCCGCGCCGGTCTGTGGTTGACACATGGCATCTGTTCCCACTCGTTAAGAGTCGCCTTTCATATCGCCTATTGGAATCTCCTAAGGGTGTGCGTCACTTTTTGGCAGAACGCGCCTATTGACAACCCTAAAGGTGCGGCGGTGGTGTCTCACAGTGATCAGGCGTGCTGCGATGGTGCTTTCATGATCCGCACCTTTAGGGTTGGGCGGGACACGATGCGGAAATCTGACGCGCACCCATCTCCTAAGCCATGCTTGAGCGGTGGTCATAGGCATACTATTATATCTGAAGCGTACTCTCAACAAAGCCTAACGCGCTCCATCCCGGGTTTTGAACAGCCACCGTGTTTGACTCTATCCGGGCGCCAAAGGCGAGGACATCTTGGTCCTGTCGACGTTGAAGAGCGGGCATAGGTCACGCTCGACGATCCAACTGCCGCAGCGATTTTGCGGGCAAAGGAGTTCCGAATTGTGTTCGAGAGGCATTGGTGTACATGTATAGCCGTCGATAGGGATCTCTTCGATACGAAGAGATGGAATTGACCATTCCGAAAGGCATTCTCCACTCAACCGATAGACCTAAGGAGGGCAGCTATGTCCGAGGAGCAGCGAACCACTTGGTGTGGCATTCATCTGATCACGCGCCACAACCCGGAAGTCGACCGACTGATCGAAGAATTACCGACGCTGGCGGGGATGGGGGTGAACGTGCTGGTGCCGGAGGTGAACTACCAGTTTGCGTACCGCTCCCATCCGGAGCTGCAGGGCGATGATCCCATCACGCAGGAGCGCGCACAAAGTCTCGCCAAGGCCTGTCGAGACCACGATATCCGGCTGATCCCGCAGTTCCAGTGCCTGGGGCATCAATCTTGGGCAGAGACGACGGCGCCATTGCTCAAGGCCTATCCCGAGTTCGACGAAACGCCCGGGCAATATCCTGACAACGAGGATATCTACTGCCGGAGCTGGTGTCCCCAGCATCCCGAGGTCAACCCCATCATCTTCGACCTCTTCGATGAGTTGCTGGATGCCTTCGCAGCCAACGCCCTGCACGTGGGGATGGACGAGGTCTTCCTCATCGCCTCGGAGCACTGCCCACGCTGCCGCGGCGAGGACCCTGCGGAGCTCTTCGCCAAGGCCGTGAACGATTACCACGGCTACCTGACGGGCGAACGCCACGTCGAGATGCTCATGTGGGGCGACCGGCTTCTGGACGCCGAGACCACGAGCTATGGCAAGTGGGAAGCCGCGAAGAACGGCACCCACCCGGCGATCGACATGATCCCGAAGGACATCATCATCTGCGACTGGCACTACACGGAGCTCGCGGCGTACCCGTCGATCCCGATCTTCCTGGACAAGAGATTCCGCGTCTGGCCTGCCGGCTGGAAGGATGTCGAGGCAACGGAAGCGCTCGTAAACGCGGCGTTGGAGCACGACGAGCCCGATATGCTGGGCTACCTGTGCACGACCTGGGGCCAGGTGAGCCCCGGCGAGCTCGCAGCGTGGCCCCCCATCCAACAGGCCACAGAGATGTTGCACGGCTGAAGTAGAACGTCGGGGGCGAGCCCCCGACGGTTGCTACATGCTGGATAGTGCCACAGTAACCGCCTGTCTTCGTAAGCCATCAGGTATAGCGCACTTCGCTTCTGCGGACACCAACCCCTGATGGCAGCCTGACATGGGTGAGGCCAGCTTTCCTATCCCGGTCGGTGAGTGCCTCGCACCTCTTGTAGAGTACTAGGAGAACTAGATCCAAAAGGAGGCGATATGGAACAGCGACGTTTTGGAGACAGCGACCTGACCTGTTCGGCGATCGGATTCGGGACCTGGGAAGCCAGCACGACTCAATATGGGCCCATCGAGGTAGACGACGCCATACGAGCCATCAACGTGGCGATCGATCACGGCGTCAGTCTCGTCGACACCGCGGAGGTCTACGGGCCTTTTCACTCAGAGGAAATCGTGGCAAGGGCGCTGGGGCCGCGCCGCAACGAGATCGTCCTCGTGACCAAGGTCGGTTTCGAGTTCGACGGCGATCGGATCGCGGGGCGGAAATCGAACTACGACCACATCATCGACCACGCCGAGGGATGTCTGAAGCGGCTCGACACCGACTGGATCGATCTCATGCTGGTTCACTGGCCCGACCACAACACGCCTTACGACGAGCCCATTCGGGCACTTGAGACGCTCAAGCAGGCCGGCAAGATCCGCCACTATGGCGTCTCCAACTTCGCACCGGCGATGATGGACGCGGCTGAGCGCGGCGGACGCCTCACGGCGAATCAGATCGGCTACAATATGCTGGATCGCCGGGTGGAATCGTCGGTGCTCCCTTATTGCCGCGAGCACGGCATCGGCTTTATGGCTTACGGCACGCTCTGCTACGGCATCCTCACAGGCGCGTTCACGCCGGACACCACCTTCGTCGACTGGGACTGGCGCTCAAAGGGCAGTGCCTTCGGCCTGCCGCTCTTCCAGCAAGAGAACTTCGAGAAGGAGCTCAAGCTTGTGGACCGGCTCAAGGCGTTAGCCGCTCAGCATGATAGGACCGTGGCTCAGCTCGCCATCGCCTGGGTGTTGTCGCACCCCGAGGTAAGCGTCGCCCTGGTCGGCATGCGCACGCCGGAGGAGGTGGAGGAAAACGTCGAGGCCGCGAACTGGCGCCTGGACGAGGCGACGCTCGCCAAGATCGACCGGATCTTCGAGGAGGAGGGGGTGCCGACCTACCGGGACGCGCGGTTGGCGATGTGAGAGGGGTGCGCTGGATTATCCTGTATGTGATCAACAATCCGGTGAAGGCCGGGTTAGTCGAAGACTAGCAGGACTGGCCCTGGACGTACTGCACGTATCCGCCTGTTTGATGCAGGAAAGCGTGGGGCGAAGTGCAACTTCGCCCCACGTCCCACCCGTACGGCGAACTTCCAGTTCGCCATCGACTATGATCCATTCTCCTTAAGAATCCGATCCACCACCAACTGGCGGAACTCGGGGGAGAGACTCGCGAAGTAGGCGCTGAAGCCCGTGACACGTACCAGCAGGTCGGGATACCTAGAGGGATCCTTGTGCGCCTCCAACACCTTCTCGGCATCCATGATGTTCATGTTGATCTGCGTGCCGCCGAGGTCGAAGTGAGTCTTGATCAGGTTAGCGACGTGCTCGACGCCGCCCTCATCCTGGGAGAGCGCGGGATCCAGCTCAATCTGCATCGGCGCTGTGTTGCCGTAGCCCGGCTGGACCGACGCGATCGCGACGGCCATCGCCGTCGGCGCGCCGTCCTTGCGGAAACCTGGATCGGGGTTGGAGCCATGGGAGATAGGATCACCGGCACGCCGACCGTTCGGCGTCGCTCCGACACCTTTGCCCATCGGAATCGTGTTGGCCCACGAGAAGAGCCCCGGAATCAGATTGCGGCCCTCGGGTGTCGGGGCCTCCTTGACCAGGTTGGTGAAGGTCTCGGCAATCCGCTTGGCGTACGTATCGCCCAAGGAGCCGCCGCTCCCGTAGCGAGGAATGGTGCGCATCATCTGGCGGGCGCGCTCTCCGTCAATGCCGTCCCAGTCGGACTCGATGTAGCGCTCGATCTCGTCCCAACCGATGCGGTGCTCCTGCTCGACGCGCTGCTCCAGGGCAGCGAAGGAATCCGCGACCGTCGCCAGCGCCGCGCCGTCGAGGCAGAGATTATAGAACTCCACGCCGCCGGCAGAAGCGTCGATGCCCGTCTCAATAGGACCATAGCAGAGCAGGTCGAGGACCAATTCCGGAAAGACCTTCTCCATATGTTCGATGTGGAAATCCAAACCGGCGGCGATAGCACGGACGCCTTGGCGCATATGGTGGACGAAGAGATCCCAAAGTCGCACGACACTGCGCTCACCGCCCGACATCATATCCTGCCACGCCACCTCAAAGACGGCGGCGAAGTTGATCTTCACGCAGTCATTGAGCGTGTACTCGCGTCCGGGAATCGCCGACCAGTGGCAACCCGAGTAAGCGCGCTCATAACCCAGGCCGAGGGGGTATCCGTTCTTGGTGAAACCCAGCGCGGTCTGATCCACACCCAGGAACTTTGGCACGCCGGTCTTGTCCTCGAACATCACCTCGACGCCGCGCTCCAGTAGCTTCGGATCGACGCTGTCGCCGACTGCGACACCGACGTTAGCCGGGATCTTGAGCCGGTGCGCTGCCTCCAAAACCAGGTAGGAGACGTTGTTGGTGACGTCCTCTCCGGTGGTATCCGGGCCACCCAGCTGCAAATAGGCCGTATCCCGCAGCAGCAAGCAGGCGATGTGAAAGATAGCCTCTTCATCTGACAGCGTGCCCGCCACCTTCTCCCGCTCGTAGTAAGGCGTCAGTAGCACATCCAACCTACCCAAGGAACCGCTGCCATTGTACATCCGCGCCGTCATCTGGTACCAGAGAATCCACTGACATGCCTCCCGGAAGGTCGCCGGTGGCTCTGTCACCATGCGCTCGTTCATCTCGGCGATCTCCATCAGGTTCTGGCGCAATTGAGGGTCTGTCTGGTCCTCAGCCATCTCGCGGGCGGCTGCCGCCGTCCGCTCGATCCAATTCTGCACACCGAGCACCACGTGCTCCAGACCATCGTAGAAGTCAGCGCCCCGGGGTGCGTTCTCCTCCCGATAGCGACGGATTTTGTCCAGGATGCCCCCCCACCCCAGTTCCAACCCAATCTGTAGGTCCTGACAGAAGTGCTGCGTCGCGCCGATACCGGGCAGCAGTTGGTAGGTCTTTCGCTGCTGGGCCAACTCCGGGCGCAGGTCCCCAACACTGTAATCCGGGTTCCAACCCGGCTTACGATAGGACGAGAAGTTCACCATATAGCCGCCGGCCAGCGAGCTCACAGGGTCGATGTAGACAGGGTGGGCCTTCAGCAGCCGACCGTAGTTCTCACCCACCGCCTTCGGCCCAAAGAAACCGCCGCTTGGATGGTTGCTCTGGGGCTCGTAACCCTCGATTAAGCAGTCGGTGATGGGCATCCCTGAGGTGCTCATGGCCTGGACGATTTTCCGTCGGTCCGGCGGTGGCAGGATCAAGGCCCAGTCATCGTGATCCATCGAGCCGATGATCTCCTGCTTCTCCTGCGTCTGCTCAAGCTTGGTCTCCCTAAGCTGGTCAATGCGCTCCTGATAAGTCAATGTCACTAAGTCTCTAACAGCCTCCACGCTTTCCCTCCTCGGCACAATATATGACTTTCTAATTATACAAGCTAAAGATAGCACAAATAGCGCAAAATGCGAAATGATCCTGGCGCCTCACTCATCTGCCCTACGCTCAGGGCAAACTGTTTCATCTCTCACGTCCTCACCTTGGTCGAATCCTCAGTGGAGGGCTTCGCCCGGCGATGAGCCTCCACCACAGTTTCATTGAGGCGATAGCCCAAGCCCGTTGCGCCGGATACCATCAGGTAGCCATTCTCTATCGGCTCTCGCGGCTCGATCAAGCTTGAGCGCCAATCCACCTCACCCCAGGCGTACTCCAGGATCAAGAAATTGGACAACGTGCTGACCACGTGGGCCGACGCCACCGTCGCCACGGGACCCGACGGGTTATGCGGCGCGATAAGCAGCTGCTTGAGACGCGCGGCCTCTGCGATGTTTTTGGCCTCCATCAGCCCGCCACAGTGCTTAACGTCGGGCATCAACACATCGACGACCCGCTCCAGCAGGAAAGGGCGGAATCCTTCGATCGCGAAGACGCTCTCAGCGGACGCTGTTGGCATGGGCACGCCCTCCGAGACGCGGGCCAGTTGGTCGGGGAAGGTGTGGCGCACCGGCTCCTCGTACCAGAGGAGATCACAGCTCGCCAGCGCCTTGCCGACAGCGATGGCTTCCGACGCCTCAAAGCGACCGTGGCAGTCCACGGCGAGGTCGATCTCGTCACCGACCGCCTCGCGCACAGCCTGCACCCGCGCCACACCGCGCTGCCAGGCAGCCGCCGGGCCGGTGCGCACGTGGTCCCGCGCCCGCACCTCGTCAAAGGGCGCCAGCTTGATCGCCGTGAAGCCTTCCTCCACGGCCTGCTGCGCGGCGCGAGCGAAACCCTCAGGCGACCGATCCCGCACGTGGCGGTTGATGTTGGCGTAGAGCCGGATCTTCTCCCGAACCGCGCCGCCCAGGAGCGTGTGAATAGGCACACCGAGGTGCTGTCCCATAATGTCCCACAGCGCCTGCTCGATGGCGCTCAGCGCGGTATAAGTCACGCGCCCGCCGTGCATCCGCGCCAGGCTACGCCAGATCTCGTGGATCGCAAAGGGCGACTTCCCTACAATCCGTTCCTCGAAGACCTCCAGTGCTGCCAACACCAATGCGTCGTTGAGACTATGGCTGGCTTCGCCCAGACCCGTGATCCCCTCATCGGTATGCACCAAGACGAAGACCCAGTCCCCGCGTTCGGTGACCTGGACGACGACAGGTTCTATGCCGATTATTTTCATAGAGTGTTCACTCCGAACGGTGAATGCTTCAACTACGCTGTCTCAGTTTCGCTCTCTCCCAACACCCCTTCGAGGAGGGTGTGAAGGACCTCGACCACGATGAAGACGATGGCTCCCGTGCGACCGATGGTGAAGAAGATCCGGGGCGCACCGTAGACGAAGGCCGTCGCGCTCAGGGCCGCGAGCACGAGTATAAGCCATTTGACCGCCGCCACGACGCCGTCCCCGGCGAAGATAGCGCTCACCAGAAGATATCCTGCGAAGAGGGTAAGCAGCGGATAGAAGACCCGCCAGAAGTTGGGAATCCGGTTCAGCCACCCCTTGACCGTAGGGGACAGGAAGACCGCCATAAGCGCAAGTCCCACGACGACGGCGCCGATCCTGAGCAACAGTGAGGTGATGGTCTGCTCGCTCTTTTTCGACATCGACTAACCTCCTGACCGTCGGCGGGGCGGTCCGATCTTGACCATCAGACCGTAACGGAAGGGCGGCAGATGGAGCTTGCTCTCCTCCAACTTGGCCTCTCCGGTAGCATCATCCCAGGGCCAGAAGAGCTCGACATCTCCCTGCTCAACATTTAACGTGCTGAGATCAAAGACTTGGTCCTCCAGCAGAGGCGGCTCCTCACCATCGCGCAGGACGGCGTGCCAGCTATCGGCCTTGTTGCGCACCCAAATCAGGATGTGACCGCGTCCACGCAGGACCAGGAACCAAGCGTCATCGTTGGAGAGATCGGCCCTTTGGAAGAACTCGAAGTCCAGCTTGAGACCCTCGATCATCTCGGCAAAGGGCTTGTAGAACCGCCACAGGTCCTTTTGATCGACATACTGATCCCAGTGCCAGATCTGCCCCGTGCCTGCGGCGCCGGCGAAGAAAGCCGGGAACGTCGTGTCGTTGAAGATGATACCCCGACTGTCGTGCCGATAATAGCGGAAGGGGCCGGTGTGGCGATCATTCACCGCGCCGGTCTCCGCCAGCAAGATGGCCCGGTCGGGACGCCGCGCGCGCTCGATCGCGTCGATGCTGAAGGCGATAGGATCCTCGCGACATATCTCCCACGGCGCGCCCTGATCCAAGTAGCGGTGAACCTGTTGGAAATCCATGGCATTGATGGTGAAAGCTCGGTACCAATGGATATAGTCCCGGTTGTCAAAGCTGCCCAGAGAGTTGACGACAAGGTGTTGAGGCGACAACTTCCTGACCTCAATGAGCATGTCTTTGGTCCATTCCAACACGTTCTCCCAATCGGCCTTCATCGCGTTCTGCTCGTTCCAGAGCTCCCAGGCCATCACCACGGGATCGGTGCCGTAGCGATCTATATAGACCTTGACCTTCTTAAGCCAAAGCTCGCGCCACTCCGGGGAATTCAGCCACTCATCCACGTCCTTGGGCGTTCGCCCGTCTTCAGGATGATGTAGCTCCTTATAGAAGAACGATCCCTCTTCGAACGTGCGGAAGTGGTCAAAGCAGAGCTTGAGCCGAATGCCGTAGGTCCGGGCGTGCTCGATCACGGCGTCCAGCCGCGCGAAGGCAGCCAGATCAAGCTCGCCGGCGACCTCGGTCTCCACGTTGAAGTAAGGGTGTGAGAGCCAGATGCGGGCGAAGTTACCGCCGTTCTCGGAGAGGAGCCGGAACCAACGTTCGTAGTCGGCGGCGCCCAGTGTCGCCCAGTCCTCAGACGTCTCAAAATGAGAGCCGCCCCTGGAGAGCGCATAGCGAGGCGGCCCGGCCATGCACAGACCAATAGGGCAGAAAGACTGCCCGTCGGTTGTCGCGAAATATCGCGGGTCTTGACCGCTGATCATCACGTAACCTGGATGATCCGAGTCCTCACACCGGAAGCCGCCCTCTTCCAAAG
>JBNGDU010000202.1:0-3258 GCA_049975025.1 Anaerolineae bacterium
GGGCGCTACGCTTTGTCATCAATGAGGAGTATACCATTTGCAGATGCCGGGCCAACATGGCACGCCAACATGGCACGCCAAGAAGGCAAGCCGGCACGCACGCCAATCGTTGCGCATGCCCTGCCTAATAGGGCAATCGCATTTAAGGCTCAAAGCCCCGTCCTCGGGGCGGCCTGAGCACGGACCAGCCTCTGCAACGGGGCTTTCCGCGCCGAAAACGCCCCCGAGACGGGGGCTACGAGCATCTATATCCAAATGCGATTACCCTAGGGCGGTGCAAGCACCGACGGCAGGTTCAGAAGTCTGGATTACCTTGGGCGCGTAAGTGATAAGGCTGGACAATCGATCTTCGCGCTCGGATCGATTCTCACATACGATACGTTAGCGTAAAGGAGGCAACAACATCTATGGAAACCCGAGTATTAGGCCGAACCGGTTTGGAGGTCTCTCGTCTGGGTGTGGGGTTGGCGGAGATCAGCAGTTTCGATCTTGCGGATGCCAAACAAGCGGCCGAGGTCCTCAACCTGGCGTTGGACAACGGCGTGACGTTTCTCGACACGGCTGCGTGCTACGGCAACAGTGAGGAACTCATCGGTCGCACGGTGTCTCACCGTCGCGATGAGTTCGTTCTCGCCACTAAAGCCGGTCACGTTGCCGGCGACCACGAAGGTGAGTCCTGGACGTCCCAGACGGTCCGCGACAGCATCGATCGCAGTCTGAAGCGGTTGCGCACCGATTACCTCGATATCGTGCAGCTTCACAGTTGCGGCGTGGAGATTCTGGAGCGGGGCGATGTGATCGAGGCGCTACAAGAGGCCAAGGAAGCGGGCAAGACGCGTTTCATTGGCTACAGCGGCGACAATGAGTCGGCGCTCTGGGCGGTTAAGAGTGGTCTCTTTGACACCCTCCAGACGAGTTTCAACCTCGTGGATCAAAAGGCCAGGCTCACGCTCTTTGGCCCGGCAAAGGAGCAGAACATGGGCATCATTGTCAAGCGCCCCATTGCCAACGGCGCCTGGGGCGCCACAGAAGCTCCCAGCTCTTACGCCGAGGACTACTGGAAGCGCGCCGAAAAGATGCGTGCCGAGGGGCCGCTGCCCGACGCGCCCGACCACCGTATCCTGCTGGCCCTGGGCTTTGCGTTCGCCCACGAAGCGCCGGACACCTATATCGTCGGCACGGGAGACCCCGCCCATATGCGACAAAACATCGAATGGGTGAACCACGCGCTGCCCATCAGCGATGCGTCCGTCGCGGAGCTGCAACGGCGGTTTGAACGGCTATGGGAAGAGGCGGACTGGCCTCAGCGCGGCTGAGAGCCAGAACCACCAGCTTCTGGTGGGTCCAGAGATCGCTCAGATGCTTGTCTCAGAGGGGGTTCGACAGACGGGCTAGCTGAGCTGGTTTTAGGATCGATGACCAACCAAGGAGTGCTAAGGTGACCGATGAATTCTGCCGTTTTGCCGGCCCTGATCCTGGGATTGCGGAGCGTGTTGAGGAGCTCCTCGGCAAGATGACGCTCGAGGAGAAGGTCGGCCAGATGAATCAGGTGAGCCCGAACTGGCGTGCGGGGGATCTCAGAGAGGAGATCCGAGCCGGCCACATTGGCTCTATCCTGAACGTATGGGATGTTGAGGAGATCAACGACTTGCAGCGGATCGCGGTCGAGGAGACGCGTCTGGGCATCCCTTTGATCGTCGGTACTGACGTGATCCACGGCTATCGGACGATTTTCCCTATTCCGCTGGGCGAGTCCTGTTGTTGGGATCCGGAGCTCCAAGAGCGAGCCTCCCGCGCCGCGGCTGACGAGGCGGCGGCCTCCGGCACGGACTGGATCTTCGCCCCGATGGTCGACATCGCGCGCGATCCCCGGTGGGGACGCATCGCCGAGGGAGCCGGCGAGGACCCCTTCTTGGGTTGTGCCTTGGCGCGTGCTCGTGTCCGGGGCTTCCAGGCTAAGGGGTTAGCCGGCGGCAAGAAGATCGTTGCCTGTCCGAAACACTATGTGGCCTATGGCGCCGCGGAGGGCGGGAGGGACTACAACACCGTCGATATCTCCGAGCGGACGTTGCGCGATGTCTATCTACCGCCCTTCAAGGCCGCCTTCGACGAGGGGGCCGGCAGCGTGATGTCGTCGTTCAATGAGATCGCGGGCGTTCCGGCCTCGGCGAACGCCTTCATCCTGCGCCAGATCCTGCGTGATGAGTTCGACTTCCGCGGCGTGGTGCTCAGCGACTTCGACGCCATCGGAGAGCTCTTTCAGCACGGGATTGCCGCTGATCTCAAGGAGGCCGGTCTGAAAGCGATCCTCGCCGGTGAGGACATCGACATGATGGGCAACGCTTTCTGGCAGTATCTCGGGGGCCTCGTGCAAGAAGGCTTGGTGCCGGAGGAGCTCATTGACGAGGCCGTGCGGCGGATTCTCGCGATGAAATTCGCCCTGGGCATCTTCGAGCAACCCTACACCGACCCGGATCTGCAGGATCAGGTGCTGTTGCGGAAGGACTACCGTGAGCTCTCGCTGGAGGTAGCGCAGAAGTCGATGGTGCTGCTGAAGAACGACGGCGACCTGCTCCCGTTGGATCCCGAGGATATCGGGGTCGCGCTTATCGGTCCGCTAGCCGACAACCAGGCGGATTTACTGGGCTGCTGGTCATGTGACGGTCGCCCGGAGGACGTAGAGACCGTGCTTGCCGGTTTCCAATCGGTCCTGCCCGATGAGAGCAGCCTGACCTATGTCAAGGGCTGCGCCATCGAGGGTGACGAGGACTACGACATCGAGAGCGCCGTTTCAGCTGCGCTGGACGCCTACGTCGTGGTGCTCGTGTTGGGCGAGAGCGCGATGATGAGCGGTGAGGCTCATTCCCGCGCCTACCTGGACTTGCCCGGACACCAGCAAGAGCTGTTGGAGGCCGTCGTGGCGACGGGGCGCCCCGTGTTGGTCGTCGTGATGAGCGGTCGCCCCCTCGTGCTCTCGTGGGCGGACGAGCACGCAACGGCCGTGCTGCAGGCGTGGCACGGCGGTATCCGAGCCGGTCAGGCCGTGGCTGACATCGTCTTCGGTCGCGTCAACCCCTCAGGCAAACTCACGACCAGCTTCCCGCGCACCGAAGGCCAGATCCCCGTCCACTATGCGTACAAGAGCACGGGCCGTCCGGTCAATGAGCGGGGCGTTATCCAGTTCAACCGTGCGCACAGATCACAGTACCTGGATGAGTCCAATCTCCCGCTCTACGGCTTCGGCTACGGATTGAGTTA
>JBNGDU010000202.1:3358-14539 GCA_049975025.1 Anaerolineae bacterium
GGGACGAGATGCCCCGGGTCGGACTCGACGACACGGTGGTCGTCTCGGCGACGGTGACCAACACCGGCGAGCGCCAGGGCGATGAGATCGTGCAGCTTTACGTCCAGGATCTGGTGGGCGAGGTGACGCGCCCCGTCCGTGAGCTCAAGGGGTTCCAGAAGATCTCACTTGAACCCGGTGAGGCGCGGCGCGTGACCTTCGAGGTGTCGGTGCAGGAGTTAGGTTTCCACGGGCTGGCGATGACCTACATCGTGGAGCCCGGCGATTTCAAGGTCTGGATTGGTCCCAACGCCTACGAAGGCCTAGAGGGCCAGTTTACGGTCGTTGGATAGAGGGTTCTGTAGGGAGAGAGGAAAGAGCTATGTCTTGGTCAATTCAGCGGTATCTCAATATACGTCAGGCTTACGGACCCGCCTTCAGTCCGGATGGAGAGCGGTTGGCGTTCCTGACCAATATCACGGGAATTCCACAGGTGTGGCAGGTTCGTCCTGATCCGGAGATCGAGGTCATAGCTTGGCCCGATCAACTTACCTTCGAGGATGACCGGGTCGGTCAGGCCGAGTTCTCCCCGGTGGTCGGCGACGGGCGGTTGCTTTACACGCGCGACGTGGGTGGGAATGAGAGACTTCAGCTCTTTCTCCTCTCCGCCGACGGCGCCTCTGCGGAGCATATCTCCGAAGGACACGAGGAGGCGATGCACCTTTTCGGCAGTTGGGCTGACGATGGGGGCCAAATCTGCTTTGCGGCGAACCGTCGCGACCCGAAGGTCTTCGACCTCTATACCCAAAAGGTGCCGCCCGGTGAGGGCGTGGAGCCTGCTCGACGGGTCTGGCAGAACGACACGCCCGGTTATCTCTTCGACGCGCGGATCTCCCCGGATGGGAAGCGGATCATCGTGGTGCGGAAGTCGAGCTCTTTCGACCATACGCTGCTGGAGATCGACACCCGCACCGGGGAAGCGCGCATGTTGCTGGAGCGAGACGAGCCGGTGAGGTACCTAGACGTACGCTATACGCCGAACGGCGATGCCGTCTACCTGATCACCGATCTGGACGCCGAGTTTCTTTACGTGGCGCGGCTGAGCTTGGAGGCGGATGGTGAGGGATCCTTGATCACGGTCGCCGCGCCGGCATGGGATTGCACGACCCTGGCGCTCTCCGCGGATTGTAGGCGCTTGGCCTATGTGGTCAATGCGGAGGGCGTGGACGAGATTCACGTGTTGGACTTGGTCGCCTCGGAGGAATGCGTGATCTCTGACATCACCGGCTCACCCGGGATCGTCACCGACGCGCGTCTCGTCTTCTCGCCGGACGGTCGACGGCTGGCCTTTTCCTACTCCAGCTCGACGCGCACGGCCGATATCTACATCTGGGATTTGGAGAGCGATGAGGTTCGTGCGGTCACGCGCTCTTCTCACGGTGGATTGCCGGTCAGTTCATTCGTCTCACCGCGACTCATCCACTATCCTACCTTCGACACCGATGAGCAAGGTGAAGCGCGCCGGATCCCAGCCTGGTTCTACCAGCCCCAGGATCCTGAAGGGCCTGCGGCGGCCGTGGTGATGGTCCACGGCGGGCCCGAGTCCCAATTCCGGCCCTGCTTTCACTTCCTGATCCAGTATTTTCTGCATCACGGCTACGCGGTTCTGGCGCCCAACGTGCGTGGTTCGACCGGATACGGCAAGTCCTATAGCCACCTCGACGATGTCGAGAAGCGGATGGATTCCGTCGCCGAACTGGCGCATGCCACAACCTGGCTCCAAGTGCACCCGGACATCGACGAGGGTCGCCTGGTGGTCTACGGCGGCAGCTACGGCGGTTTCATGGTTCTGGCGGCACTGACGGCTTATCCTGACCTTTGGGCCGCCGGCGTTGATATCGTCGGCATCAGCAATCTCGCGACCTTCTTGGAGAACACGAGCGATTACCGTCGCGGTCATCGCGAGGCCGAATACGGGAGCCTGGAGCGTGACCGCGAGTTCCTGGAGCGCATCGCGCCGATCAACCACATCGATAAGGTCTCGGCGCCGCTGATGGTGATCCACGGTGCCAACGATCCCCGGGTGCCGTTGAGCGAGGCGGAGCAGCTTGTCGAGGCTTTGGAAGAGCGGGAGGTGCCCGTGGACTTCCTGGTCTTCGAGGACGAAGGGCACGGGGTTGTCAAGTTGGAGAACAAGCTGGTCGCCTATCCTGCTATCGTGGATTTTCTGAACGAACACGTCGGCGAACCGATGGAGCAGGATGCGACGACATCTGGGTCGTAACCGTGATGGCTGAGCGTCGCGAAGCTGCGTATCGGGAAGGCCTTCAGACCTACGTCAAGGCGGTGTTCCCCGATCGAGACCAGGCGCAGGTCGCGGATCTCCACGAGATAAGCGTCGGTTGGGAGAGCGACGTCTTCGCGTTTGATCTGGTCAGCGGTCCCTCTGGGGATCGTGCACGGGAGCCCATGATCCTGCGCGTCTATCCCGGCGTGGATGCGTGGGAGAAGTCGGCCCGGGAATATGACGGGCTAAAGCGTCTCCTGGGTGTGGGCTATCCCGTGCCCCGCGTCTTTCACCTGGCCCGAGAGTCGTCCCCTTTTGGGCGGCCCTTCTTGATCATGGAGCGGGTGCCTGGACGCCCGATCTGGGCCGAGACCTTTCACGGGCCTGAGCCCACGCGGCGTGCCCATTTTGACCTCTTTATCCGGCTCTTCGTACGACTTCACGCTATCGATTGGCGTGACCTCGTCGGCGATGACCCCACGCCTTTCCTCGAGGATCCTTACACTTTCGTGGACCATTGGCTGGATCGCTTTCGCGGTGTCGTAGCAGAGCTATCTCAACCCGGCTACGTGCCGGTACTGGATTGGCTGACCGCAAAACGCGGGGCCGTGCCCTGCCTTCGTCCGGCGCCCATCCACTGGGACTACCATCCGGACAACATCCTGCTCGACAGGACGGGATCTGCGACGGTGATCGACTGGACGCAATACGAGATATCGGATCCTCGGTTCGACCTAGCTTGGACGATGACATTGGTCGGCGCCGGTGAGGGAGAGGAAGTTCGCGAGCGCATACGCGAGCGCTACGAGGCTGTAGCGGGGACGAGGCTCGAAGGGATGGTTTTCTTTGAAGTCTTCGCCTGCGCCAAGCGACTGGCCAGCGTGACGATCTCATTGGCGGCGGGTGCTGAGCAACTGGGCATGCGCCCCGGCGCCGAAGAGGCTATGCGGAGGCAGATTCCCGCCCTGAGCCGCGTCTACGAGCGACTTCTGGCCCTCGCTGGAACGCCGGTGCCGGAGGTGGAGGCGGTTCTGTCGGGCGGTGTCTGAGAGATAAGGTCGAACCTGCTGAGGGGCCGTCGGCACGGGAAGAGTGCACCTCGATCATCACCTATCGACGGGTTTTGGACCTGGTTCTCCGCTGCGTTCTCCATACGCTGTCTACGATGAGCTGCCGCCTTGCGTTTCTGCCGTAACCAGTAGAGTATAAGGATGACGAATATCGAAGGTACGAACACAGGAGGGACTATACTATATGGTTTACCAAGCTGCTGACGAACGCTATAAGGAGATGGTCTACCGGCGCTGCGGGCGAAGTGGCCTCAAGCTGCCCGCGGTATCCCTTGGCCTCTGGCATAACTTCGGCGGTGTCGATGTGTACGAGAACGCGCGCGCCATCGTTTTGAGGGCATTTGACCTGGGCGTGACCCATTTTGACCTCGCCAATAACTACGGTCCGCCCCCTGGCTCCGCCGAGGAGACCATGGGGAGGATCCTCGCTCAGGACTTAGCGTCCTATCGGGACGAGCTTATCATCTCGACCAAAGCCGGCTACGGCATGTGGGATGGGCCCTACGGGGAGTGGGGATCGCGCAAATACATGATCGCCAGTCTGGATCAGAGCCTTGAGCGGCTGGGCTTGGACTACGTCGACATTTACTACAGCCACCGACCTGATCCCGACACGCCTTTTGAGGAGACAATGGGGGCGTTGGACTATGCTGTTCGCAGCGGGCGTGCTCTCTACGTGGGTGTTTCCAACTACAACCCTGAGCAGACGCGCAGGGCCGTGGAGATCCTCGACGACCTGGGCACGCCCTGCCTGATCCATCAGCCCTCGTACAGCATGTTCAACCGCTGGGTCGAGGACGGGTTGCTGGACGTGCTGGAGCAGAAAGGGGTCGGCGCCATCTGTTTCTCGCCGCTGGCTCAAGGGCTGCTGACGAGTAAATATCTGGGTGGAGAGATCCCCGAGGACTCGCGGGCTGCCAAGTCCCACGGTTTCCTCAAGCCGTCTCACGTGACCGATGAAAAGCTCGCCAAGGTGAGAGAGCTCAAAGAGATCGCCGAGACCCGAGGCCAGAGCATGGCCCAGATGGCTATCGCGTGGGTGCTCCGCCGCCCCGTCGTTACCTCGGCGCTGGTGGGCGCGAGCCGACCCGCCCAGATCGAGGACAGCGTCGGCGCTGTGAGCAATCTCGCGTTCAGTGACGAGGAACTCCAGGCTATAGAGGAGATCCTCGGTGAGTGAGCAGACCGTTAGGCCGCCTTCCGATGCGCTCAAGAAGACGCCTCGGGAGCGCTTTATCGCCGCGTTGGAGGGGCGTCCGCTGGTGGGGCGGGTGCCTCACTTCGAGCTGGTCTTCTTCCTGACGATGGAAGCGTTTGGCAAGGTTCACCCCAGCCATCGCAGTTACCATCAATGGGTGCAGATGACGGAGGAGGAGCGCCGGCTCCACCGCGAGGACATGGCGGATCTCTTCATTGCTGCCGCCGAGCGGTACGAGCACAGCGCGATCTTCTTGCATCCGAATCCGTCTACTCAGGAGGAGACCTTGCGGTTGATCGACCTCGTGCGCGAGAAGTCGGGCGATCGTTACTTCCTGATGATGCACGGCGACGCCACCTTCAGCATTCCGGGTGGCGATCGGATGGCGACCTTCTCCTATCGTCTGATAGACGATCCCGAGGGACTGAAAGCGGAGGCTGCCGAGCGCGTCGATCAAGCCCTAGCTCGCGCGGAGCGCATAGAGCGGCACGGGGGACTTGACGGCTTCGCCCTTTGCTCGGACTATTGCTTCAACACCGGACCTTTCCTGCGTCCGTCGCACTTCTCCGAGTTCGTCACCCCCTATCTTGCCCGGCTGACCGCGGGGTACCGCGATCTTGGCTTCTATGTGATCAAGCACACCGATGGCAACATCATGCCGATCCTGGATCAGCTGATCCAGACGAATCCCCACGCTCTGCACTCGCTGGACCCGCAGGGCGGCGTGGATATCGCCGAGGTCAAGCGCATATGCGGCGATGAGATATGTCTCATCGGTAACGTCAACTGCGGCCTTATCGACACGGGCACGGAGGAGGAGGTCGTCGCCTCGGCCCGATATGCGCTCGAACACGGGATGCCCGGCGGGCGCTACATCTTCTCGACGAGCAACTGCGTCTACACCGGCATGCGCCTCGAACGCTACGAGCTCATTCTCGACGTCTGGCGCAAAGAGGGCAACTACAAGAATACATAGGCAAGGAGTGATCAAGATGGCGGAACAAGGAATTGGTACGACCGTGGTGACCCAGATCGCGATTGTGGTGAAGGATATCGACAAGACGTCGGAAGCGTTCAGTAGGATCTTCGGCGTGCCGAAGCCCGAGCCGATTCTGTCGGGCGGACCGGAGGCCAACGCGACGTATCGTGGCGAGCCGACCGACGCGCGAGCCAAACTCGCCTTCATCGATATGGGCCAGGTCACCATCGAGCTGATCGAGCCTTTGGGTGGCGACAGCGTCTGGCAGGAGGTATTGGACGAAAAGGGGGAGGGCGTGCACCATATCGCCTTCCAGGTCAAGGGCACCGACGAGGTCACGGACTATCTGGCGACCCACGAGGTTCCCGTGATCCAGCAAGGATACTACACGGGCGGGATGTACACTTATGTGGACAGCGAACCGGCGCTGGGCGTCATGCTCGAGCTGCTCGAGAACTTCAACCAGGAGTGATAGGATATATGACAACCACCCGCTATGACTGGGACAACCCCGATGTCGTCGAGCGATCGAAAGAGCCGGCCCACATCTCTCTATCACCGTATGCTGATGAGGCAGCGGCGCTGGCTCAGGAGAGCGATGATCTACAAGTCAAGTTGCTGAATGGGACGTGGAAGTTCTGTTGGCTGCCTAACCCCGCGGCGGCGCCTGAGGCTTTCTATACCGATGATTTCGACACCGCTGAGTGGGGCGAGATCCAGGTTCCGGGCAACTGGCAGGTTCAGGGGTATGGACAGCCTATCTACACAAATGTGACGTATCCCTTCCCGATCGATCCCCGCTTCAAGGAAGCTCACGAGCGAATGGATCGTGGCAGCAAGATCTCCGAGTGGCGCATGCCGAAGGACGCGCTGGACTACCCCTTGGACGTACCGCACGACGACAATCCCACGGGCCTCTATCGCACGACCTTCACCGTGCCCGATGCTTGGCACGGGCAGCAGATCTTCGTCCGTTTTGAGGGCGTGGACTCCGGTTTCCACCTCTGGGTCAACGGTCAATCTGTGGGCTATAGTCAGGGGAGCCGACTGCCGGCGGAGTTCAACTTGACGCCCTATCTGCGCTCGGGTGACAACCTGTTGGTTGCCGAGGTCTATCGTTGGACGGATGGCTCTTACCTGGAAGATCAGGACTACTGGCGCCTGAGCGGTATCTATCGCAACGTGCTGCTCTGGGCGGTGCCCGACGCGCATCTGTGGGACTACAGCGTGGAGACTGACCTGGACGGGGACTATCGCGACGCGGAGTTGAAGGTCGCGGTGGATGTGCGAAACCTGGGCTCGGAGACCGCGGGTGGGTATGCCGCGGAAGCGATCCTCTACGATCCCGCCGGCACTGAGCTCCTCCGCTTCGGGAGCCCCCTGGCGCCTGAGCTAGGACCAGGCCAGGTCGCGATCGTCGACCTGACGGCCCACGTCGAGAATCCCGAGAAGTGGTCCGCCGAGAGCCCAACGCTCTATCCGCTCCTGGTGGTGTTGAAGGCACCGGGGAATCGGGTAGTCCATGTGGAGCGCACGCGTGTCGGTTTCCGGAGCGTCGAGCTCAAAGATGGTCAGATTGTGGTGAACGGCGTCCCCATTTGGATCAAGGGCGTGAACCGTCACGAACACGACCCCGATGCCGGACATACCGTCTCCCTTGCGTCGATGGTGGACGACATCCGTTTGATGAAGCAGTTCAACATCAACGCGGTCCGCACCTGCCACTACCCGGACGACCCGGGATGGTATGATCTCTGCGATATCTACGGTCTCTACGTTCTCGACGAGGCCAACGTGGAATCCCACGAGATCTGGGATCGACCGGCGCGGGATCCGGAGTGGCGCCACGCTTACGTGGAGCGGATCTCCCGGATGGTCCAGCGGGACAAGAACCACCCCAGCGTGATCGGGTGGTCGATGGGCAACGAAGCGGGTTACGGACCTAACTTCGAGGTCTGCGCTGAATGGATCCACGAGCACGACCCCACCCGGTTCGTGCACTATCATCCGGCGTATGATGAGCCCGCTGTCGACGTGATCTCTTTGATGTACCCGCACGTCGATAGCTTAGCCGAACACGCCGTCGACGAGACAGAGACCCGCCCCGTGATTATGTGTGAGTATGCCCACGCCATGGGTAACAGCCCCGGCGCGCTCAAGGAGTACTGGGAGATCGTCGAGACCTATCCCCGGGCCGTCGGCGGCTTTGTCTGGGATTGGGTGGATCAGGGGTTGCGGGAGACGACCGAGGACGGGGAGAGCTGGTTCGCCTATGGCGGCGATTACGGCGACGAGCCCAACGATGGCAACTTCTGTATTAACGGCCTCATCTGGCCCGACCGTGTGCCTCACCCCTCACTTTGGGAGTACAAGAAGGTCCTGGAGCCGGTGCGGGTCGACGCGATCGATCTGCATTCTGGGACGCTCCGCGTCAATAACCGCTATGCCTTCACCGATTTGAGCGGTTTCCGGGTGACCTGGGAGGTGAAGCGTGACGGGTGCCTGCTGCAGTCTGGGGAGTTGTCGAAGCTGAGCACGCCGCCCGGTCAGAGCGAGGTCATCACTGTGCCTTACGAGTTTCCCGAACCGGCGGCGGGTGCGGAATACTGGCTAACGCTGCGTTTCGCTCTGGCAGAGGACGCGCCGCTTATGCCCACCGGACACGAGATCGCGTGGGCGCAGTTCCCCTTGCCCGTGGCCTCTCCGGTCGAGCTGCCTGATACTCAGCGGATGCCGCCCGTGGATGTCAAGGAGAGCGAGCCACGGGTTGTCATCGAGGGTGAGGACTTCAGCATCACCTGGGACAAGGGGACGGGCCGCATCGCGGCTTGGACGTTCCGCGGAGCACCTGTGGTCCTAGCAGGGCCGGCTCTGAACCTCTGGCGCGCTCCGACGGACAATGACGCCAAGCGTATGGCCGACCTCTGGCACGAGGCTGGACTGGACGAGGTGGGGGAGCAACTTGAGGCGATCACGGTGGATGCGTCCGATGCTAAGGTGGCTCGGGTCGCTGTCCGGATGTCGACGAGCGTGCCGGACGTCGTTAGCCGCTACGCCTACGCTGTCTATGGCAGCGGTGATGTGGTGATGGAACACTACTTGGAGGTTGGGCATGATCTGCCGCCTCTGGCGCGTGTGGGCGTCAAGCTAACGCTGCCCGCGGCGCTTGAGACGTTCACCTGGTACGGTCGGGGGCCCCACGAGAGCTATGTCGACCGCAAGGAAGGCGTGGCGGTGGACGTCTGGCCCAGCACCGTCGATGCGGAGTACGTTCCCTACATCAAGCCTCAGGAGTACGGCAACAAGACGGACGTACGCTGGGTCGCGATGACCGACCAGGACGGGCGCGGTCTTCTGGCGGTGGGTATGCCGTTGATCGAGGTGAGCGCGCACCACTTCACCGCGGAAGATCTGGCGGGGGCCGATCATACCTTCGAGTTGAAGCGGCGTCCGGAGATCACGCTGAACCTCGATATGGCTCAATCCGGCCTGGGTAGTGCCAGTTGTGGGCCGGGCGTGTTGCCTGAGTATCAACTCACCGCGAAGGGCTACCGGTATTGTCTCCGATTGCGTCCGTTGGGCGAGGGCGACGTGCCGGTTGAGTTGGTCAGAACCCGATTCCCCTGCACTTGAGGTACGGCATGATCTATAAGAACGTAGAACTCTACAATATCGTGGAGGTCTTCCCAATCGGCCGTGAGATCGGGAAGGGCCTATGCCGCATTCCCCTGGATCTTCGCGCGAAGCTGAATGATAGCGCTCAGGCGAACGCTATCCAGACGCCGGGCGCTGAAATACGCTTTAACTTGCAGGGCGAGTACGCGACGGTGACCCTGCAGATGACCGGGCAGCCGGCCATCGCCGAGGTCTACTACGGACCGTTTCTCGTCGCCTGGGAGATCGTGCAACTTGAGCCGACGGAGCTCGTGGTCACACCGCCTGAGCGCGCGGAGATCCTAAGGGCTATCTCTGACGAGCGTCAGTCACCTTATGCTCCTGGGCTTTTCCGGGTGGCATTGCCCTGGCGACCGCCGGTCCGCCTGCACGGTGTCGAGGGCGACGTCAGCCCGCCAGAACCGCCCCAGAGCCCGGCGCGCCGGTACCTGGCCTATGGCTCGTCGATCACCCATGGCAACAACAGCGTCGGCGCTCGGGGTGGATACGCCTTGCAGACGGCACACCATTTGGACGTGGATCTGATCAATCTCGGCTTCGGCGGTGGGGCCCACTGCGAGCCGGAGATGGCGGACTATATCGCAGCCCGGACTGACTGGGACTTCGCCACGTTGGAGATGGGTATCAACCTGGTCTCGTGGCTGGAGACCGCCGAGTTCGCCGAAAGGGTTGACTACTTCGTCAATACCATAGCGGCGGCGCATCCGGATAAATGGATCTTCTGCATCGATATGTTTCCCTTCTACATGGATTTCCAGCCCGAGAGCGAGCGTAACCATGCCTATCGGGCCGTCGTCCGCGAGACCGTGGAGCGCTTGAACATGCCGACTGTGGTCCACTTGGACGGGCGGAATCTGCTGCGAGATGCTAAAGGGCTGTGCGCCGATGCAGTGCATCCCGCGCCCGCGGGTATGGCGGAGATCGCGACCAACCTGACGTCCTTTATCCAGAGGATGATGACTTCATGAATGACACAGCGAACCGAGAAGACCGTAACGCCTGGCTTAAGCGCCGGAACCGTGGGTTCCACGTCACGATCCGGGATGTGGACTGCGAGGACTTCGACGTGCAGCGCTTCATCGACGATCTCGCGTCCATGCGCGTGACGTTCTTCAGCTTCTTCGTCGGTGGCTACGTGACGACCTATCCCACAGATCTCAAGTATCAGCGGGAGAGTCCCTATCTCAACGGGCGGGATCTCGCGGGAGAGATCATAGAGGCGGCCCACGCCGCGGGTATCAAGACCCTGGGGATGATCGATCTAGGCCAGATTCCCGAGCAGGCGGCGGTGGATCATCCCGATTGGTGCGCCCAGGACCGTGAGGGGCGACCGGTCGAGCGGCTGCCGGGACTCTACGCTGCGTGTCCGATGGGCGGTTACCAGAACGACTACGTACGGGAGATCGTGGCCGAGATTCTCGACCGCTACGACCTCGACTGCGTCAAATTCGGGGGCGGCAGTTTCGGTTTCTCCCGGTCAGTGTGTCACTGTCCCAACTGTCGAGAGAGCTTCCTGGCGCAGACGGGCCACGAGCTTCCGCCCAAGGAGGATTGGGACAGTCCCGTCTGGCGCGGCTACATAGCGTGGCGCCTGGAGCGGGCGCGCGAACGTGTTCACAAGCTGGGCGAGGTGGTCCACAGCATCGATCCCCATATGCCCTTTATGGGCAACAGCGTCTGTTTCGGAGATCCTCACTGGACCGTCGGCGCTTCACTCGACGTCGAGTATCAGGCGTCGGTGGCAGATGCCGTGCAGGTCGAGATACAGACCCGCGCGCGCTACGACGAGGCGACGGGCGAATCCTCGTGGCAATACCTGAGCTGGCCTGCCGAGACCGCGCGCTTTATGACCTCGGTTTCGGACAAGCCCATCTGGGTGGTCACGTCTTATTTCTTGGCTTGGCCATGGCGGCGCAGCGCCATGGCGCCGGTGGAGCAGAAGGTCTATCTGGCCCAGGTCCCTGCTAACGGTGGCGATCCGATGGTGAACCTG
>JBNGDU010000203.1:0-14415 GCA_049975025.1 Anaerolineae bacterium
GAGGGTAGACGCGTTGGCGCTTGCGCTGACCGCTTCGTTCCTGCGCGGTAGACGGCGGCGGATTGACGGTTGGATGGGGGGCGGGGGGCGGGCTTACAGCCTGTGGCTGGCTCTGGGCGGTTGGGGTCTCGGAAGCTGCCTGGGCAGCCGTCGTGCTTTCTTCGGTGTCGACCAAGAAGGAGTTGTAGGCGCTGCGTTTTTCACTGTCGCCAAGAACGCCATAGGCCTCGTTGATCTCTCTGAATCGATCTTCGGCGTGTGGATCAGCGCTGAGATCCGGATGGAAAGCGCGGGCTTTTTTCCGATAGGCAAGCCGAATCTCTTCAAGGGTGGCATCTTGGGAGACGCCCAGAATCGCGTAGTAATCTTTGACGCTCTTAGTGTTCATAGAAATACTCGCATCCCCAAGCTTCTCTGGTCATGGAATTGTCTCGGGCAGGACTGGGGGCAAAATGCGCACCCTTACCTCAGGCCTTGATGCCTCGATGAGCCGGTCGAATCCCAATAACGGTACCAACACGCGAACAGTGCCGACCGTTGGCACGGTGAATGAGAGCTGACCTTGTTCATCGGTATAGCCTTGAGCAAGTTCCTCACTTCCGTCCGGGGTCAGGACCAGGACGAAGAACCCTACTACACCTTCTCCAGCTCCCATCTCGGCATCCATGTTCTCGTCGTAGTAGACCAGCACACGGAAGGTCCGGAATCCGTTCGGCTCCGCAGTCGGAGCGACCGGCTCCGGGCTTGCGACCAGACGGAAAGTGAGCTCAACCTCGGCTTCGGTGTCCGCCGTAGGGGTGGGCGTCGCGATGGGCGACGTCCGCGGTGTGGCTGTGGGTCGGGGTGTGGGAGCCGGTTCTTTGTCCGGCGGTTGAGTCGCCGGCGCGCCGGGCGTGGGTATCCCAGAGACCCCGAGACTGCAGGAGAATGTGTAATCACTGTTGACCGTGTCCCTCGTCGACATGCGCTGACCCTGGCCGATCAGAATATAAACGTAACCTTCGAACGTCGCGAAATAGGACACGCGGCTGTTGAAATTGCCCAGCTGAATGTCGTCGTTGGCGGTGATGAAGTGCTCTTCACCGGGACCGCTGTAGATCGCGACCCGGGGATCGACGCCCGGATCGAGATCGGATGTCTCGCACGTCAAACGCAGTCCGGGCTTGACTCGAACCTTGAGGAAGTCGTTATCGACGTCCCCACCGCCCCACGGTATGAAGTTCATATCATAGGTGATACCTGGCGCGATTGTCGTGGCGATGTTGAAGTCGAAGTTCGGTTCGTACTGGTCGAATCCCGTCATCCACGTGGGTTGGGGCGCTGGGGCTGAGGTGGGACCGGGCGTCGGCGTTTGTGTCGGCGTCGGTGAGGGGGTTGCAGTAGGATCCGTGCGTCCCAGAATCAGACTGTAAGTGTGACCGCTGCACTGCTCACTGATCTGAAAAACCTTAAAGTAATACGGCCCGAAGTTGTCCGGCACCAGCGTGACGCTGCCGAAGTTGTTATTGAAGGTATCGGTGTCGGTGATGATCGGGACTCTATCGGCATTGTAAACGATAATGCCTAGGTTGTAGTTGTTGGTCCAATCCGGCTTCGCCTGTACCGTGTACTTAGCCCCGACGGTGGCGTTGTCCAAACGGTAAAAATCGGGCCGCGGGGTCCGCGAGTCGTTCTCGTTACCCTCAACCAGCGCTTGATCCGTGTAGTTAGCTATGGCTGCGGCCGTATTGAAGGTATGATTGTCGACTGGAGCTTTGTCGGTCGTGGTCGTCTCCAGGGTGCAGGTGATTTGGGCGATCTCGGCTGTGATCATCGAGAAACCCCTGGGTGAGGTGACGTGATTGAGTTCCGCCGGCAGCTCAGCTGCCGGTAGACTATCCAGCACCTTCTGACCCCGGCTCATAGGCGAGGAAATGACGTTCGCGTGACCGTCGGTCGCGAACCACAACAGAGCGACCACGGTCAGGAGTCCTCCTAAAAGGCTCAAGAGAACCATGGGGCTTCTGGTCTTGAACTTAGCTATCATCCTGATTTCCTCCGCCGCTCTCAGTTCTTGATCTGCAGAGAGTCTATAAGGAAGTGTGTGGTCTATCGTTGCGCGACCCCGAAAATGTAGCCCTCAGAGGTAAGCTGGCAACTCAGTGATCTGGCAAGAGCTCCATGGGCGCCATACTGCTCAACAGTTTCTTAACCCCGACACCGTTGCCGAAAAGCACGGTCACCATCTCCTGGCGACCCTCCAACTCGCTCTCGAGAACCATCCCCTCACCGTAGAAAGCGTGCTGCACCCTCTGCCCGGTGCGGTACTGAGGTTCGGGTTTCGTTCTGCTCGAAGGTGTGCGTGATGGCGCATTCCACGAACTTCCCGCCCAGCTTGGACGGGAGGTCGTTGAGCGCTTTGCTGCACGTGGCTCGCGCAACACCTCTTCGGGTAGGTCTTCGAGGAAGCGAGAGGGAGCTGATGGTTCACTGCTACGATAGCCACGCCAACCACGGCGAAACGCGTAGGTCAGATAGAGTCGTTCTCTCGCTCGAGTCATACCCACGTAAAGCAGCCTACGCTCCTCGGCGATGTCCATAGGTGACTCCATAGAGCGGCTGTGGGGGAGGAGACCTTCCTCGATGCCCGTGACAAAGACGACAGGATACTCCAGTCCCTTTGCGCTGTGCAGGGTCAGCAGCGTCACCGCATCGACTTCCTCCGAGAGTTCGTCGACGTCGGCGACCAGCGCCACCTCGGTCAGGAAGTCGATGAGCGAGACGTTCGGTGTTTCGGACACCACGGCGCGCAGCGCCATGACATTTTCCCACCGCGACTCGCCCTGGTCACTGCCGTCTCGCAGATAGGATTCATAGTCGGTATCGCTGATAATCCGATCCATCAGGCGAGCTACACTGAGCTCCTCGCGAAGCTCCACCCATTGGTGGACCATGGTGGCGAAGGCTGAAAGCACCCGCGCGGCGCGGCTCCGCAGGTCGTCGGAGCGCACCAGTGAGAGTAGACCCCGGTAGAGGCTGGTGTCCAGCCGGCGGGCTTCCTCGCTCACACGAGCCATCGTGCGCGCACCGATGCCGCGCGGGGGCACATTGACCACACGCATAAAGCTGACGTCATCATCGGGATTCAGAGCCAGTCGCAGGAAAGCCAGGATATCCTTGATCTCCTTACGCGAATAGAAGCGCGTGGCGCCTATCAGTCGATAGGGGGTGTTGTGACGGATAAACGATTCCTCCAGGGCTCGGGACTGGGCGTTGGTCCGGTACATAACGGCCATGTCTCCGACCTCGATGCCGGTCCGTGTGAGACGCTGGATCTCTCGTGCGATGTACTCGGCTTCCTCTTGCTCGTCGTAGGCTTCGTGGAGCGCAATGGGATAACCGCCCGTCTTTTCTGTGAACAGGTGCTTGGAGGTGCGATCCTGGTTTCGGGCAATGATCGCCTGAGCCGCGTCGAGGATGATCTGTGTGGAGCGATAATTCCGCTCCAGCAGGAATTCCTGTGTTTCGGGAAATTCTTTGCGCAACCGCGAGATGTTGCGATAGTCTGCACCACGCCAGGAATAGATCGACTGATCCTCGTCGGCGACGACGTAGAGACTCCGGTGGTTTTTAGCCAACAATCTCAGAATGGTGTACTGTGCGATGTTGGTGTCCTGGAACTCATCCACCAGAATGTGTTGATACCGTTCCTGATAGCGAGTGAGTGCCAGGGGGTCGTCCTGGAGTAGCGTGGCTGTGGCCATAAGAAGATCGTCGAAGTCCATAGCGTCGTTGCTGAGCAGGGCTTCTTGGTAGCGCGTGTAGGCTCTCACGACGATCTCATCGTAGTAGGTACGAGTTGGATAAGCTGTAGGCGTCAGCAGCTCGTTCTTGGCAGCGGATATGGCATTCAACAGCGACCGGGGACGATAGCGCTTGTCGTCCAGCCCCATTTCGGCGACGACCTGCTTCATAACCGTAAGCTGGTCATCGGTATCGAAGATCAGATAATTCGATGAAAGCCCGAGGTTGTCCGCTTCGCGCCGGAGGATGCGGGCACACGTGGCGTGAAAAGTGCCCAGCGTCATGGCCTGGGTCGACGTGTCGCCTAGCATTGTGTCCAAGCGATGGCGCATCTCGCGGGCCGCCTTATTGGTGAAGGTCACAGCCAGGACGTGCCAGGGGGCAACATCCATCTCGGAAAGCAGCCAAGCAATGCGGTGTGTCAGCACGCGCGTCTTGCCCGAACCGGGCCCCGCGAGTACTAAGACAGGACCGATCAAGGTCGTGACAGCTGCCTGCTGTTGACTATTGAGCTCTCTAAGTAGGGGGTGACCTTCGTATTCCATAACGGTTATTGTAGCATGGTGGAATGTCTGGGCAAATCCCCGCGGTTCTTGTGAAGTCGCGCCGGTTGATACGTCACATGGGCGCGTGTGGAGGCAGACGACCGGCCTTGTCTACAAGCTCAATTTGGTGAGGACAGGAAAGGCGAGGTCGAAGTTCAGGGTGTCGGCGTTGATGGATCTATCAACGCCGCCGCACGATGGACCATAGGATTCGGGCGCCCATGATAACGGCGATCAGGAAGCTGACAATGACCAGGGCCTGCACGAGCCAGCTTGCCTGCGTCGCAGCCGGGATCAGCCACGCCAGTCCCACGATCATCCCCGCGATGATCATGCTTAGAGCTAGGCGGGTGACCAGCCTGTCGAGATAGTTCAGGCTGGACTCATCGAGCGAGAGCTTGATGGGCTCCTGCTTCTCGAATCGATCGATAAGAAGTTTTCCTGCGTGCGGCAGCTCGTCAAGCAGATCGCTCCACGCCAGCCCCCGACGCACAACCTCAGAGACCCACTCACGACTTGGGAGCGCGGTGCTCAGTATCAACTTGTTCACGTAGGGCGCGGAGAAGGCGAAGATATCGAAGTTGGGGGCCAGCTTGATGCCAATACCCTCCATCATCGCCAACGTCTTCGCCAGCAGCCACAGATTTGTGGGAAGTCTCAGACGATACTCGAAGACGATAGGCATCACGTCGTCAAGCAGGTCGTTGAACCGGATATCTCGCAACTCCAGCCCGTGATAGTATTGTAGTAGCCGTTCGATATCGCGGGTAAGCGCCTGCCGGTCGACGTCTGGGGGTGCGGCACCGATGTGAATGAGCTCGTCGGTGACCCCCTTGCCGTTCAACTGAACCGCGACGTTGTAGAGCCGAATCAGGTTTGTGCGATCGCTGCGGCTCAGAAAGCCGACAATGCCGAAATCCATGGCTCCGATGACCTCATCGTCCATGACGATGAAGTTGCCCGGGTGAGGATCGGCGTGGAAGTAACCGTCCTCGAGAACCTCCTTGATGATCATGCGCGCCGCGTTGTTCGCGACCTTGCTGCGGTCGACGCCGGCTTCGTCCAAGGCCTCGATGTTTGAGATCTTGATGCCCTCGATGTACTCCATGACGAGAAGGCGTTTTGTGGTGTAATCCCAGTACACCCAGGGGAAATAGACGGCGGACTCATCCCTGAAGTTGGCTCGAAAGCGGTCCGCGTTGCGCCCCTCTGTCCTGTAATCGAGTTCAGCATTTAACGTGTCGGCGAATTCGTCCGCGATTCCGACCAGGTCGTAGACTTGTCCGAGGGGCGTGTGATTTTGCGCGTACTTAGCAAGATCGTGGATGATCTCCAGATCGGTTCTCAAGGTTCGGTAGATGTGAGGGCGCTGAACCTTAAGCACGACGCGCTGTCGCGTGGCGAGCTTCGCAGTGTGGACCTGCGCGAGCGAGGCCGATGCCAGCGGAACCGTGTCAATCTCATCGAAAACTTCCGCCAAAGGTGACGCGAGCTCCTCCTCAATCACCTTCTGGACCTCTTCCCACTGGACCGGCTTGACTTTGTCCTGCAACCTCGTCAACTCGTTGATGTAGCTAGGGGGCAGCAGATCCGGTCGCGTGCTCAACATCTGGCCCAACTTGACAAAGGCCGGCCCTAGCTCCTCAAGAGCTTGACGAAAATGGGTCGGCAAAGTCGCCGGCTCGCGGGTGGGGAAGGGATGGAGTTCACGTGTCCAGAAGCGCTCCGCCGGTAGGTGTGAGAGGGCAAAGCCAAATCCGTGCTTGCTGAAGACAGTAAGAATCTGACGATACCGCTGCAGATGCCGGATTGGACGTGTGATGGTAGGAAGCTTAAAAAGCGTCATCTTCGCCCTCTGAATCGCTTGGTTGGGGACAAGACCTCGGATCAGAAGTATTTTGTGTGGTTTCTCGTTTTCGTCAAGTTAAATCGGTTGCGGGGCTAGCTGAGCTTGGGTGAGTACCCCAAGATGCGATACTTGAGCAACGTCCAGAGCACAGTGAAACCATCCTTCCAGGAGATCTTTTTCCCCTCGTGGAATTCCCGGCCCGTATAGGAGATTGGGACTTCGTAGATCCGATAACCGCTTAACAGGATCTGGGCCGTGATCTCCGGGTCGAAACCCCAACGACGAGCGCGCAGCTCCAGCTTGTCTGCCACCTCCCGGGTGAAGACTTTGTAGCACGTTTCCATGTCGGTCAAAATCGTGTTGTAGAGGACGTTGGTGACGAAGGTGAGTAAACGGTTGCCCACGGCGTGCCAGAAGAACATCGCCTTCGTCGGACCGCCGCGGAAGCGCGATCCATATACCACCTGGGTGCGTTTCTCCAGGATAGGCTGCAGGAGCCTGACGTAGTCCCGAGGGTCATATTCCAGGTCGGCGTCCTGGATCAGGCAGATATCACCGGTGGTTGCCTGAAGCCCTGTGCGAACCGCTCCGCCTTTTCCCTGGTTTTCGTCGTGCAGCAGGACGGTGACGTTGGGTTCATCCTTCAATGTCTCAAGATAGGCTCGTGTCCCATCGGTGGAGTTATCATCAACGATGATGACCTCTCGTTCCAGATGTACCCATGTCTCATTAGCCCGATTCGCCCAGATCTGCACATCGAGATGTACCGATCGGACTCGGGCCACGATCTCAGCGATGGTTTCTGTTTCATTGTAGGCGGGGATAACGATGGAGAGTTTCAATAGGACCTCCTGCACTGAGGGTGCATGCTCTTGTCGGCTGACACTGTCTATCCGCCAGCCTGACTGTCATCGGTTTGTCGACCATGGGGCCAGATCTCCTCGATGAGGACTCTTCGTTCTATTGCATTGAGATCACGCCACTGGCCCGGCGCCAAATCCGGTGGCAGGCTCAAGCGACCGATGGCGACGCGCACTAACCGGACTGTCGGATGGCCAACCGCAGCCGTCATGCGCTTGATCTGGCGATTCATGCCTTCCTGGAGTACCATCCGCAGCCAGGTTGTCTTCTCCGGTGCCGGTAATGGCTTCGGAAAAGGGGGGAGCGGGGGCGGGACCCGTAGTTCCTCGATATCTGCGGGCCGCGTCTTCCCGAGTTTGATCTCAACTCCCTGCCGGAGATGATCCAACGTGCTTAGGTCGGGATGACCCAGCACCAGCACGACATAGGTCTTCGTATGGTGGAAATCCGGGTGCGTCAACCGATGAAGCGCTTGCCCGTCATCTGTCAGTAAGAGCAGGCCCTCGCTGTCAAGGTCAAGTCGCCCGGCCGGGTTCAGGGCAGGGGGCAACCCCATTGTCTCCAGCGTCTCACGCCCGTGACGGTCGCGATATGCACAGAGCACGTCAAAAGGCTTGTAGGCGATGGCGTAGCGATACACCGTCCCGACTCTCCTCTCCGAAAGCTCCGCAAGCGGCACCAGATCTCAGCGCCGGCATTATACTTGCAGCGAGGTGGGAGGACAAACCAGAGACGAGCTGAAGTGCTTCCAAGATTTCACTCAGAAGCGGTCCGCTTAGTCTGTACTTTTCGGTGCTTCGAGGCATTTGAGCCCCCTCATGATCGACCGCTACCCTGAGCGTGGTTCGTTAGAGCTCGCTTACCGAAAGGGTCTCTTCGGTTGCCTGTTGGTATTGGAAATGGCGGGGCATATCATTTCACGAAGGTTTACTTGCTATTTGAGAGCAAAATCAATATAATGAGAATACACCATAGGGGTAGCGCAACTAGGAGGCTCACATGGATCTAGTCAAAGTTGCTGCCAGTTCTCGTTCCACTTCAGTAGCTGGGGCTATCGCTGGAATTGTAAGGGAGCGGGGTCGAGTTGATGTACAGGCGATTGGCGCCGGCGCCGTTAATCAAGCGGTAAAGGCCATCGCCATTGCGCGAGGATATCTGGAACTCGATGAGATCCAGATCGTCTGTATCCCCGCCTTCTGTGAAGTCCTGATCGAAGGAAAAGAGCGTACAGCTCTACGCCTGTCGGTGGAATCTGACTTCGCTCCTGTCTCGGAGACCGTAAGCGCGGTCCGCGACGTCACAAACCAGCCTGTAGGATAAGATAGCCTCAACCTGTCGTCCGAGTTATCAGTTCCTCGACAAACTAGCCGTTCTCAGTGCTCTGGAAACTGGCAATTTCGTCTTGACTTATTCTTATCGTATTTCAACGGTCGTTCAGCCTGACCCGGTATCCTCAGCTTCTTTCAGTACATTGCACGCAGACAACTGCCTTCCGCCATCCGTAGTCGAAACGATCTGCGATCAGCCGACTTACCCCGGTCTGTCCTGAGTTGCCACGGCCTGCTCCAACCGACACCGGAGCGTTGCCCTGTGCCCTGAAACGCAATGGCCTCATTTTCTTGTTCGCACCGTAGGCAAGTTGAGCAGCAAATTCTCTGTCAGAAGTTGAGTGTTAGCATTACTCATTAACCCTTCCAGCGATTGCTCCAGCGCATTGAGCACCTCGACCGTTACCTGAGCTGAAACACTCTTAGCGATATGGGATAGGGTCTGGAAGAGCTCTTGGTGCACCACGGCTTCGGCGTTGTCCATTTGGATGAGCAGGATATCGCGCCAGAAGGTCATCCAATACTCCAGGATCTCTTGGAGCTCCGCAGATGCGTGGGCAAGCGTCTCCGCGGTTTCGAACCGCGAGGGTAGATCTTGCCCCAACGCCGAGACCAGGGTTTCTGACGCCGTCATCATCTTCTGGTAGAACTCCGGGTGTGTAGCTGCGCGCACCGCCCAACCAATGCGCCCGCCAGACATGCGCGCCAGGCGTTGCGCCTCCTGTTCCTCAACCTGCCACTGCGATGTCAATGCGCCGGCGACCTCCTGACTGGACAAGGGACGGAGATTGATCTGCTGGCTTCTTGAGACAATGGTGGGCAACAACAGGTCCGCGTCGGTGGCAAGCAGAATCAAATTGGCGTATCTCGGTGGCTCCTCCAGCGTCTTGAGCAGGGCGTTGGCTGCGCTGGTAGTGGCCCGCTCAAAATCGCTTGCCAGGGCGATCTTGCGCTCGCTCTCCTTAGGCGTGAGCGCAAGAAAGCGCTCCATCTGACGAATCTGATCGATCCTCAGATGCGCGCTATCGTCCTCGAGCTTCACATGCATGAAGTCAGGATGGTTGCCGGAGTCGAGTTTGCGACATGCCAGACATTCTCCACAAGGTCTGTTTTCATCTGATCTGCACAACATCGCGGCGACAAGCGTCAGGGCCAAGGTGCGTTTGCCGACGCTATCGGGTCCGGTGATCAAGAGCGCTTGAGGGACTTCTCCGTGTTCAACGGCGTGCTGCAATTGCTGCACTGCCCAACGGTGACCGACAATAGGCCAAGATGACGCCATATCTAACCTTCTCCCTGGGCGAGTCCACGGGTGGACGTACCCGTGAGTTCTCGCCTGGACGCGCAAGCTGCTAGGGCCTCGCTGACAAGCTGTTCTACCACGCTATCTCGATTCGCCACAGTGATGTGCAGTAGGCGGAACCAACTCCCCGGCAGCACGGACACGAGGTCGCCGAGAAGTTCGAGACGCACGACGATGATCGCTACCTCGTACTGCTCTCGCTGCAGGAGGTCAATTGCCCCGAACCAACCCTCTTTGCGTTTCAGCTCCAACGGTCCGATCTCGTCCAATAAGAGGACTTCCGTGGGAAAGGCGGTGTGGAGAGCCCGTTCGCTTCGGGCCATTGCCTGGGGCAGCATGTTGAAGTGAAGAGGACGGAAATCCTGGGCGCCATGCCGGTTGCCGGCACGCTCTTGCTCACCAAAAGGACCGGTCAGAGGATACGTCTCACCGGTGTGAATCTCGGTCACCTCTAGATCATGGGGGCCGGTGCGTGTGGTCGAAAGTCCTGAGACGCTTAATCCAGCTTTTTGCATACGTCTCACTGCGCGGAGACAGGCGGTGCTCTTGCCCACCTGCCGCGCGCCGGTGATCAAGAGGAATTCGGGACTTGAGACCATATCTCTCCTGGCTTCACAAGCAAAAGGACCGGTGGCCCTTCAGCCGCCCGGCCCTTTGAACGGAGTGGAGATGGCGGGAATCGAACCCGCGTCCGAAGAATTCGACAATGAGCATCTACAAGCATAGTCGGCGATTCGATTTCGCCCGGAGGTCCGCTGCCGACCGCGTCGCTTCCGGAACTAACCGATGGTCTTGAGCTGTTCTATCGGTGTCGAACAACCTGCACGCATACTTTATGTCGCCTGACTCTCGCACGCATGCGAGATGCGAGAGGGGCGTGACCGGATATCCCGATCAGGTCTTGGGTTCAGTCCGTTACTGCTTACGCAGCGACTGCGACTGGAGCCCAATTATTGGCCATATTGTTGGCACTTAAAGTTTTGCTCCTGGGTTCACGGGAACGGAGCCTCCCCGGCTCGCAGCTCACGGCCAGCCTTCCCCGTCGAAACCGATCATCCCCACGTACAATTATAGCAGATCTGCATTCAATTTCAAGGGTGACTCGCACACAACGTCATCCCACATGCCGGTGCGGGCTTGTGGCCACCGGCACCTGCTGCCAGATCATATATAATAGGCTTACTATGGACCGTCGTGCGTTTGAAAAACTTGTTGCTGCCGCCATCGATGAACTGCCCGCGGAGATTCGAGACAAGATGGAGAATGTGGAGGTCATCGTTGAGACATGGCCCGGCGCACAAGTTCTGGCTAAGGCCGGTGTGCGGCGACCTTCGGATCTGCTCGGATTCTACCAGGGCGTGCCTCGGACGCGGCGGACTCATCGCTATGGCTTGGTCCTGCCCGACAAGATCAGCATCTACCAAGGGCCTATCGAGCTGCGGTGCCGTACCGAGGATGAGATGCGACAGACCGTCCGCCGAGTGCTGCGTCACGAGATCGCGCACCACTTCGGTTTGAGTGATGCGCACCTCAGACGTCTAGGAGCTTATTGATCTCTCCGTTGGCAGCCCCCCGGTCTGCTGGAATCGATTACGGGACCCGTACCTTGACAGGGGCCTCTTCTTCCGAGGCCAGACTCTCCTTCAGCGCCGGGGCGTAGTACCTCTCCGTGTATTGTTTCACCATGCGACGCGTTGAGTACTGTGGCCCTACGGTTCTGATGGCTTCCTTCATCATGGCGATCCAGCCCCGGGGGATGTAGTCGTGGTCCCGCTGATAGAAGAGGGGCACGACCTCCTCTTCGAGGACGGTGTAAAGGGCTTCAGCGTCGGCCCAGTCTTGTCTCTGGATGTCGCCGTACTCAACGCCGGGGTCGATGGCCCATCCGTTGCGACCATTGTAGGCCTCTGCCCACCAGCCGTCCAAGATGCTCAGGTTAAGGACCCCGTTAAAAGCCGCCTTCATACCGCTGGTTCCACTCGCCTCATTGGGTTTGCGCGGTGTGTTGAGCCATACATCCACGCCCTGAACCAGATAGCGTGCAATATGCATATCGTAGTCCTCGACGAAGCTGATACGTCCTCCGAATTCAGGATCTCGCGCGTAGTTGTAGATCTCCTGTAGCATCAGCTTGCCCGGATCATCCGCAGGATGCGCTTTGCCGGCGAAGATCACCTGAACGGGTCGGTAAGGATCGTGAATCAGCCGCCTAAGCCGGTCCAAGTCCCGGAAGATCAGGTTGGCACGTTTGTACGTGGCGAATCGGCGAGCGAATCCAATTACAAGCGCGTCTGGGTCGAGGAAGATGCCCGACGCCAGAAGTTGTTCCGGCGGCGCGGCTCGCGTGATGCGATCTTGGCGTGCGCGTTCCCGGATGATGGAGAACATCTTGCGCTTGAGATAGACGTGTGACTCCCAGAGTTCGCTATCCGGTAGTTCCTCGATGCGTGCCCAGAGAAGTGGATCGTCTTGACGTTGGACCCAATCCGGGCTAATGTACTTACGGTAAAGCCGGTGCATAGCTTCGCCGGTCCAAGATGAGAGATGCACGCCATTGGTAACTTGACCGATGGGCACCTCCTCCACAGGCCGATCCGCCCACATCCTATGCCACATTTTGCGGCTGACCTCACCATGGAGTTCACTCACGCCATTAGCGCGTCCGGACAGCGAGAGCGCCAATTTCGTCATGTTGAATGCGGCCCCGTAGCCCGGGTCGTAGTTACCCAAGGCCAGGAACTCATTTCGATCCAGGTTGAGCTGAGGCCAGAAGTCGCGGAAGTACTTGTCAATAAGCCCGAAGTCAAATGCATCGTGACCCGCCGGCACCGGGGTGTGCGTCGTGAAGATTGTGCTGGCGCGAACCTGCTCCTGGGCTTCTTCGAAGCTGAGGCCTTGCGCCACGTATTCTCGGAGCCGTTCCAGGACCATGAAAGCAGAATGCCCCTCGTTAATGTGCCAGATCTTGGGTTCAATTCCCAGTGCACGGAGTACGCGCACCCCACCGATACCTAGAAGAATCTCCTGCTGGATTCGCATCTCCCGGTCGCCACCGTAGAGCCGGGCTGTCAGTTGCCGATCCCATGGCGCGTTTTCGGCGACGCCAGCGTCGATGAGATAAAGGCGAGCGCGTCCGACCAGAACCTCCCAAAGCTGAAGGCAGATCTGACGGTCACCGACCTCAACAAGAACGGTGCCGCAGCTGTCCTCCTCGGGGGTGACAAGCCGGAGCGCGACTTCTTCTGGATTTAGGGGAGGGTAGATGGCCTCCTGCCAACCACTATGATCCAAGCGTTGCCGGAAATAGCCTTGCTCGTAGAGGAATCCCACGGCAACGAAGGGAAGACCAAGGTCGCTCGCTTCCTTAGTATGATCTCCTGACAGGACACCCAGTCCCCCGGAGTAGATTGGCAGGGAGGTATGCAATCCGAATTCAGCCGAGAAGTAGGCGATGGTGTGGTCGACGAGTTGGGGATAGTTGTGGCGGTACCATAGGTTCCCGTTTTTTGTATCCCTGTCCATTTCCATAAGAACAGCGTCGTAGTCACGTAAGAAAGAAGGATCCTTGACGAGACGATCGATACGCTCCTGTGGTGTTTCACGGAGAATTCTAACAGGATTGTGACGTGTGGTGGTCCACAAGGTCCGGTCAACGTGTTTGAAAAGATCCCTGGACTGACGATGCCAAGACCACCAGAAGTTGTAGGCTAACTTCTCGAGACGAGCCAGTCTCGGTGGCAACTTCTGATTGATGATACTATTCGCTTTTCTTTCCACTCTTTACTCCTTAATGGGATAACCAATGACGTGGCAAGCAACCACAGGCGCGACTCTAGACACCCTGGTCGCACGAAAGCCCCCACATTTCATGGTCGAATCCAAAGTACAAGCACAAACATAAGAAGTCCGATCGCGACAAACTCCGCGATAATCTGCCGGTTCAAACGTTCGAGCAGGTGTTGGTAGCCAATGCCGCTCCAGATGTAGAGTCCTACGGTGAGCATCGTGGCCGCAGTCCAAGAGGAGATCGGCCAATATCCTAGCACCCAGGCCAACTCGCTCGCAAGTAGCCCTATTGTGCCACCATACAGTAGCACCCGTCTGATGTCGACTCCGGTGGCGCTCAGAAGTTCCACCGCCAGCAGCCCGGAGACCAAAAGCACGGCTGGCGATGTGACCAAAGCGCGTCCCTGCCGGCCAAGAATCAGGCTGAAGAGAGCGAAACCCATCAAGTAGTCGAAGATATTCAGCAAGGTCCGCGCGCCCGGATAGCCGGGGCTCCGCGGGGACAGAGCCTGATAGCTAAGGTGAACTAAGATGCCGATCATCACGCCGCTGGTCAATAGGGCAGCTAACCATAAGGGCCAAGTGGTGGTTTGCAGGATGAAGATCGAGGTGATAAGTGCTCCAAATGAGGGTGTGATCAAGGCGAACAGCAGCGGTCGCTCTTGGTTCTCGCGATAAGGATGATCCTGCAGAATAGCAAGGGTTCCGGTCGCGACAAGCCCCACCACCAGCAAGGTGAGCAGCGCGCCACCCCCAAACGCGAACCCTAAGGGAGACCCAAAGATCTGAAGCACGCCCCAATTGAGGGTGGGGAGCTCCACGATGCGAAAGAGGGTGATGCTCATCAGCGTGACAGCTAGCAGAATACTGAGCCTTCCTCGCTCAGGCTGCACACGCTCTGCCACAGTATCAGACATGCAGTCATGTTAGCGGTTGGGCAGCGATTGTCAACCCCATCTC
>JBNGDU010000204.1:0-14369 GCA_049975025.1 Anaerolineae bacterium
GCGCAGAGATGACACGATTCAGTACAGAGTTGAAGGCATACGCAGGGCGATGGATCGCTCTCGGAGAGGACCGAGTGGTGGTCAGCGCCGGCGACGCAGAACAGAGCGTCCGCCGCCGCGCAGAAGCGGCGCGCCCCGATGAGAACCTGAGCATCTTGTGGGTCTCCCCCTCTGCGCCGTACGTTGCCATGCCCGCCTGGCCCCTGTCGATGATCCGCCGCGTGGCCGCTGACAGGTGCATATGGCTAGCCGGCGGTCCTGTGCGAGATCTGCTGCTAGGTCGGCCACCCCAAGACTGGGATTTTGTCGTCGTGCAGGACGGATTGGCACTTGCCAGAAAGGTAGCCAACACCCTCGGCGGCGCCTACTATCCTCTGGATGCGAAGCGAGGTACAGGGCGGGTGATCATACGCCGCTCACAGCCCAACGCCTATAGGTATCAACCCTTGTCTCTCCTCAGGGAGGACGAGGGCCTGCGCAAGCGCAAGGAGGTCACGCTCGATTTCGCCGAACTCCGGGCGCCCGATATCCGCGCCGATCTGGCGGCGCGCGATTTCACCGTCAACGCGATGGCGCTCACGTTAGAAGGTCGCCTTATCGACCCGACCGGTGGCGAAGCAGATCTTGCTGCAGGACGGCTGCGCCTTACGCACCCCGACGCGTTCCGCGACGACCCCGCCCGGCTGCTTCGCGCCATACGCCAAACCCACCAGTTCGCGCTTGAGATCACGCCGGATACCCGAGACCAGCTCCAAGATGACGCGCGGTTGATCACCGAGGTCGCGCCGGAGCGTGTCCGCGACGAGCTGGTTAAGCTAATGACCCACGCTACGGTATCACAGGCGCTTCAGGACATGAAGACCTTGGGACTCCTGCCATACGTCCTGCCGGCCCTGGCCCACCTGGCTGCAGAACCCAGCACGTCCCCCCAATCCTATCCCACCGGGTGGGACCACATTCGGGCCACCGTCACCACGACCGTAGAAGCGCTCTACTGGCTGAGCGATCGCCCACTGCCCACCGCCGAGCCAACTTCGCCGGCATGGATGTGGAACGCACTGACGACCGAGTTAGCATGCCAGCGGGAGCCGCTGCAAGCGTATATGGACGCTGCGGTCTCCGGCTTGACCCGTGCCGACCTGCTTCCGTGGGCTGCTCTGATGGATTCCATTCCTGAAAGCGTCGAGGATCAGATGAAGGCCCTTCGTTTCTCGAATCGGGCGATCCGCTTCGTCAAGCTGGTCCTCGCGGGACCTGAGATCTTTGAGGAGCTCGTGGCGAACCCGCTCACCGGCGTCGCAAGCCACGCCCGCACGGTGACGCGTCGCGACACCTACCGCTATTTTCAAGCGACCGGTGACGCAGGCGTGGGCGCTATTTTGCTCGCGTTGATGGGGACCGCGGCGAAGCGAGTTCGGTTGCCCTCCCGCGAGGCATGGGAGCATCGTCTCAAGGTCGCTCACGCGCTGCTTACGAGTTACTTCCAACATCACGAGGAGGTCATCGAACCCAAGCCCTTACTAGGAGGGCATGCCCTCCTGAGGATGGGGGTACCGTCGGGGCCGGAGATAGGCCGGATCCTGGCGGAACTCACAGAGGAGCAAGCTGCTGGCGAGATCACGACCGAAGTGGAGGCCCGCGCTCATGTGAGACGCCTTCTCAGCCAGACGGCTTCGGATGGCAGGGGGACGACCCTGTGAGCAAGGTGATGGGGCGGACGACATACCCACAACTTGCGCTTCTGGTGCTCGCAATCCTGGCGCTGGCAGGCTGCGTGACTGTGGAGCCGTCCCCGACGCCGACGGCAACGCGCACCCCGATCCTGCCCACCGCCACGCCGACGCTCACGCCTACGCCGACGCCCACGCCCACGCCGACCCCTACCCTGACTCCGACGCCAACGATCCCCCCTGGGCTACTGCTGCCGCCCACCCCCGTGACGTCCGACGCCTGCCCCACCATGCCCGCCGACCTGTACTTCCTGCGCGCCGGCAAGCTCTGGGTATGCCTGGCGGAGGGCGGCACGCTTGACGAGATCCCCCCCGCGCAGTCCGCCGAGGGTGAGGCGATTCTGGACTACCGCGTCGCAGCTGATCCCCGGTACGTCGTTTACGTCACCGATGTCGGTGAACTCTTTGTGCTGGATCGAGCGCTCCGGGAGCATCGGCTGCTGCCCACCGCCGGACGCCTCCTAGGCCCCGGCGGTGTTCACTTCGCCATCACTAGAGACGCCAGTGCCCTGATCTATCTTGCGTGGGATGTCCAGCCGATGCGAGGCGCGCTACAGGCCGCGAATGGGGCCTCTGGGACTATTCTGGCCCTCGACCTCAACAATCCAAAGGCCCGGCAGCAAGAGATCGGATTCTGCAAAGGTGTGCCGGATCGGCTCTGTATGGGGTTCAAGCTATCACCTGATCAGCAACAGCTCACGTTCGTTGACAGTCGCGGCATCTGGGTTGCGCCGATCCAGACCGTCAACACGCCCCAGCTTGTCGCTGGCTTTGACGGCAAAGCCGCCCGCGTACTCGACTGGTCCCCCGACGGGGCGTGGCTCCTGGTGGAGTCCAGGGCTATCGAGGCGCCATCGCTCGGTCTACTACCGGTCGGCACGCCCGAGCAAGCGATCGACACCAGCGCCATTTGCGCGGCGCCGTGCGCTTTGGGAATGAGCTGGGACGACGCGGGCCTTTGGGTCACCTGGGATACCGCAGCCCAGGGATGCGTTGGATGGATCGACCTTCTGGCGCTCGACCCGTCAGGCGGCGTCGAGGCCACGGTGGCCGCTGATCCACTGTGCATGATTGGGTCCGCACAGCTTCATCCGCGCTCGCCTCAAGTCGTAGCCAACCGCGGCCTCACGTTCCTCCATTGGGCAGATGAAGGCCCGCAAGGGCTCCCACCGGGGCTCTATGCCCTGCCCTCCCCATCATCCACCGATCTGGAGCCGCTGGCTCTGCTATCTCAAACCGACGCGCAGGGCTCGGTTCGCTGGGCGTCGTCCGGTGACGCCTTCCTGCTCCTTGACAGCAACGGCGCCGCCGCTACCATCGGTGTGTTGGCCCAGGATATGGTCTGGGATGTGCGCGATCTGTTGAAGGGAGCGCATGCATTTCGATGGGGCGCGTCGGCTCCGGAAGCACGACAGGAGCCGTCGAACGCCGAGGTAGTCGTGACAGGAAGGTAAGTGGCCCAATGACGCCTGGACGAAGAGCCATCCCTACGCATCTCATGCCCGTCGCCATCCTGCTTGCGATGCCAGTAGTGGTAGCCGTGTTGTTCACCGGTTGCAGCGCTGCCCCCACCCTTCCAACCGCCGCCTATGACGTCACCTTGGTCGTCGATGGAACATCCCAAGCCTATGAAACCCAAGCCCGAACCGTGAGGGAGTTCCTGGACGAGACCGACGTCCAGTTGGGGCCGATGGATCGCGTTTCGCCACCCGAGATCACCGTGGTGCGAGACGGCCTGACCGTCACGATTGTGCGGGTCAGTTACTCAACGCTGGTGATGAGCCAGACCATCCCTTTTGAGCGCCAGATCCTGCGTGACGCCACCGTACCCGAGGGCGAATCGCGGCTACTCCAGTCGGGGCGCTCAGGCACCCTGGAGCGGCGCTACCGCATCACGTACGAGGATCAGGAGGAGGTCGAACGGGTTCTGGTAGCTGAGGAGCTGTTAGTCGAGCCAGAGGATGAAGTACGGCTCGTCGGCACTAAGCCGAAGTTGCAGAACTTGGAGATCGAGGGGACGTTGGCTTATCTCAGCAAACAGGACGCCTGGTCGATCCGGGACAGCTCCTTCCAGCGACGGCGGCTAACGCATCTTGGAGACCTGGACGGGCGGGTCTTCACGCTCTCCCCCGACGGCCGCCAACTGCTCTTTACCCAGGCCGTTACGGAGTCGGATCATCTCAACGAACTCTGGTTGGTGAGCACGACCCAGGCGTCGCCTGATCCCGTGCCGCTCAGTCTGGAGGACGTGCTCTGGGCCGGATGGGCCTCCAATGGCACCACCATCGCTTGGACGACGGCAGAGACGACGGAGCAAGCACCGGGCTGGCGAGGACACAATGACCTATGGACGGGCCGCATCTCCGACAAGGACACACTGGTCTCGCGGCGTCAGGTGTTGGAGCCGGAGGCTGGAGGCGGCCATGGGTGGTGGGGCACCCGCTATGCCTGGGGTCCAGAGGGCGAAAGGCTAGCCTTCAGTCGTCCGGAGAGTGTCGGTATTGTGGAGCTAGACGCGCGCGAGCGAGAGGTGCTGATCCACTTCGCCGCGCTTCGCACCTTCAGCAGCTGGGCATGGCATCCGGCGCTCTCTTGGTCGCCCAGTGGTTCTTTCATCGCGAGCGTGACCCACGCGCCCTTGGAGGGCGACGAAAGCCCCGAGGAGAGCCCGGTCTTCAACCTTATCTCGCTGGAGACGACCGGCAGCTATAGCGCCACCTTGGCCGTCGAGGTCGGTACCTGGGCAGCGCCCACCTTCTCCCCCGACGGCACGACCCTTCTCTTCGGACGCGCCCTGATCCCTTTCCAGAGCGCGACCAGCCGCTACGCGCTCTATCTGATCGATATCGACGGCTCCAACCAGCGACCGCTCTACCTACCTGACGGTGATGGCGGCTTGGAGCTCCCGGCATGGGTCTGGAGCCCCTCGGGCGACGCAGTCGCGCTCATCGACGATGGCGACGTCCAGATCTTCACCCTGGGAGAGGACGCGCCTGTCGATCTGACCGACGAGGGCAATGTCACGCTCATCGACTGGCGTTAGCATCGGTGACCGAGTACCTTCACACAGCATCACGGACGCCGCTTCAACACAGAGAGCGGTCGCGGCGCGACCGGTGAGACCCATGCGCCCGCTTTCTCACCAACGGAGAGTGACTATAATAACCCCACTCGTGTCGCATCTAGCCGCGATCAGGGAGCATTCATGCTATGCGTGTACTAATCACCGGCGCTACCGGATTTGTCGGGACACACCTACGCCGCTACCTTCTGCAGGAGACGGAATGGGACATCGTCGGCACCGCCTATCCCCATCTGCCCGAGGACTACGAGGGGCGTGCGCGTGAGCAGTTGATCCCACTCGATCTGACAGACCGCGAGGCGACGGATGCTGCGCTGCGCGCACACAAGCCGGACTACATCGTCCATCTGGCTGCGCAGTCTCATGTTCCCACAGCGTATCGTCAGCCCTGGCAGACGATCCGAAACAACGTCCTCGGTCAGCTTAACCTGCTGGAAGGATGCGTTGCGTTGAACTTGACCCCACGCATTCTGGTCATAGGTTCTGGGGAAGAATACGGGCGCGCGAACGGTGAGGAGCTACCGTTCAATGAGGACCATCTGCTTAGGCCTGAGAACCCCTACAGCGTGAGCAAGGTCACCCAGGATCTGATGGGCTACCAGTACTTCGTGAGCTACGACCTGCCCGTTATCCGCATGCGGCCCTTCAACCACGTAGGGCCCGGCCAGTCGCCGCGGTTCGTCCTGCCCGCCTTTGCCAGCCAGGTCGCCGAAATCGAGGCTGGGCGCCAGCCCCCGATCCTCCGTGTCGGGAACCTCAGTCCGGCTCGGGATTTCACCGATGTGCGAGACGTCGTGCGGGCCTATCACCTGGCTCTGCTGGATGCCGAGGCAGGTGAGGCCTATAACGTGGCCTCGGGCACACCTCGACCGATTCAAGGGATCGTCGACCAGCTCCTCGCGCTGGCGACCGTGGAGATCACATACGAACCCGATCCCTCGAAGTATCGTCCGAGTGACATTCCGGTGATCTATGGAAATGCAGCCAAGTTGCGCGCTGATACGGGCTGGAGGCCGCGTATTCCATTCTCGCAGACGGTACAAGACGTCTTGAACGAGTGGCGGCACATCTCTGGCATCCATCACGCTGACCACTGACGTCGGTGTAAGATCAAAGCCGCGTCCTAGGTCAGCTTGGTTGCGCTTGGACAGATCCCTCGGAAGAATCCACGGGGTCTATCGGACAGTCACGGGTCGTTTCTAGAGGAGGTCACCTACATGGCTAAAAGACGTGCCCTGATCACTGGGATCACGGGCCAGGACGGCTCCTATCTCGCCGAATTCCTGCTCAGCCAGGGTTACGACGTTATCGGCATGGTCCGCCGCACCAGCACGATCAACTTCTCCCGCATTCAGCATATCCAAGACGATATCACGCTGGTCTCCGGCGATCTACTCGATCAAGGGTCGCTGAACGCGATTGTGCGCGAACAACAACCCCAGGAAATCTACAATCTGGCGGCGCAGTCCTTCGTCCCGACCTCCTGGAAGCAACCGGTCTTCACCGGTGATGTGACCGGCTTGGGAGTCACGCGCGTGCTGGAGGCCATCCGCTCCGTCGATCCCACGATTCGCTTCTACCAGGCCAGCTCATCGGAGATGTTCGGCAAGGTGCGCCAAGTACCTCAAACGGAGAACACACCCTTCTATCCTCGCTCCCCCTACGGCGTCGCCAAGGTCTACGGTCACTGGATCACCGTCAACTACCGGGAGTCTTACAATCTCTTCGCATGCTCCGGCATCCTCTTCAACCACGAAAGCCCTCGACGCGGCCTGGAGTTCGTCACCCGAAAGATCACGTATCACGTTGCCAAGATCAAGCTGCGGCTTGCCGACAAGGTCGCCCTGGGTAATCTGGACTCAAAGCGGGACTGGGGCTATGCTGGAGACTACGTACGGGCGATGTGGCTGATGCTC
Source organism: Anaerolineae bacterium (assembly GCA_049975025.1). Lineage (GTDB taxonomy): Bacteria > Chloroflexota > Anaerolineae > B4-G1 > SLSP01 > PWVB01. The sequence continues at coordinate 6,729 of JBNGDU010000204.1, forward strand.
CAACAGGACCAACCGGACGACTACGTCGTCGGGACGGGTATCACCCACTCGGTACAGGACCTGTGCCAGGTTGCCTTCTCGTGCGTAGACCTCGACTGGCACGATTACGTCGTACAGGATCCCCGCTTTATGCGTCCGGCGGAAGTCGATCTGCTGGTCTCGAATCCGGGGAAGGCGCGAACGGTTCTGGGTTGGGAGCCGGAGGTCAGCTTCACAGAGCTGGTGGAGATGATGGTCCGTGCCGATATGCGACTACTGAGGCAAGAACACAACCTATAGCTCAGCAGCACGGAAAGCGCACATTAGGACGAAGCAACTCACGAAAGGAGAGAGGTATGAGCGACATCAGTTTTGGCACCGATGGCTGGCGAGCGAAGATCGCTGAGACGTACACGTTTGACAACGTTCGACGCGTTTCACAAGCCTTCGCGACCTATCTTCAGCACCACGATGGCGCGGATAAAGGTGTGGTGATCGGTTACGACCGGCGGTTTGGCTCGCCGGACTTCGCAGCCGCAGCAGCCGAGGTCATGGCCGGCAACGGTATCGCCGTCTGGTTGACGGCGCACAACACGCCCACCCCGGTCATCAGCTACAGTGCTGTGGAGCGGGAGGCCGGGGGCGCGATCAACATCACCGCGAGCCATAATCCGCCGGGCGACAACGGGTTGAAAGTGCGCGATGCTGACGGCGCCGCCATCGCACCCGACGGGCTACGCGAGATCGAGGGATACATCCCAGGGAGTGTGGCGGCTGTGAAAACGCTGACCCTGGAAAAAGCAGAGAACAGTGGGATTGTCAAAGTATGGGATCCCGACCCCGCCTATGTCACGCACATCAAGAAGCTCGTAGACGTCGACGCCCTGAAGACAGCCGGCTTGCGCATTCTCTGCGAGCCCATGTGGGGCAACGCCGCGGGCTGGTTTCCCCGGCTGTTGGAGAATGGCACGAACGTCGTCACGGAGATGCACGCGGAACACAACCCGCTCTTCCCCGGTATGGAGCGTCCGGAGCCCATCGAGCCCAACATCACCCCGGCGCTCAGGCGGTCGGTGGAGCTAAACGCGGACGTCCTGCTGATCAACGACGGGGATGCGGACCGGATGGGCATCGGCGATGAGAACGGGCAGTACATCGACCAGCTACGCGCCTACGGCCTGCTCGCGTACTACCTGCTGGAGATCCGCGGCGCCCGGGGGCCGATCGTCAAGACGATCTCAACGACCGCAATCCTGAATCGCCTGGCGCAGATGTATGGCGTGGAGATCTACGAGACCGGCGTGGGCTTCAAGTACGTGGCGCCCAAGTTCTTGGAGACCAACGCGCTCATCGGCGGCGAGGAGAGCGGCGGCTACGCTTTCCGTGGCAATGTCCCGGAGCGCGACGGCATCCTCGGCAACCTCTATTTCCTCGATTTCATGGTCAAGACCGGCAAGACACCTGCCGAACTGGTGGAGATGCTCTTCGACAAAGTGGGCCAATCTTACTACTATGATCGCATCGATGTGCGGTTCCCGTCTGAGAAACGTCCACAGGCGCGCGCGCGTATCGAGGACACCCTTCCTGAGAAGATTGCGGGACTCCCTGTCCAGGAGCGCATCACTATCGATGGCTACAAGTACGATCTGGGCGAGCACGGATGGCTTCTGATCCGCTTTTCGGGCACCGAACCGGTCATCCGTGTCTACTGCGAGGTCACCGATAAGGGACTGGTTCAGCCGGTGCTTCAGGCGGGACTGGACTTGGCGGGACTAGAGGCGCCCACTTAGGGGAGCAGACCACCAATACAACGTTTAAATGGATCACAACACCTCAACCCGGCAGGGTTTCGCCGGGTTGAGGTGCTCTCAAAGGCACCCACCATACCCTAAATCAACCATTCTTTTACTATTGACGCTCGCGCACTTCCCGCTCTTTGGAGTCTTCGATCGGGTTCTTAGTTCTCTCACCCATCTCGACGTGACCAGCAGGGGCATGAACCGCTGATAAACGTGGTCTCCGGTCGCATGCGCGCGCCCGTAGCCCTCGCTGCACGTTGCAACAGGCATTCCGCACGTCCTGACAGCCACGCAGCCGCGCTTCTTGATCCCACGGCCCCCCAAGGGCGTTTAACCGAACTGTAACTTGCTCGAAATCCCTGTCCCTAGAGACCGTGGTATGCTTAAGCAAGACAGAGGAAAGCGAACTATGCACTGGTTGCTGTCCGTCCAGGAGACATTCTCACTACGGGAAGCCATACACCGTTCCAGCTGGCTTCTCGAATCGCCGTTCCATACGAACCTTGCTGGCGATCAGCTCCATCGCATCGAGCACCTAACCACAGGACACGCGCGCGATATACGCATCTCCCAGACCCCGGCGGGCCTCGTGATCCAGACGAACGGCCATCTCTCAGCGCAGGAGATCGAGGAGGTCAGTCAGAAGGCTTGGAGAGTGCTACGCTTGGAGGACACCTTCGATGCCTTTCGAAGCAGCGCTCGGCGAACGGAGGCCCTGGCCTCGGTGGTCACCACGGGAGCCCGCCTCATCCGCGGCGCCACGCTCCTCGAGGACGCGGTGGCCGCTGCCGTTGCCCAACGGCACGCTGACGGCACGCCAGACTACGAACCGGTGGCTTGGGTCGTCGATCGACTCGGTGATCCCCTGCCGAGCAACCCGACGTTTCACGCATTCCCCACAGCCCAACAGCTCCTCAAAGGCCAACGAGCCCTGGTGGAGCTCTTCGATGACGAAGTGGTACATACCGTGCTCCACATCACGACGGTCTTGATCGAACAGAGCCAGCGTCTGCAGTTGCTGGTCCGCAGCACCCTCTCCGCGAATGACCTAGCCTCAGAGCTGCGGCGCACGCTCAAGCTCTCTTCTGCCTCCCTTTCGTTGCTCATGCTGGCTGTGGGGCGTTACGACTACATTCCCACTGACACGTGGGCACGGTTCCGGGTGAGAAAGTATCTGCGCAAGACCGGGGATGTAGGCCCCGCCGATGTGAGGCGCTTCTTCGAGCCGTGGCAGCCGTGGGGTGGCCTCGCTTACTGGCTCTGGGACTGGACAGCAGTGCCTGCGTCCAGCGATGTGAGGTTGAGATAAGGAGAACGTGGAAAACACCAAGATCAACACCGGTCAAGCAGAAGCAACCCTATCCGAGCTTCTCAGACTGATCCGAGAGCGTCGAGAATCCCTGGCAAAAGGGCGTCCGCCCAACGGCCTAGTGCACGATATGGTGGCGTGGGAGGCGATGCTGCAACGGCTCCAAACCGAGATGCTGCTGGAGAAGAGCGCCGAGATCAACCTGCTCTACGAGGTCTCCAACAGCATCAATGCCTCGCTTGACTGGCGCAGGACGATTCAAGCCGTCATGGGCGCCGTCATCCGTATCACGCAGGCCGAGCGGGGCATACTCCTCTACTTCGACGACGAGAACTGCCTCCAAGTCGGTGTGACTAGCAGTGCAGGCGATGCGTCCTTCACTGAGACGGACCTACAGTTAAGCTACAGCATCGTTGAGCAAGCGCTGCAGAGAGGTCGCCCAATTCTTACGACGAACGCCCAGGTCGACCCACGTTTCCGCCAGAGCGATAGCATCGTCGCCTATGGCTTGAGGTCTATTCTTTGTGCGCCCTTGATCCACCAGGGTCAGCCGCTGGGCGTCATCTACCTCGACAACCGAGCGCGAGCCGGCGTCTTCACTCAGGAAGACCTGGCGATGCTCACGGCGTTCGCCGACCAGGCCTCCACCGCCGTGGCTCACGCTCACGAGTATCGGAAGGCCGACGAGGAGCTGGCTGAGCGGGTCAAGGAGCTCACAATTCTCCAGGAGATGACACGGGATCTGAGCACGAACTTGCGGTTCGACCGTGTGATGGACCGCAGTGTCTCCTGGGCACTCGCGGCGGCCAGCGCAGAGGCCGGTGCGGTGGCGCTGGTGGCTGAGGAAGGTCTGCGCTGGGTAGCGACGTTGGGGAACGTCCAACCCGACACGGCTTTCTCACTACGCAGCGTGCATCGCCGAGAGCCGTTGATCGAGCCAGAGCGGATTGCCGTCCCGTTGCTGCGCGACGAGAGGCCCATCGGCGCGCTTTACCTCGTCGCGCACGAGCAGGACCTGTCGGAGGAGAAAATCGGGTTCGTGCGGCGCGTGGCTGACAACATCGCGATAGCCGTCGAGAACGCCCGCCTCTACGAGGCCCTGCGTCAAGCCAACCAGGCTAAGTCGGAGTTCGTCTCCTTGGTCTCGCATGAGCTGAGGACCCCGATGACCTCCATCCGTGGCTACGCGGACATGCTCCACAAGGGTATGGCTGGTGAGCTGGCACCACAGCAGCGGGAGTTCGTCGGCGCCATCCGTCGCAACGCAACAAGGATGCGCATTCTTGTCAGCGATCTGCTTGATATCTCCCGCATCGAGACCGGTCGGTTGAAACTCAAGATCCAACCCACCAACCTCAACAGCGCGATCGCAGAGGCCACGCACACTTTGGAAGAGATGGCGCAGGAGAAATCGCATACGTTCAGCTTGAACGTCATGCCCGAGGTGCCGGAAGTCTTCGCCGATCCGGATCGTCTGACACAGGTGCTCATTAACCTGCTGAGCAACGCTGTGAAGTATACGGAGCCAGGCGGCGAGATTCACGTAAGCGCCTGGACCGATCAAGATGAGCCAAGCTGCGTACAGTGTGCCGTCGCGGATACAGGAATCGGCATCAAACCGGAGGACCAATTGCACCTCTTCACCAAGTTCTTCCGCGCCGACAGTCCTGAGGTGCGCGACCAACCGGGCACGGGCCTGGGGCTCGCGATTGCGAAGAGTCTTGTCGAGATGCAGGGCGGACGCATCTGGCTGAAGAGCAGGGTTGGTGAGGGAACTACTTTCTATTTCACGGTTCCGACCGTGGACAATGCAGCTGCAAAGGCGGAGGACGACGGCGGGTAGGCTTGGGCGCAAACGGTGCTCGGTCTGCTGGTAAGGGCCCCCAAACGGGTATTCTGGAAAGCGAGATCTACGACTCCGGAAGCAGGCATTGCGACTCCGACCCGCCGTCCGGCGTACTAGGCAGCGGCGACTTCGAGGGTCTCCCAGAGGCTCAATTGGCGTGGTGGTCGATGCCCATCGAGAAGCACAAACGGGGCCGCCCGCTTGACGGAGATACCGAGTTGGCGTAGATGGCTGAGGTCGTTCAGCATACCCTGACGGCGCGCCGAAAGGATACGATCTGCGCCCTTCGGACCGATGCCCGGGATGCGCAGTAGGGACGAGCGGTCGGCTGTGTTCACCTCAACAGGTTGCTCATGGAGATGACCCTGGGCCCAGGCCAGTTTCGGGTCCATGTTGAGCGGCAGGTTACCAGCTTGGGTGAAGGGCAACTCCTCAACATCGAAGCCATAGTCACGGAGCAAGAAGGAGGCCTGATAAAGACGGCGTTCGCGCTGCAATTCGATCGGCGGTTGATCCTCCAGCGGTGTACCCGGAACGGGACTGAAACCGCTGAAGTAGGTGCGCGCCAGTTGCAGGTTCTGGTAGAGAAAAGCGGAGGTCATCAGCAGCTCCACGTCGGACTCTCCCGCCGCACCGACGACGAACTGCGTGGTGACACTGGGACGCCGACCGGCGCCCGGAGGCATCGCTTGGCGCAGTTCGTGGATCCAGCGCAGACGTTGAAGGAGGGCGGAAGAGAAGTCTTTCCGAGGTGCGAGGTCCGAAAGCCGGCGCTGGTTCGGCGCTTCGAGATTCACCGACACGCGATTCGCCCACCGCATGGTCTCGGCGATTTGCTCGCGCTCGGCGCCAGGCATCACTTTGAGATGCAGATAGCCCGGGAACCGATACTTGCGCCGGAGCAGTTCCGCCGCCGCGATGATCCTATCCTGCGTGAGAACACCGCCGCCCATCAGACCCGAGCTGAGGAAGACGCCCTTCACCACCCCCTGCTGCCATAGCCTGTAACTGAGGGCAGCAAGCTCATCTGGCGTGAAGGTCGCGCGGCGGGTATCGCGGCCCGCGCGAAAGGCACAGTACCGACAGTCCATCTCGCACGCGGAGGAGACCAGCGTCTTGAGCATCGGGATCCGGCGCCCACCAGGCAACGTGGCATACGAGACACACTTGGTCAGCTCGCTCGGTGTGCGCGGCGCGCGGCTCTGGCGGCCCAGCAAGTCCACGTCCTCGGCAGGCTCGAACTGAGCGGCAGGCCCTAGAAGGCGCAGTTTCTCTATCGCTTCCATGTCTGTAGGTCCTCACTCCTGTTGCGTGACGCAGTGTACCCATATTATACGAACGAACGTTCTATTCGTCAATGCCCGTCCGGGTCAAAACGGGCCGAGTCTCAGGAACGTGCGCTACCGGAGTATCCCGATCTCGCTACATTCCTACGTCAGTCTTGACCTACCCGCGGTGTCGCGCCACTGGGAACGCACGCACGCGCCTCTATGAGGCGTCGATCCGAATAGCACTCAAGTGTTTTTTGCTGTAGAATAAGCCGGCATAGAGAAATCCGAAAGGAGCTGGAACATGCGTTTTGTCATCGCGGGAGGCGGGGTCGCGGGAATCACAGCGGCAATGGACCTGGCTCGTCGAGAGCTTGGCGAAGTGGTCGTCTACTCCGATGAGGAATATCCTTATTACTACCGCCCTCAACTCACGGAATTTCTCGCCGGCAATCTAACGATGAGCAGATTGCTGCGACGTCCCCTATCCTGGTACGAGGAGCGTGGTATTCAGCTGAAGCTTGGACAACCAGTCACAGCCGTCGACACAGAGCATAAGGTGGTCACCGTTGACGGTCAAAAGGACGTTCCTTACGACAAGTTGCTCCTTGCCATGGGGAGCCTGCCCTGGGTCCCCCCGATCAAGGGGGCCGACAAGCACGGCGTGCTGACGTGGCGAACGCTAGAGGACACGTTGGAGATGGAGAAGGCTGCGATCAGTTGTCACAACGTCGTTGTCATCGGCGGCGGATTGCTCGGTCTTGAGGCCTCCAGGGGCCTCAAGACCTTCTGCGCGCGCGTCACAGTTGTCGAGTTCTTTCCGCGTCTCATGCCCAGGCAACTCGACGCAGTGGGTGCCCGCCTGCTCCAGGATTTCGTCGAGGGACTCGGTATCGAGGTCTTCGTCGGCGCCCGCACCGAGGAAATCGAAGGCAACGACACAGTCACCGGCGTGCGACTTCACGGAGGTGAAGTTCTCCCGACTCAGACCGTCGTCTGCGCAACCGGCGTACGTCCCAACGATGCTATTGCGGAAGCCGCGGGCATCGAGGTCGATCGGGGCGTCGTGGTCGACGATCACATGGCGACCAGCGCCCCCGATGTATACGCAGCCGGTGACATTGCGGTCTACAAAGGATACTCTTGGGCCATCGCGCCTATCGCCCAGGCTCAGAGCCGGGTGGCCGCCGCCAACATGGCGGGCGAGGAAAAGATCTACGACGTGGTCGTCCCCTCAACGACGCTGAAAGTCGTCGGTATTGACGTTAGCTCTGTCGGTCTGGTCAATCCGACGGAGGAAGATGACGAGCGCGTGGAGGTACGACACCTAGATAAGGAAGCCGGTACCTACAAGAAGGTCGTCCTGCGAGACGAAGTAATCGTCGGCTCCATCGTCATCAATGATAGACAGCTGGCAAGGGAATTGGAGAACAAGATCGC
>JBNGDU010000205.1:0-3796 GCA_049975025.1 Anaerolineae bacterium
GGTTGGTTATATCGTCGCGGCCACGCTGGCAGTGATCTTGGTGTGGGCCTACGCGCAGCGGCGTCTGACGATCCACGGAGGATAGGGTGAGGACGTTACGCCTGATCGTCCGCTACGTGCGGCATAATCTGATGTCACAAATGGCCTATCGCGGGGCTTTCTTTCTGCAGGTCCTCGGCATGGCGCTCAACGACATGATGCTGCTCATCTTCTGGGCGCTGCTCTTCCGCCAGTTTCCCACGCTCAACGGGTGGACGCTCCAAGGCATCATCACGCTCTACGCCGTTGTGGCCACCGGATTCGGAGTGGCCGCGGTCATCTTCGGCAACAGCTCTAGGATCTCCCGCACCATCACCACCGGCGACCTTGACTACTACTTAGCCTTGCCCGCCGACCCTCTCGTCCACCTCCTGGTCTCCCGCATGGTGCTGTCAGGACTGGGAGACGCGCTCTTCGGTGTGATTCTCTTCATCATCTTCGTCCCGGGATGGTTGTGGAAGCTCCCTCTCTTTGTCCTAACAAGTGCTCTGACCGCCATCCTATTCGTCTCCTTCGCCGTCATCACCGGGTCGCTGGCTTTCTGGCTGGGTCAGTCTGAGTACCTGGCGATGCAGCTGCGCAACGCGATGCTCAGCTTCAGTCTCTACCCGGTGGACATCTTTCCCGACGCCATCCGTATGCTACTCTACACGCTCATCCCGGCGGCGCTGGTGGGCTCAGTGCCGGCTACCTTGTTGATGGCCTTTGACGTGCGTCAGCTTCTGCTCCTCGTGGCAGCGACAGCGGCCATGGCCCTGCTGGCGCGCGTGGTCTTCCACCGGGGCTTGCGCCGCTACGAGTCGGGCAACCTCGTCACGGTGCGGGGGTGACGGCGGAGACAAGAAACAAGAGTCAAGAGACAAGAGTCAAAAGTCAACAGTCAACAGGAACAAATGCCTGACATTGTTGCAGCAAACACTGAATTCTATGACTCTTGACTCGTGACTCTTGATCAAGGACTCAACTCGCAAGACTCTATAGAATCAAGAAGGGAACCGCATCCATGAGTGAAACGCAGACCATGACCCTCCGTGAGATGAACCTGCGCGTCTTCCAGCGCAGGCCGATCCCGCACGTCTTCTTCCAGCCGCGCTTCGAACCGTGGCTTGACTGGCACCGGCAGTTCGACAGTCTCCCACCGCAGGTAGAGGGGCTCTCGCTGCGCGAGGCCTACGACCTGATCGGCGCCTCGATGCGCACCGTCCACTACTACTCGGGCCAGCCCGATCCCATCGTCACCCGGTACACGGACGACGTGAAGGTCACCGAGCGGCGGGAGGGCGACCTGCTCAAGCACCGTATCGACACGCGCTACGGACCGCTCTTCCAGACGCAGAAGTTCACGGTGGACCGGACCTGGCGCACGGTGGAGTTCCTGGCGAAGAAGCCCCAGGATCTGCCCGCGCTGCGATGGCTGGTGCAGCGCCGCATCATCCGGTTCAGCGAGGCGAACTTCAAGCAGGGCGCCGAGTTCGTCGGCGACCGCGGCATCCCCCAGTTCTGGGTCCCCAAGAGCCCCTATTTCGCGCTCGCGCAGCAGCTGATGCGCTACGAGGACTTCATCTACGCGCTAGCGGATGAAACCGAGATCGTCGAGGAGATCATGGAGATCATCGACGAGAGCTATGACGCGCTCTACGAGCAGCTCACCGCGGCCGGCCCGGGTGACCCCATGGCGGGCCTCGATGCGCCGGGCCTGTTGCGCATTCTCAACTTCGGCGAGAACGTGGCCGAGGCCTACCTTTCGAAGCGCTACTTCGAGGCCTACGTGCTGCCCTGGTACGAGAAGCGCGCGGGCCAGTTGCGGGACGCCGGCATCTACACTCACGTCCATATCGACGGCTACTTCCGGATGCTTTTGCCCTATCTCGCCGACCTTCCCTTCGACGGGCTCGAGGCGCTGACGCCGGAGCCCCAGGGCGATGTGACCCTGGAGGAGATGCACGAGGCGATGGGGGGCGCCGCGAAGAACGGCAAGATCCTGCTCGACGGCATTCCGGCGATCCTCTTCCTCGACCACTACCCGCGCGAGACGCTGGAGGCCTGCGTGGAGCAGATCGTCGACCTGTTCCACCCCAACCTGGTCCTGGGCATTTCCGACGAGTTGCCCGAGGCCGGCGGCGAGGAGAGCTTCAAGCGGATGGCACGGGTGAGCGCGTGGTGCCGGGAGTGGGAGGGGTGAGGCTGGAAGCTGGATGTTCGATGTTGGATGTTGGGGATTGGATGTTGGATGCTGGATGCTGGAAGCTGGATGCGGGAAGCTGGATGCTGGGTGCTGGATGGTCGGTGTTGGATGTTGGGGATTGGATGTTGGATGCGGGAAGCTGGATGCTCGATGCTGGATGCGGGAAGCTGGATGCGGACGCTTCGTAGAGACCACGCGGTGCGTCATCTGGAGCTAGACAGCTGCCCGTTCAACCCAGCGATTCGATAACCAAGTAACCGGTCGACGGGTGAACTGAACCCCCGAACGACGCATCGATGACCGATAGCCGGAAAACCAGCGCCCTTGTCGCAGGAAGGAGATTCTATGCTGACCAAGACGCATCTCTTTGAGGCCCGGACCGGCGGATATCGCACGTACCGTGTGCCCGGTATCCTCGCCACGCCGCGGGGCACCGTGCTGGTCACGGCGGAGGCGCGGCCCGATGGCGGGGACTGGGGCACGAATGACCTTGTGATGCGACGCCGCCTGGACGGCGCCAGCAGCTGGGGGCCGTCCCGGGTCTTCATCCACCACGAAGCCTACGGGGAGGGGCCGGTGAGCAACTTCGTGATGATCTGGGACGATGAGGCGCAGGTCATCCACGCCCTTTACTGCCATAACTACGCGAGCGTCTTCGCGATGAGGAGTGGGGACGAGGGGGCTACCTTCTCCCAGCCGCGGGAGATCACCGGGGCGCTGTTGCCCTTTCGCGACGCCTATCCCTGGCGCGTGGTCGCCACGGGCCCGGGGCACGGCATCCAGCTGGCGAGCGGTCGGCTGATCGTCCCGCTATGGATGTCCGACGGCAGCGGGATGGAGTTCGGCGCCGGGAAGCTGGGACACCGCCCGTCGGAGGTCGCCGTCATCTACAGCGACGACCACGGCGCCACTTGGGAGGCCGGCGATTTCGTGGCTCACACGGACGACCGCATCGTCAACCCCAGCGAGACGGTACCGGTGGAGCTGAACGACGGACGCGTGCTGCTCAACATCCGCAGCGAGTCGGCGGAGAACCGAAGGCTCGTCGCGATCAGCGACGACGGCGCTCACGACTGGACGACGCCGCGATTCGATCCGGCGCTGCTGGAGCCGGTCTGCATGGGCAGCATCCTGAAGCTGGGGCGGACCGAGGTCGAGGGCCGGCATCCCATTCTCTTCGCCAACCCGGACAACCTCGAGAACGAGCTGATCCCACCGGGGTGCAACCTGGCTCACGACCGCAAGCGGCTCACGGTGAAGATGAGCCTGGATGACGCCCGGACCTGGCCTGTGAGCCGGGTGCTGGAGGCCGGGCCTGCCGGTTACTCGGATCTGGCTGAGCTGCCCGACGGCACGGTGGCGTGCGTCTACGAATGCGGTATGATCGAGCACATGACCGACACGCGCCACGTCACCGTCGCGCGCTTCGATCTGGCGTGGCTGAGGAGTCCGCCATAGGCAGGCCCCGTCTGAGGTTTGTAGTCGGCGCTTCAGCGCCGTGTTTGGTCTAGAGGGCGAACGGCACTGAAGTGCCGACTACAAACCGACTACCAACGGGATGCGTGCACGCAA
>JBNGDU010000205.1:3896-14286 GCA_049975025.1 Anaerolineae bacterium
AACGGCACTGAAGTGCCGACTACAAACCGACTACCAACGGGATGCGTGCACGCAACACGTTTCACTCGTTACCCGTCACTTGTCACGTAAGGAGACCTCAATGCCGACATCACGCGACCGCGTTATCGCAGCTATAGACTTCGAGATCACCGATCGGGTGCCTCGCGACCTCGGGGGGATGCGATCGACGGGCATCAGCGCCTTCGCCTACCCGAAGCTCGTGGCGGCGCTGGGGCTTCCGCCGCGCCGGCCCAAGGTCGAGGACACCTGGCAGATGCTGGCGCTCCCCGACCGCGATGTGCTCGACGCGCTGGGCTGTGACGTGGTCACCATCGCCGACGGTGCCACGAACGCCTTCGATCAGCCGGACCTCTGGCGCGACTATGACTTCAACGGTCGGCTGCCGGCTCAGGTCCGCAACCCCGATCTCTTCGAAGCCCAACCTGACGGCACCATCGTCAGCGGGAATCGCCGAATGGTGCCGGACTCTTACGTCTTCGACGATCCGCACGGCGGACAGCCGTTGGACCTATCCGCGGAGCTTCCGAAGCCCGATCTGAGGGAGTTCGAGCAGCACTTGGCGGGGCACGAGCTGACGGACGAGGAGATCAGGGCCGAGAGCGAGCTGTGCCATCGCGTGCGCGAGTCCACCGACCGCGCCGTCTTCTACAACAAGGGCGCCATCAGCTCACCTATCGGCATCGGTAACTTTGTCGGTCTCGCGATCTTCCCGATGCTCTGCCTTTTGGAGCCCGACTACGTCAGGGACCTCCACGAGATCGCGACGCAGCACACGCTCAAGAACCTGCGGGCGCTGCTGCCCGAGATCCGCGACGACGTCGACGTGCTGATGCTGGCTGCCGACGATTGGGGCACGCAGTCCAACCTGATCGCCTCGCCGCAGGTCTATCGCGACCTCTTCCTTCCCTACCGGCAGCGGATCAACGCCGCGGTCCGCGAGTTGGCGCCGAACGCCAAGCGCTTCCTCCACTCCTGCGGCGCCATCTACAAGCTCATCGATCTGGTGATCGAGAGCGACTTCGACGTCCTCAATCCTGTCCAGTGGTCGGCGGGGGATGCCTCCTACCGGGCGTGGAAGGAGCGGGCCCAGGCGGGTGGGGAGGGGCGCGTAGCCCTCTGGGGCGGCGGGGTGAACTCGCAGGTCACGCTGCCGCTGGGGAGTGTGGAAGACGTCGCGGAGGAGGTGCGGCAGGTGGTGGCGACGATGGCGGAGGGCGGCGGCTACGTCTTCTGCAATATCCACAACATCCTCGCCGAGATCGCGCCGGAGAAGGTGATCGCGATGTACGAGGCAGCCGGCGAGGTGCGTGTGACATAGAGGATCTGGATTGAGGTAAGGTGGCATCGCGGATGAGTTCGAGCGTCGGTGTTGCGAAGACCCGACGTGCACCCCTAGGAGGTAATGCGATGGAGTTCAACGAACTACGCTATCAGGATCCGGCGACCCAGACCTATCTGGGAAGCCCCAGCCTGGTCAAGCTTCCCGACGGCGCTCTGTTGGGAATTCACGACTATTTCGGGTCGCGGGCGCCGAGGCGGACCTGCGGTGGCGACGCCGGCGACAGCGGCGCCTACCATCTGACCAGCGTCTACCGGTCGGACGACGACGGGGCGACCTGGCGCAACCTCACCCACGTGAGCGGCGCCTTCTGGAATTCGCTTCACGTCATTGACGGGGAGCCGTATCCCGGCGCAGTCTATATGCTCGGGGTCTCGCACCAGTATGGTCATATCGTGATCCGCCGCAGCACCGACGGTGGCTTCACCTGGTCGCACCCGGACGACGCGCAATCGGGCCTGCTCTTCCGCGCGCAGCCGGGGGCGCAGGGCCCCAACTACCATTGCGCCCCGGTGCCCATCGCCGTCCACAACGGGCGCCTCTACCGCGCCTTCGAGGACAACAGCCCGCTGGATTGGCCCAATGGCTTCCAGGCTTGCGTCATCTCCGCTCCGCTGGACGCTGACCTGCTGAACGCCGCCAACTGGCGTATCAGCGAGAAACTACCCTTTGACCCGGCATGGGTGGCGGCGTATGCACCGCCCGAGGGCTTCGACAAGGCCGGTTGGCTGGAGGGCAACGTGATCGTCGGCCCGGATGGTGATCTGTGGAACGTGCTACGGGTCAACGCGCGATCCCGGCGCGCCTCGAGCGGCGCATTCGGTGAGCTCTGGAACAAGGTCGCCCTGGTCAGGGTGGAGAACGAGGGCCGTGCCCTCACTTTCGATCCGGCAACCGGGTTCATCGACCTGCCCGGAGGGCACAGCAAGTTCACGATCCGGCGCGATCCCGTCACCGGTCACTACCTGACGCTCAGCAACGGCGTCCGTGATGAGGAGCACCCCAGCTTGCGATCGATGCTCGGACTCTACGCGTCAGAGGATCTGCGCCATTGGCGTGGTTGCGCGACGCTGTTGGAGGACGACAGCGATCTCACGTGGGAGCGCTCCGCGGCGCTCACGGGCTTTCAGTACGTCGACTGGCACTTCGACGGGAAGGACCTGATCTACCTGGTGAGGACGGCCTATGACGGCGCCCACAACTTCCACGACGCCAACCGGGTGACGTTCCACCGGCTTAGGGATTACGCTCGGTTCATCTGATGGTGTGGCCTTAGCCGACCTCCTGGTGAGCCGCGAACGCCCTGTCTCTGTAGGGCTCCGGGCTGATCGCCTGCTCTGGCTCACGTAGGTCGTCTCCCAGCATCCCGCAAGGTGACGGCGCAGCCCGTCTCGCCCCACACGAGAAAAGCCCCTTGGCGATCGCCAAGGGGCTTCTGTTGATGCCGAAGGTGGGAGTTGAACCCACATGGCCGCAAGGGCCACTGCGCCCTGAACGCAGCGCGTCTGCCTATTCCGCCACTTCGGCATGTTCATGCATCGTAAGCTTCGTTGTAGACCCGAACGATAAGCATTATAGGACAAACGATCGCTTTGTCAAGGGTTAATCGATGGCTATAATAGGCCTACTTTGAAAGACAAGGAGACGCCCGTGCATCCCAGACTACACCTACAACTCCCCGACTGGATCGCGGAAGAGATCGGTGATCCCCAACGCCCTTTTACCACCGTTGAGGACCGCATGGCGCTCGCGATACGCCTCGCCGCCCGCAACGTCGAGCTGGGTGGGGGCCCCTTTGGCGCCGCCGTCTTTGAGATCGACAGCGGCCGATTGGTCGCCCCAGGGGTCAATCTTGTGCTGCCGCTCAACTCTTCGCTTGCCCACGCCGAGGCGATCGCGATCATGGCCGCAGAGCAGGCGCTCGGCACCCACGACCTGGGTGCCGAGGGGCTCCCCCCCATGGAGTTGGTGACCAGCGCTCAGCCCTGCATCCAGTGCTACGGTATCACGTGGTGGAGCGGCGTGCAGCGCCTGGTCATCGGCGCGACCAAAGAGGATGTCGAGACGATCACCGGTTTTGTCGAGGGTCCGCTGCCCAACGACTGGGTCGACCAACTCGGTCACCGCGACCCGCTGCAGCCCGTCACGGTGATTCAGGATGTCCTGGGCGACGAGGCTCGCGCCGTCCTACGTCGTTACCGTGAGATAAGCGGCGCCGTCTACAATCCCGGCGGCGCCGTGCTTTGACAAGTTATCTTATCTAGCGAGCATAGGTTTGGTCGCTACACAGTGGGGCCAGTGCTGTCGTCTCGTTTGCAGCATCCGGCACTGAAGTGCCGACTACGAACCTGGCCGGTGGCGGGCGGGGCTGTGCTTTGACAAGTTATCTTATCTAGCGAGCATAGGTTTGGTCCCCACACAGGGGGGCCGGTGCCGTTCTGACGACGAACCTGGCGGGTGCGGACTGCGGGCTAGGAGGAACCCATGCAAATCGCTCACGTTGAGACTACACCTATGGATCTGCGCTTGCGCGTGCCGTATCGCACAGCTTACCATACCGAGGGCCCGGTGGAGGAGATCTCGGTCATCTTCGTGCGTATCGAGACCCGCCAGGGGGACGTCGCCTGGGGATGTGCGTCCTTCGATCCTGCCATCACCGGGGAGACGCCGGCGAGCGTGAAAGCGGCATGCGAGCGGTGCGCCGACCGCACGCGGGACCTAAATCCGCTCAACATGGCCTATGCTATGGCTGAGCTGGAACCCCTGACGGAGGGATGCCCTTCGGCGATGTGTGCCTTCGACATCGCGTTCCACGACCTTCTGGGGCTCGCGACCGGACAGCCGCTGCACCGTCTGCTCGGCGGGTATCGTAACCGCATTCAGACGTCCATCACCGTCAGCGTCGCGCCCGTCGACGAGACCGTGGAGATGGCGCGGGATCGCGCCCATCTCGGTTTCCGCATCCTCAAGATCAAGGGCGGGCTGGACGCCGAGGAGGACGTCCAGCGGGTCCGGGCCGTCTGCGGCGCCCTCCCCACCATTAAGGTGCGGCTCGACGCCGACGGCGGTTACACTGTCGAGGAGGCGATCGACGTCGCTCGTGCCCTCAACGGTCGTATCGAGATGCTGGAGCAGCCCGTGGCGCCGGAGGCCGGCGTCAGCGCCCTCCGCCAGGTCACGGAGCAGAGCCCGGTCCCGATCCTGGCCGACCAGAGCGTCGTGGGCGCCGCCTCGGCTCTGGAGATCGCGGGGCACCACGCCGCCGACGGCATCAGCATCAAACTCGCGACCAGCGGTGGCATCGCGCACGCCCGCCAGATGGATGCCATCGCCCGAGCGGCCCATCTGGCGACGATGGTCGGCTGCGTCCACGAGCCGGCGCTGTTGATCGCGGCCGAGCTCGCCTTTGCCCTCAGCAGCCCCGCGGTGCAGTACGGGGACCTCGACGGGCACTTCGACCTCGTGGGGGATCCCACGCGCATGGGGTTTCGCCACAACGAGGGATGGCTGATCGCCACCGACGTCCCCGGCTTGGGCTGTGTTGTCGAGCTGTAGTATTCGGTAGGCCGCCGGAGCCATTAACTTGAGCGACGACGTCAATCACCTCTATAGGGGTGGGCCGAACACTCTGTTCGGCCCTAGCGGAGCGCGGCGAGGAGCAACTCGCGCGAAGGCTTCGATCTACCCGTAGTTAGCAAAGGAGATACATTGACCGCATACGTGATCGAGACCCAAGGTCTCACCAAGGTCTACGACGGCGTGGTCGGGCTTGAAGACCTGGATTTGCAGGTGCCCGAGCACTCCATTTTCGGGTTCCTCGGGCCCAACGGCGCCGGCAAGACCACGACGATGAAGCTGCTTCTCAACCTGATCAAGCCGACGCGTGGCGGTGGCACCGTCTTCGGTCAGGATATCGTGCGTGAGAGCGTCGAGATTCGCAGCCGCGTGGGCTATCTGCCGCAGGATCCGCGGTTTTACGAGCACATGACGGCGCGCGAGACGCTGGACTTCACGGCCAAGTTCTTCTTCAAGGGCCCCCAGAACGAGATTGACCAGCGGGTCGAGGAGATGCTTGACCTCGTGGGGCTCGCCGGGATAGCCGACCGTCCCGTCGGTGGGTTCTCCGGCGGCGAGCGTCAGCGGCTGGGCATCGCCCAGGCGCAGGTGAACTATCCGGATCTGCTGATCCTCGACGAACCGGCGGCGTCGCTGGACCCGCTGGGACGGCGGGATGTGCTGGACGTGATGGCGCGGCTGCGGAAGCACACGACCATCTTCTACTCAACGCACATCCTGGACGACGTCCAGCGCGTGAGCGACACCGTGGCGATCCTCAACCATGGCAGGCTCGTGACCTCCGGACCCATCGAGTCGCTGCTCGCGGGGAGCGGGGGCGTGGTCTACACCGTGGCCTTCCGCGGCGACGTCGATGGCGCGCGAGCGCGGTTGGCTGATCGGTCCTGGATCGACGAGATTCGCCACCTGCCAACCGCCGCTGGGGATGAGGCCAATGGCGTCACGCGTTGGAGCGTGGCGGTCACCGACCCAGAGATCGCCGAGGCGGAGCTGCTGCGCGCGCTGTTGGCCGATCCCGACCTGGTGGTGACCGACTTCCGGCGCCGGTCCTACGAGCTGGAGGATATCTTCGTGCAACTCGTGGAAGGAGGGGACGATGGCGGCGAATAGCGTCTTTGTACAGGTCCAAGAGCGGGGCTGGCGGCGCGGGCTCCGCAACCTGCTCCGGGCGGGCTTCGCGGAGTGGTGGATGACCAACACCTGGTGGGTGCACGCGCTCATCTGGAGCGGCGTGCTCAACCTGATGCTGGCCGGTATCGTCCTCAGCGGCGACGCGATCGCGGCGATGGATGGTGTGGGGTTCCTCAGCCTCTTCGGTGGCCTCTTCCCCACCGTCGCCGTGGTCATTATCCTCCAGGGGGCCATCGTGGGGGAGAAACAGAATGGCACGGCGGCCTGGGTCCTGTCGAAACCCGTCTCGCGCATCGCCTACATCTTAGGTAAGCTGGTGCCTAACGCCGTCAGCATGCCGGTGGCGATGCTCCTGATACCCATGGTGATCGGCTTTGGCCTGCTCAATGTGGCGGGGGTACGGCTGAGCCTGGGTGACTTCCTCCTGGGGTTCCTAGTGGTCGCCCTGAACATGCTGTTCTACGTGGCGCTCACCGTGATGCTCGGGGCGATATTCAAGAAACGAGGTGGCGTGATCGCCATCCCGCTGGCCTTGCTCTTCGGGCAGCAGTACTTGATCAGCGCCGTGCCGGTCCTCACCAACGTGCTGCCGTGGGGGCTCGCGCTGCCCCGCGGTGGCGAGATCACGACGTCGGTGGCGGCATCGCTGATGCTGGGCCGCACGCCGCCGACCTTGCTGCCGGTGGGGATCGCATTGGTGGCGACTGCCCTCTTCGTGGTCCTGGCTGTGTGGCGCTTCCGAGACGTCGAGCTTTAGGTCATGCCGGACGGAACGCTGTCTCCGCGGGACACACGAGCCTGAGCATGCGCTTCGCCGTCCTGGCGGACATCCATGGCAACCTCCCTGCGCTGGAGGCGGTGATCGAGGATGCGCACCGGGAGGGGGTGGATAACTTCGCCGTCGCCACGACACAAGCCCACTGTGTGGGGCCGCCGACTGCGAACCAAAAAAGACCTGCCAGGTTCCGGAGGACACCGAACCTGACAGGTCTCGACAAATGTCCAAAGATCGGGCGCCGTGTCCTCCTACAGCTCTTACTGCTCCAGCGCCCAGAGGTACTGCTCGAAGCGGATGCCGCTGTGGTCTTCCTCGTCGACGGTCGTCGTGGCGAACTCACCTGCGCGCTGGTGTTCCGACCACTCCAGCGCCTCGAGGTACTGGCCGAAGCGATCCAGTCGTGCCATCCGGTAGTCAAGCGAGGCGAACGGAACGGCCCCGAACCGATTCTGCTCACTCATCTCGAGGGCCGCGAGATACTGACCGAAGCGATCGAGCCGATTCATCCGCACGTCCATCGCGCTGGGCATCCCGGCGATGTGATCGGCGGCGACGCCGCCGGCTGAGACCAGGGCGGCGAAGGCGACCAACAACGTGACCAACACTACTTTTGACATCACCTGCTGTGCAGGCAACTGCTTGGCGTTCATCTGTACATCCTCCTGTTTGTTGGGTGTCTCTCTTTTCATCTGCCTACATCCTACAGGAGGAGCGTTACCAAAACGCTTCACATCCGTTACAGGGAGGCAAGGCAACGGGAAACGAGTAACCAGTAACGGGAAAGGCAGGACGCGTGATGATTGACGACTGACGATTGACGATTTTCGATTGACGATTTGACGATTTTCGATTGACGGTTGACGATTTGCGATTGAGACTGACGGTTCTAGGGGTCGGAGGCGATGGTGACGGTGCGAGGGCGCGCATCAAGTATCGAGCATCCAACGCCCAACACCCAACATCCAACACCCAAACCCCAACACCCAACCTACTCCGACTCCGACGCGCCGCCCTCCCGCCGCGTATACTCCGCCACGGTCTCGCGGTGGGCCGGCACGTTCCTAAGATACGAACGGCGCAGCTCTTGGTCATCGATCTTGGCGGCGCGTGCTTGCAGGTCGCGGTAGGCGTTGGTCAGCACGTCGTCAGCGCGCGGGTCGCCGTTGGCGCGCAGGACCCGGGCGCAGGTCAGGTGGACCTGGAACGGCTCCCACGCGTCGCAGAGTGCCCCGGCATCGCCAAGGTGCTCCAGAATTCGCTCCACGAGGTCCAGAGCGCGGGCCGGTTCTCCGCGGCGAAGGGCGATCTGCGCCAGGCCCGCTAGGGACTCCGAGGCCCGCGACGGGAGGTCGAGCTCTCGCCAGAGCGCTATAGCTTCCTCAAAGACCTCCCTGGCCTCGTCAAGCTCCCCTAATCCGGACAGCGCGTATCCTAACACCGGCATGTGGTAGCGGCGACGGACACCGACCGTTGACAATGCAACCGCTTGCCGGCTGTAGTCCCGAGCGGTCGGATCATCGCCCTCTCGGTGGGCGACCATACCCAAGGTCGAGAGCGCCCAGCTCTCGCCGAAAGTCTCAGAGTCGAGGTGTCTGTCAAGGGCGCGTTGTGCGTGGGCCTTAGCTGCCTCGTGATCGCCCAGATAGCAGTCGGCCCGGCACAGGGCCACGAATCCCCAGTGCTCCAGAACGCCCGCTTCCCGGAGGGCAACGACGGCGCGTTCGGCAACGGAACGGGCCTCGGTGTACTCCCCCAGTCCCAGAAGCGCAAGGGATAGTGTCGACGTCACCCATGCTGCGTCGTACTGGTTGCCCGTCTCCTTGGCGAGCTTGAGGCCCTGGAGAGCGTAGCGCCGGGCCTCTTGGTAGTTGCTGCGTCCCAGCGCGACATCGGCCAGCACATTGAGTACCCTGCCCTCCTCTAGGCGGTTGCCGAGGTCACGCCATAGTTCCAGGGCCCGTTCTCCGGCCTCCTTCGCGGGGGCGTACTTGTCCCGG
The DNA here is from genome assembly GCA_049975025.1 of Anaerolineae bacterium. Classification (GTDB taxonomy): domain Bacteria; phylum Chloroflexota; class Anaerolineae; order B4-G1; family SLSP01; genus PWVB01. Next base: position 12,739 of record JBNGDU010000205.1, read on the forward strand.
TAAGTCAGAATGAGGGTGAGCCGGCGTAGAATCCGAGCCTCCAGCGCCCGGAAGCCGTGGGCGCGGGCTAGGGCTACGCCCCGTTCCACGTAAGCCTGGGCCGCGTCCGCATCCTGGCCGGTGCGGAAGGCCAAGTGTGTTCCCAATCTGTAGTTGGCCAGGGCCTCGGCGTGAGGGTCGTCATTTGCTCGGGCCAGCGCAATCGCCTTCTCTGTCGCGGCGATGCCGGCCTCCACGTCCTGTGCCGCAAATGCCTGCTCAGCCTTGAGCCGCATCACCTCGGCTTTCCTCTGGGGATCCCCCAGCTCATCGGCCAGACGCATGAGCACCGGCAGATCCGTTACGTTCACCGCGATGTCTGGGCCCCACTGCTGATAGGCGCGCCACCGTGCCATGCGGAGCGCATACTCCGCCTCCGGATCTCCCTCCGGCATCAGCGCCAGGGCACGGCGGTAGTAATCCTCGGCTTCCGCTGCCGCGTAGAGCGCTGCGGCTCGATCACCCGCACGACGTAGGTAGTCGGCGGCGCGCGCGACTTCCCCCGCTTACTCCCAATGGTGCGCCAGCAGCCCCAGCTGCGCTGTAATCCGGTCGGGGTAGAGTCGCTCCAGAGCTTCGGCGACGCGGCGGTGCAGTGCCCGCCGCCTACGGTGTAGCAGCCCGCCGTAAGCCGCCTCGAGCGTCAGCTGGTGTTCGAAGAGGTACTCTGGTTCCGTGGGTCCAAGCGACTTCGGCGGAGATCTGCGCATCCGGGGTCGGATCAGCTGTGCCCGCTGCAGCGTCACAAGGCGCTGGTCCAGTGTGCCTCCCTCGGCGATCTCCGCCAGCAGCCGGCGGGAGAAGATCCGCCCGATGACCGAGGCCAGCTCCAGGACGTGACGAGCACCCACCGGGAGCCGGTCGATGCGCCCCCGCAGGACGCCGTAGAGCGTGTCAGGAATTCCGAGCCCGACCTCGGGCCCGTGCTTGGCTATGTCCTCGCCGGCCTGCCATTCGCAGGTGTCTGCGTGACACAAGACGGCGCCGCTGCGAATCAGCGACCTCAGCACCTCCTCGACGTAGAAGGGGTTGCCCTCGCCGCGCTCGAGGATCTCGGTTTTCAGTTCGCCAGGCAACCCTTCGACGGTCCTGCGACCGCCGGGGCCGGGCAGGGAGACCAGCAGGTTCCGGATCAGCGCCTCGCCATCGGTTGCGGAGAGGGGCTGGAGCTCGAGGTCGATGTGCCGGTGCGGGTAGTCGCGCAGGGCGGTCTCGCGGATGCGCCAGCAGCCGTGCTCACGCTCCGGACGGAAGACGCAGATAAGGAGCAGTGACGCGCGGTCGGTGAGGGACAGCAGTCGCTCTAGGAGCCGGAGGGACGTTGGGTCGACCCAGTGCAGATCCTCACAAACGATCACGAGGGGCTGCTGGGCCGCGGTCCGCTCGAAAAGGCGCTCAACGGCATAGAATGTGGCGTTCTGAAGGCTCTGGGCGTCTAGCTGTGCCAGCCACGTCTGCCCTTGGTCGTCCAAGGGCGCTGACAACAGACGCCCTAGGTAAGCATAGGCC
>JBNGDU010000206.1:0-14171 GCA_049975025.1 Anaerolineae bacterium
GGCAGAGCTACCTCGCGTTGGAATGGTATCTCTCGATGAGCGAGCTCAATTGCCAAAGCTTCCTGGTACACGGCCTCCAGGAAGCCACATCCGAGCTCCCCGTGGACCGCCATCGCTGCCCCAATGATGGCATAAGTGCGCGGATCCCGCTTACCCCCCATTGCACTCCCCTATCAGACCCATGAGAAAGAAATCTGTATCTGTGTAATCTGTGTAATATCTGCGTAATCTGTGGATCAAACTGCGGATTAGTCTGCGGATCGATTAACGGACCTTGCCGCGGGCCGCCACGGGCCACACGACCTCAACCTCATCGCCCCGGACGCCGACGACCTCCTCGAAGAGATTGCTGACGGGGCAGGCGTGGTTCGGCATAACGCGCACCCGCTCACCGATCTCGGGCTTGCGGGGACAGGCCGAGAAGTCCACGTGCCCATGCTCCTCGGACATCGCGTAGAACCGGGCCTTCGGATACTCCAGGATCAGGCCGTGATCCTCGAATCCCAACAGGTCCGACGAGAAGGTCTTGCTGCCGCCATCGAGAATCCCGCGATCGGCCGTCGGGCGGCTCACCACGGTGGTGAGGACGGTGAGCGCGATCTGATCCTCCGTCATCGCGCCGGACCTGACGATCGACCGGTCACCGTAGATGTAGGTGCCCGCGCGGTACTCGGTGACCTCGGTGCATTCGTGAGCTCCCCACATCCCGGGCGTGCCGCCATAGCTCACACATGCGATCTCGATGCCGTCGGACTTCAGATGCGTCCGGGTGTCGCGGACGAAGTCGTCGCTGTAGGCATTATAGGGGAACGTCATCAGGCCGCCGAAGGAGAGTCCAGGCGAATGGGCGATCAAGCGCGCGAGCTCCGCAGCCTCGGCGGGCGACTGGACGCCGCAGCGATGCGCGCCGGTGTCGAACTCCACCAACACCGGCAGCTCGATCCCCGAGGCCTGCGCCGCCGCCGCATACCCGCGCACGACAAAGGCCGAGTCGGCGGTCACACAGACGCTGGCGCGGCGAGCCATCGCCATCAGCCGCCTGAGCTTGGTCTCGCCGATGAGATTGTAGGGAATGAACACGTCGCCAATGCCGGCGTCGACCATCACCTCGGCCTCGCTCACCTTCTGGCACGTGATCCCGACAGCACCGGCATCCATCTGTTGGCGGGCAAGCTGCGGCACCTTGTGGGTCTTGATATGCGGGCGGTTGGCGATCCCGTGCTCGTCGAGATAGCGCTGAAGCCGCTCGATATTGGCCTCTGCTCGGTCCAGATCCACGATCACAACGGGGGTGTCAAGACTTGCTATATTCATCGATCTCATTCCTCCGGGACGACGGCGATGCAATCTACCTCGATGAGCATCTGCGGCGACAGTCCGGCGCGAACCGTGGTCCGGGCCGGATAGGGCTCCGTCAGATAGCTCTTGTAGATCTCGTTCATCTCAGCGAAGTTCTCGAGATCGGCCAGGAAGACACCGACCCGCACGACGTGCTCCCAGGACGTCCCGGCCGCCTCCAGCAGCGTCGTGACGTTCTGGAAGGTGAGCTCAGCCTGCTCGCGGAAGCTGCCGAACCGGAACTCACCTGTCTCAGGGTCAACCGGGCCCTGGCCTGAGACGAAGACCATCCGCCCCTCGGCCAAGATCGCCTGCGAGTACGGACCTGTCGGCGCAGCGCCCTTTTCGGTGAAAATCTCCTTACGCATGATGTACCTCCTTATGGGATACAGATCTCAAATCGACAAATCCGCAAATCAGCAAATCGACAAAGCAGGAGACAAGAGTCCAACAGTGCGTTCGCGTGGCGCTGCGGTGCGCGATTGCGGAATTGCGGCTACGGCCTACACAGTGTGCGCTGGTCATGGCTCACTCCAGTTAGCGCGTAGGAGACGGAGCCAGTTAGCGTGCATGATGGCGGCGACGTCCTCCTCTGCATAGCCTCGGCCCGACAACAGATCGGGCAACCGCTGGAGATCGGCGATAGTATCGAGATCGTACGGGGACTGCTCGCGACCGAAGCCGCCGTCGAGGTCGCTACCGATAGCGGCGTGACGGCTGCTGCCTGAGAGCTGGCAGATGTGATCGATGTGATCGACGACGTCGCTGAGGAGCACATCCTCGTTGGTGCTCTGCCCACGCACCCAACCGGGTTTCAGCATCCAGGTGTCGAACGCGACGCCGATGACCCCACCCCGCTCGAAGATCGCCGTAAGCTGCTCGTCACTGAACTGCCGCTGGTGTGGGACGAGCGCCCGGCAGGTGTTGTGGCTGGCCAGCACCGGTCCTTCGAAGCGGTCCAGGGCCTCCCAGAAGGCCTGATCGGAGAAGTGGGTGAGATCGAGGACCATGCCCAGCTTTGCCATCTCGGTGAGGAGCTTCTCGCCCCTGGGCGTCAGCCCGAGCTCCGTCCCGGTCCCGCCGCCGTAGCGACAGGCACCGTAATGAACGGGGCCCAGGACTCGGAGTCCCGCCTCCCACCAGGCCGGCAGTTGCTCGGGGTCGAGGATCGGGTCGGCGCCCTCCATGCTGATGACCAATCCCAGCGGTGGCGCCGCTTCCGGATCCTCCTCGTCGCGGGCGTCCCACGCCATCCAGGCCGCGACGTGCTCGTCGAGCGCGGCGCGGTCCGTCACGATGCGCACGTGGCCCTGGCGCTCCAGTGCCCGGTAGTAGGCCAACTGTCCCCGCGCCACGCCGTAGGCCTGCGCCGCCGATCGATAGTCGATGTGAGGAACCGGCGTGCCGGTGGAGCGGGCAAGCATGGTGGCGAAACAGAGAGCCATCCGCGCCCGACGCATCTCGGGCAGCGCGACGGTGCCCTGCGCCCGCCCCGGGCCCGGCGTCCCCACCTCCTGAGTCCGAATCGTGTAGACCGACTGGCGGATGTCCCGATTCCATTGCAAAGCGTTCCAGGCCAGGTCGAGGTGACTGTCAACGAGCAACATCATCGCCCTCCTTTCAGGTGTTTGATCCCATTATACGTGGAGGGGACATAGTTGTCAGTTTTCCGTCCGCCGAGACCAAGCCCTCCGAACAACAACTCCTCACCGATATCTCCGTCTCGGAGATCGAGGACAGCTTGACCGAGGCGATCTGTTCGGCGACAGGGAATGATGACTACGATGTGAGAATCCAGGAGTTCGAGCGCGTCGACGATCTGGGCTCCCTGAGGATCGTCATGAGGGCGGAGGTGCCGAAGGCGTAGCGTTGAGATGCTTCTCACACGAAAAGCCTGGCATCCCGACGGGTCGGGATGCCAGGCTTCGCTAATAGGGTTTCACCGATAGGGCGTCCCTGCCAAGACCGAATCAAATCAACTATGCCAAGCTCGATCGCTCATGCCGAAGGCCGAATATCGCCGACGAGCAAGTCGTGAGTGTCCTCGTCCCAGGCGCGTGAAGACCCTGGAGGTCCCCTCATCCTACTCCCTTGTCCGCTACCCGCTCATTCGCCTACTCGCTCACTCGCCTATTCGCTTTCTCGCTTATTCGCCTTCTCGCTTATTCGCCTACTCGCTCACTCGCTTTCTCGCTTCACGGTGATCTTCTTGCGACTGCGGGCTTCCTCTGTCTTGGGCAGCGTAACGGTCAAGAGGCCCTTCTTCAAGTTCGCCTCGGCCTCGTCCGGGTTGACCTCGGCGGGCAGCGGGACGGTGCGCCGGAAGGAACCGTAGGACCGCTCCATCCGATAGTAGTTGCGCTTGCGCTCCTCACGCTCGCTCGATTTCTCGCCCGAGACCGTGAGCATATTGTGGGAGATGGAGACGTCAATGTCGTCCTCGTCCAACCCGGGCAACTCGAAGGTGACCTCGACAGCGTCGTCGGTCTCCGCGATGTCCATGCGCGGGCTGAACTCAGCCCATCTCTCGCCCAACCTCTCAGAAGGCGCCATCCACGTGCCCTCGAAGAACCGGTCGAAGAGCCGGTTCATCGACTCTTGTAGATCCTGAATCGGGTAGCTTGTCTCGGCCCTTTCGGGCTCCGTACGCTCTCGCTTTCGCCATGGCATCAAATCAGTGATCGGCATATCTCCCTCCTATCTCTGATACTCATCGTCATCAGCTTGTGTCAAAAAGGCGCTCACGCCGTCTGAACGGTGATCTTCTTCGCCTTCGCTTCCTCCACCTTGGGCAGATGGAGCCGCAGCACGCCGTCCGTCATCTTGGCCTCAATACCCTCGCGGTCGATCCGCTCAGACAATGTGAACCTACGTCGGTAGTCGCCGACGCGGTACTCAGCATAGGTAAGCTGATAGCCCTCAGGCTGCCAGTCCTTAGTGTAGCCGTTGATGCTGAGGATGTTGTCCTCCAATGTGATGTCGACCGATTCCGCGTCGACACCGGGCATATCGGCAACCACGACGATGTCGTCATCCGTCTCGTAAATGTCGGCGCGTGGAATGAAGGCGACGCGATCTCGTACGCCCTCGGGCGCGCGTTCAGCGGCCTCCGGCACGACTTCTTTCTCTTGAACCTCTATTTGCTTCTCACTCATGATCTTGCCTCCTCTCTTGTCTTCTCGGAATCGCTCTAGCTGGCCTGCACCGTGATCTTCTTCGGCCGTTCGGCCTCGGGCCGCGGCAGAGAGATGTGCAAAATGCCCTTCTTAAGTGACGCTTCCACGGCGTCGGACTCCACGCTGAAAGGCAGCTGGAAGGCGCGCGAGAACCTGCCATAGACGCGCTCCCGCCGGTGATAGTCCGCGCCCTCGGGCAGCTCCTCCGGCTCGCGACTGCCGCTCAACGTCAAGACATTGTCCTCTACCGAGATGTCGATGTCCTCCGCGTCGTAGCCGGGCAGCTCAACGCTCACAACAGCGCCCTCATCGCTCGTCCACACGTTCATCGCCGGGTAAGATGGCGCCAACGCCACTCCGCGGGTCATATCGGAGAAGAGACGGTTCATCTCGCGCTGCAGGCGCGCCATCTCTCGCAAAGGTGATCGGAAAGTCCAGTCGGGTCTCATCAACATGGTCTACCTCCTTAAGATATGGTCTACCCTTGTTAACGGTGGTGTGGGTGAAGGCCCTGTCGAGACTGAGCGGGGTCTGGAGACGCGCGCTTGGAGGTCTTCTGAGGAACCGGTCCAAGATCGGAGCGAATCGAGTTCCTCAGCAAGGATCGAAGATCCTTCAAGCACTATGCTGGATCATCCCCTGGGACCACGCTTTGTCCACAGGACGCCACCCAACATACCGTCCAAAGAACTCACCTAATAACCAACTCTACTATAGCAACGCTAGATAAGAAAAGCCTTGGAACATGATAAGAATTCCATAAGAGATCCGACACGCAATAGCACAGGGCTATAGGACAGTCGCAACCGACGGACTTGGTTGGGTTGACTCGGGATTCCATGGATATTCATGGACGACCGCGTGCGCCCTGTATGTGGCTTGTCAGACAGGTCATCCCGACTATAGTTGCTGGTGGCGGATAGCTTGCCATAGCCTAATCCCTGCAGAATCCAACGCGCTAACAAGGAGTTAGTTTATGCCTGAAAGAGAATCGCCTCGGCGGATCAACTACTGGCCCTTTCGCTCCGGGCACGCGCGCGTGCGTGTACGCGTGCGCTTGGCGCTTTGCGTGCTGCTCTTTGTTCTCCTGCTGGCGGTCGTTGACAGCCTGAGTCGCGCAGCCGTGACGGTAGCTAGCTCTGAGGAGCTCATGCCCACCGACAGTACCCCGGTCGTCGTCTCGGGCAGCGCCGGACCCTTGGTCGATATCCGCGATCGCGTGGGGCCCGAGCGGCGTGACGCGGAGCTCTCCGATCTTGGGGAATCGGAGAGCGGCGCCTCCAGACAAAACATCACGCCGCCTCTTCAGGCAGACTTGGCTTCTGTGGATGTGACCATCGAGAAGGCGGTGCAGGTTGAGACTCTTGGCCCCGAAGAGCCCATCACCTTCACCCTGACGCTAGGGAACGGGGGCACCGTACCGGCGACCGGCATCGTCGTCACCGACATCATACCCTCGGAGGTGGTCTCTACGAACGTCGACAGCACGCTGCTGATCACCGAGACGGGTGCGCAGGACTACGTCTGGCGAGTTCAGACGTTGAACGGCGCCGCAGAGGGCGTCATCACCATCACCGGACAGATCACATCGGAGTTCGGGATGGGCGAGAGCTTCGAGAACGTCGCCATCATCGATGATCCGCAGGACCAAACGCCCACGAACACCACGAGTTCCGTGATCGTGGGCGCTTCCAGAGTCTTCCTGCCGCTGGTTCTGAATCGCTGGGGCCCCGTTTCCCTGACGCTATACCCAACCGACGACGCGCCCATCATGCAGGGCCGACCGGACCTCAGCCTCGGCGGCGACGTGCAGAGGCTGATGGGCGTGGGCTACCAGGTTACCGAATGCTCGGATGTCGACCCGCCCGACCCTTACGAGATCTCGCGGGCTTTGGTACGGTTCGATCTCTCATCGATCCCGGTCGCTGCGGTCCAGCGCGCGACTTTCCACTTCCGGGAAGCGGCGTATTGCGGCTATGACACCGCTGCTGACCCGACGCTGACGGTCTATCGCCTCCTGGACCCGTGGTCGGAGAACACAGTCAACTGGTCCACGGCGCCGGCGTTCGCCGAGGCGCACAACGCCACCGTCGTCGACTGGGACAATCTGGACGCGCCCTGGTACCAGATCGATATGACGGAGTTGGTCAATGCGTGGCTCGCGGGCACGCCGAACCACGGCCTCCTGCTGCGCGGCTATGAGGCCGGCGGCGACGACGATCCGAACGCGGTGATCATCGGCATCCCACAGACGGGCAGCGCCATCGACGGAGAGCCGGCTGGCCCGTACCTGAAAGTCACCTACTCCGCGGCGTCGCCGTAGATGCGTCCGGTTGCCGACCGGAGTTGACGATGGGCTGTTGGTCTAGACGCCTTCGATAGCCCTCGAACCTAGCCCGACAACATGCCACGAAGGCCTACGTACCAGCGGTAGGGGTAGTAGAGGGGCAGCAGGAGAGGATGGCGAATACCGTAGCGGTGGATCATATAAGACGCTGAGGGAAATAGGCTGATCATCGCGTAGCGCAAACGCTGACCCCAGCCCGGCATGGTCACCAGATCATCCCAGAACCGCTGCGCGACGGGCCGCTGCCCGGCCGACATCTGCTCAAAGACCCGGGCTTCGTCGTCCGAAGGTCGCAGTGCGTTAAGTCGTCCTAGCACAGAATCAGGGATGGTGACACGCCACGCCTCGAAGACGCGGTTCAGCACCTGCTTGACGGGGAGCACTAGCCCACACGCCTCGGTCTGGGTGAGAAGGAGATTCCAGTCGATCGTCTCTTCGTAGAAATGGATCACCTCAGCAACGTCATGGAGCCAGAGCATTCTCGGACCGGTGCTACCCCCATGATGCAGCAGCAGATGACCGCAGAGATGGAGGATCTGGGCTTCGGGACCGAGCACGCGCGCAAGTGTACGCCCCACCTGAACGCGCAGCGTCGTTTCCCAGAACCAGTCCAGGGGCAGCTCGTTCTGGTAATAGGGGGAATTGAACAAGCTCCAGTGGATCTCTAGCAGGACGTCCAAAGGTCCTGGTTTGCTCAGCATAACCTCGTTTTCGTAGACGAGATCAGCTCCGGCACGCGGTTCGGGTTCCACACGTGTATAGCCCAATCCTTGGAGCACGTGGATCGCGCCGGACGCATCCGTCGGGCGCACCAGTAGATCGAGATCGACGGCAGGGCGGACAGCGGCCCTGCCGTAGACCGCCTTGGCCAGCGCGGCGCCCTTGAGCAGCACCCCATCGATGCCGACCTCGGCCAGTTGGCGCAGCACCGTTTCCAATCCGTGGAAGAGGAATGTGGTCCGAAGGGCGTTGGCATCATAGGCTTGGCGCAAGCTGCGGGCCACGTCGTCCGGCACGATCCCTTCGTCTCGCACAACGGCATAAAGGAGCGGGGCGAGCCCCTCGGCCGCAGCCAGGGCCAGAAAGGTGTCCCAGTCGAGGGACCTCTCCTCCGTTAGTACTCGCGCTGCCATCAATGCCGAGTCGTCCCAGCGCCCCCGCAGGCAGAGGATGACAAGGCGTAAGATGGCCTGGTCCGATATCAGCTGCTGTGGTGCGCCCATCAAACCGAGCCCTCCCTTATCTGCGCTTCCTGGGGCATTGCTGAGCGTAGCGACGACGTTCCCGCTTGATCAGCGCGCGCTTGTCCGCACCGCGGCTAAGGGATGTGCGACCGCCAACCACCGGTCTCAAGGAGAACATCGTCTCGGCCCCAGCACAAGTCATAGGAAAATCCTGTAGAAGTTTCGTCTGACTCAGTCGCGACGCAAGGTCAGCGCGGTCTGCTCTGCCCCGGAGAGGACCTGTTGGTCAACAAACAGGCGATACGGGCGGCGGATATGCCAGGATTGGGCCGCACTGTCATACCACCCCACGGTTCGCCTTCCAACCACCAGCCTCAGATGATAAGTATCTGTTCCCCTGAAGGCGACAATGCGGGGTTTGAGACGCGTCGGCACGATGGCCTGCACGATCCCGGAACGGGCCAGCGTATGGTAAGGGCTATGGAGCAATCGGCTTACAGATCGCTCGACTTTGGTGCCGAGCCACACCAGGTAAGCCTGCGCGCGACCGCGCCACCCGCCGTGGATCAGATGCCGCCGCTCGCCCCGCCAGGCAGCCACGACGCGGCCCACGACGTCGGCAGGCTGCAGGAGCCACGGATCATCGCGGTCATTGCTGTCCCCGCGCGTGCGGATACGTTGCGAGGTCACCTTCGTCACCCGGTGCACGATGGGTTGGTCGCGCTCCGCGGGCAAGCAGACGACGACATCGCCCACCGCTATGGATGTCGAACCGTAGGGCACGATCACCAGAAGATCGCTGGCGTGCAGAGTTGGGAACATGCTGGGGCCTGCCAGAGCACAGTGCAGGGTCTCGCCCGGTCGTTCCGATGCCAGCCGCCGCAGCGCCGTGGTTGAGGTCGTCAGCAGGAGCCCGGCGTCATCGGAGAGGTGCTCAGAGGTGAACAGCAAGCCCCCGCTCACGGGCGAGTCGTCCCCCCGATCCTACGATCGAGGACCTCCCAAAAGGGGCTTTCGAGATCAACGTGGAGCACGTAGCAGGGGACGGTACGAACCATGCTGCTTATGTTGTCGAAGCGACGGAGCCGTAGAGCCCTAAGATCCCTTTGAGCGATCATCGACTGTATGTGCCCAAGTATCTGCTCCGCAGACTGCACCAACGAAGCGGCGGCCTCGCTGGTCTCCACCATATCCGTCCAACTTGACGCATCTTGGTAGAGGAAGAAGATGCCGCGCAGCGGCACGGCTCGCTGTACGTCCCACGTGCCGCCTGGACCGCCGAGCATAAAGCGGCTCCAAGTAGGCCACGGGTGCGCCCAATAGGCGCCGTCTGCATCTCGGACGATCAACGTCGCGTCGTCGGAGAGCGAGTGCCAGGGAGGGGATAACCGCCGACTGGCTGTTGTCTTCCCGATCCCCCCTGGTCCTGCCAAGACGACGCCGAAGCCGTCCCGTTCCGCCAGGGCACCGTGCACGAGGAGGCCGCCCTCGCGTTCCACGGTCAACGCGATGAGCGAAGAGAGACGCACCATCACCCTTATACGGAGATCGTCAGTGCCAATCGGACCTAAGGGCAGACCAGCGCCATTCCTGTTCGGAGCCTGCCGTCCGTCGGTTAGACGATCCGTCAGCCACAGCGAAACCCGCGCTGATTCTTGAGCTTCTCCGGGCGCCAAACCAGCGGCGTCCGCTGCGTCGCCCTTACCGGCTACGGTCAAAAAGCCATAACACGTCGCGGCGTCTTGGAGAGAGGACACCGAGAGCTGCATAACCTTTGCCAGTTCGGCCACCAACTTGCTCGCGGGGTCATTGGTCGCGGCAACCACCCAACCCGTGCCATTAGCAAGGGACAGCCTGGCTGCCGACTGTGCAGTCACGACAGTTCGCTGACACATCCTATGCAACACGAGCTACCCAAGGCTCTGCACTCAGAGGTGAGAGCTTTGGGCGGCTATGGAGTGTGAAGCTACCAGGAGAATCCCGGCAGCTTTTCCTCTTCGATAGAGCCCGGGTGATTCGGTCCATGAGGGAACCCAGATTCGCCAATCCCATGTGCTGATCCCGCCTGGACCTCGCCCAAAGGCACGACAACCGGCGCCTCGTATTTTGGCTTATTGCTTTCATTCTCGGACATACTAGCATCCCCCAATCCTTCATACTTATATGATGTACGGTAACCAGCCTACGATCAGCGGGAGCTCCCGATATGGTCCGCTGCCGATCGCTAGCGGTCTCGCAGAACCAAACAAAGCCTCGTCAAGGTTCCGATAGCGCTCCTATGCTGCCGCCAACAATTGTCATAGCATGCCTAGCTATATTTCCAATCTCTACTCTAGGCAGCGATCCCCTAACTAGCCCGTGACAGCGGACGATACCCGCTTCACTCGCCTTCTTTCTCGACCTCGTAGCCGACGAACCCCCGCTCGATAAGTTGCTCAATAAACGAGTTGATGTCCGATTCGACGCTCTCCGGCACGTCGGCGAAGCGATCCTCGACCGCACCCACGATGTCGCTGACCGTGTGTTTCCCATCCATCATCTTCCAGGCAACGACGCCCACCTCGTTGATCCCCACCGCGTCGGCAGTATCCGGATTGAACAACACACCCCAATCCTCGAACTCCTCGCGGAGGACGGCTACAGGATTCGCTACTGGTCTCTCTGCTTGCCTTGTCATAGAATGCCCCTGACTAATAGTATTGCGCAGACCATTCTGATCAATCCACGTGTACCGTTGACGATATCCACCCACCTCTTCCCTACTGTATAACGATCCAGGACAGCTAGGGTTACGGCCTTGACGCGGGCGCGGAAGCCACGAGGACACCTTCGCGAGCGAGGATAGACGGCTGCGCTGGCCCCTTGCGTACAAAGCGCGTTCTCAGCCTCCCAGAAGCTCAACCCTAAGGGTTCGGCAATGATGCGTCATCTTAGACTTGCGCGCTGGCACCGATGTCGTCAATACCCGAACCCTTAGGGTTTGCGCTACGCTTCTCTGCTGTATAATGGCCTTCGTCCATATCCGATTTCAGGCTGCTGACAAAACGAAGACCCAAACGCGAGGTCGCAGACACCATGGATCCGCTCGAGAAGTACCTCGGCCAGGTTAACTATATCCACGGTCCGGGGGTGGTCGAAACCTCCTACTACGGTGCGTTGGAATCCCTGTTCAATGCCATCGGCGATGAACTCACGCCGCGTGTCGTCTGCGTGATACAGTTGTGGGATGTCGGGCTGGACGTGATCGTTGGTCACCAAATAGGTGGACCGCACCGACGGCAGGTGCGGCCCACCACCAAGTCAAGGTATCCTAAACCGAAGGAGGCACAACCGTGGACAAGATGCGACTTGCCGTAGGCCAGATCCGTGAGCTGACCGAGGAGATCCTGCTCTACACCCGGCAGCTCGGCGTCACCGATATCCAGATGAACACGCCCGACTTGCCCGGTGAGACTCACTGGGACTTCATGCACCTGCTCCATCTGCGAACGCGCGCCGAGGACGCGGGGCTGCGACTCATCGCGCTGGAGAACGTGCCCGTCAGTTTCTACGACAAGGCGATGTTGGGCCTACCGGGGCGGGATGCGCAGATCGAGGCGATGGCGACCACCATCCGGAACATGGGCCGGGCGGGGATCCCGATCCTCGGCTACCACTGGATGCCCAACGGCGTCTGGCGGACCTCCCGCACGACCCGCGGACGGGGCGGCGCCTACGTCACGAGCTTCGATATGTCGCTGGTCGAGGACGCCCCACTGACCCACGGTCGGGTCTACACCCACGAGGAGATGTGGGACAACTGGGAGTACTACATCCGGGCGCTGCTCCCCGTCGCCGAGGAGGCCGGCGTCAAGCTGGCGCTACACCCCGACGATCCCCCCGTGGACTCGCTGGGCGGCGTCGCCCGCATCTTCGGCAGCTTCGAGGGCTTCAAGCGCGCGATGGAGGTCAGTGACAGCCCCATGCACGGCCTGGACTTCTGCCACGGCTGCTGGTCCGAGATGGGGCCCGGCGTCCTGGAGGCCATCCGCTACTTCGGCGCTCGAGATAAGATCCTCTACGTCCACTTCCGCGACGTCCAGGGCACGGTCCCGCGCTTCCAGGAGTGCTTCGTCGGCGAGGGCAACAGCGACCTCTTCGAGGTCATGCGAACCCTCAAGGAGGTCGGATTCACGGGCTTCCTGCTTCCCGACCACGTGCCCCATATCGCCGGGGACTCACCATGGGGTCACCGCGCATGGGCCCATGCCATCGGTTACATCCAGGCCATGCTGGAGGCCGTGGAGAAGATGCCGACCTAACCGCGCACCAGCTCGATCCCCTCGCCGGTGCCGAGATTTCGCGTGTACGCTTTCTCCTGCGCGTTGTTCCAATGCTCGTGGACGCCGAGGCTGGTCAGCGTGACACGTTCGCCCGTCGGACCGTACGCCGTGCCCGACGGCGGCTGATCGATCAGCGCGGCTTCGTGCAGGTAGTTATCGTAGGTGCTGTGCGGCGGGAGCACGTTCGGGAGGGCCGCGATCGTGGGCTCGGCGCGCAGGAAATCCGCGCCGGCGGAGTCGATGGCGACGCCGTCCTGAGAGGCGAAGAGGCTGGAGGTCCAATCGCCGCTGAAGGGCGCCGATTGCCATCGGCTTCTGGGCTCGACACCGACGCTCTGGTGCTGCGCCACGTAGAAGGCATCCAACAGGAAGAGGACCGTCTTCTCGCCGAGGTCCGGGTGCGCCATCAAGTCCACCAACGCGCTGTACGTACCGTAGGGACGCTGCTTCCAGGTCCACTCGGGGTCGCGACCGCCGTAGTCGTGCGCTGCAATGGTCCCGTGGATGCCCGCGCCCTGGGGGGCTGTCTGGGTGGGTTCGCCGTCGAGGTCACAGCAGATGGAGCCTAGGTGGTTCTTCGCGCAGAGCGTCACCCCCGCCAGGTTGTGTCCCTTGAGCGAGGCCACGTTGATCAGATAGTCAGCCTCGGTGACGCAGGTAGGCAGATAGGTGGGGTTCCCCTGCACATCCTGTGAGGACCAATGGACCTGGCGCGCCAGATCCCGCGCATACTGTTCACGCCCCACGCCCCCCTCCCACTCCACGAAGTGCACGCCCTCCAGCGGGGCGACCGCGCACGGTTCGTAGATCGCGTCGGGCACCAGACGGATGGCGTCGTAGGCGGTGATGGCCTCGGCGGGCACGCCCACTTCCTCCACCAACTGGCGGAGCAGCGCTGAGACGAGTTGGGGAGACGTGAACGTCGCGTTGTCCCTTTGGTCGTGCGCGGTCCCGCTGTTGAGGTTCAACTTGATCGCGATGGTCTCACCGGCCCTATAGCCGGCGTCGGAGCGGTTGTGCGTGACGTTGTAGTGCCGGAAGAGCGCACCCCAGGCGGCGGCGTTCGTCCCCTCGCCGGTCAGCGTCTGGATCGAGTCCGAGAGCATCCGGCTCACGACATCCGGGGGCAGGTGCCGGTCCTCCCACCAGAAGCCCTCTCGACCGTCCCACGAGGTCGCGGCAGGATCGTGGACCCAGACGACGCGCCCCGGATGGATCCCGCGCGCAGTGCCGATAGGAACGTTGGGGGCATTGGACAGCGCCGCGTCGATCCCGCCGGACGACCCGGCCTCGACCGCCGACTCTTCAGCCGGGGGCGTTGCCGTCGGCGTTGGCGTCTCTGAAGGCGTTGAGGGGACCGCCTCCGCCGTCGCCGTGGGTGTCTCTGAAGGCTTCGGGGTGGCTACCTCCACCGTCGCCGCGGGTATCTCCGCTTGCTCCTCACGCACCGCCCGGCACCCCGCCAACAAGGCGCCGATCGTCGCCCCAAGGCCCTGGAGAAAGCTGCGCCGTGACAACCCGCGCCGCGCTGTGTCTTTGCTCTGCAACGATTCCTCTTCGATGTGCTTGTCCATGTTCATCACTTCCGCCCTCTTCCGTTTCCCACGCTCACGTTTCACGCATCACAGTCTTCTGTTACGACCCGCCCTGTATTCTAACACAACCGCACGACAGGTTGGGGGCGTACCTGGACGAGCCGCCCTCTGACAAAACTGATGAGCTGAAAACCGGCACTGCCGAACTGTTCTCACAGCACCCGGTACTTCGCCACGACCTGCTCGTCCACCTCCACGCCGAGACCCGG
>JBNGDU010000207.1:0-1261 GCA_049975025.1 Anaerolineae bacterium
GGGCCAAACTAGAGCCTGGCACCGCGTGGCGCAGGTCACCGTCCCCGATGTCGCATATCGTCCGTTGCCCCACGCGCTGACGGCCCTCATCGGTCGTGCAGCGTGGCTCGTCGGCATAAGGGCGCCCGGCGAGGTCGCCGCCGGCTCGACCTTCAACTTGGACTTGGCGCTCCATTGTCGCTATCCCATGCCACAGGGTGCAAGGCCGCAGCTCCGGTGGATCGACATCGACGGGTCTGTCGCGCTCGATCAGGCCCTGGCACCCCTTGGTGCATCGCCTGCGGGGCTGTGCAGCCGCGCGGCTTCCGCGCCCGTTGTTCGACGCTATCCGGTGGCTGCTCCCGAAGAGCCGGGGCGCTACCGCCTGACCGTGGGCTGGCGAGACGTGGACGGCGACTTCCTTTCTGCCCGCTGCCGCTGGCTGAGCCCTTTGAGCAACGCCTGTTCGGTGGGCTTTATGACGGTGGCCCCGGCGGACATCGGCCTGGCGAATTACGGTGGGAACGTGCTGCTGCTCGATGCCGAACTCGACGCCGGAGATGTGCCGGCGGGTGGTCAGCTGCGCCTCAATCTGGTCTGGCGCGCGTTGCAGGAGATGACGAAGGACTACACGGTCTTCGTCCAAGTTCTAGGCCCTGATGGCAAGCTATATGGTCAGGTCGACAGCCAGCCGGTGCAGGGAGCACGTCCTACCAGCGGGTGGTCGGAGGGAGAGGAGCTCCGCGATGCCTACGCTTTCTACGTCGACGCTGGCGGCCCAGCCGGAGTGTATCGCGTGATCGTGGGGTGGTACCTTCTTGAGGATATGACCCGCCTGCCGGTCGTCGACGCTGAAGGTCGGGAAGTGGGTGACTACTACGAGGTCGGGAGCTTCACGCTTCCCTGATCAGAAAGGGGCTCCAAGCCCTCGTCAGAGGTCGCATAGCGTGGAGGGTATGTTATGTCTACCCCGCAAAAAGCGACCGACTTGTCAATAATCCCCTTGACAATTGCATCACTCTCGCTTATTATTAGTCGGCTAATTATTAGGGTTCTAACTAATTGAGGTCAAGATGACGTTTGAGCGTGATGACAAGTCATTGGCACGGCTGTTGGCGCTGGTGTTGCGGAGCTTTCGCAGCCACGTTCGTACAGCCCTGGATGATCTTGGCATCTACCGTGGTCAGATCTTTATCCTCGGCGTGCTCTGGGATGAAGAAGGGGTCACGCAATCGGAGCTTGCCGAGCGGACCTGGGTCCAGCCGGCGACCGTCAGTACGAC
>JBNGDU010000207.1:1361-14010 GCA_049975025.1 Anaerolineae bacterium
TGGAAAGGGGAGGTGTTGATGAAATCGTTGGGAAGAATGCTACGTTTTGTCCGGCCCTACAGGCGCGATGCGACTCTAGCAATGCTCTTGTTGCTGGGTGTCGTGGCGGCGGATCTGGGTATCCCTCGATTGACCCAGCGCGTGATTGACAGGGGCATTACCGAGGGAGACATGCAGGTCATTCTTGGCACCTCGTTGTTGATGATGGGCGCGGCGATCCTCAGCGCGCTTTTCTCGATCGGCAACACGATTCTCTCGGTGCGTGTGGGCCAGAACCTGGGTGCGGACATGCGCAATGCCATCGTTCGCAAGGTGCAGGCTTTTTCCTTTGGCAACCTGGACCGGCTGCGCACCGGTGAGTTGCTGGTCCGCGCTACGAGCGATGTGACGCAGGTGCAGATGATCTTCATGATGTCCTTACGCATCCTGACGCGAGCGCCTTTGTGGCTCCTGGGCAGCGTCGTGTTGCTGGCGACCAACAGCCCCGAGCTGGTGCCGTTGATGCTCATCTTGATGGTCGCTGTTCTTGCACTCATCTGGTTTTTCCTGACCCAAGCGCGACCCCGATTCCTGATTGTGCAGCAGAAGCTCGATCGCCTCAATCAGGTGTTACAGGAGAATCTCGCGGGCATCCGGGTGGTCAAGGCTTTCGTGAGGGTAGACCGCGAGAACGCACGCTTTGAGGAGGCCAACGTCGATCTGATGGACCAGCATATCCGGGTGGCTCGCATGCTGGCCTTCCTCTTTCCCTCCTTGATGCTCATTATCAACGTGGGTATCGCGGGCGTCATCTGGCTTGGTGGAGCTAGGCTGCTTGAGGGGACCTTCACGATCGGCGAGATCGTCGCTTCCTTCAACTATCTCACCTTCTCGCTCTTCCCAATGGTGATGTTGGCGGGCATGCTCGCGCCGCTATCGGCAGCGGACGCCTCGGCCGGACGCATTCTGGAGGTGCTCGACGATGAGCCCGAGGTCGAGAACGCGCCCGAGGTCGCCATACCCCCGTCGGTCGCCGGGCAGGTGGTCTTTGACGGCGTCTGCTTCAGCTACGACGGCGAGGAGTGCCTGGAGCCGGTGCTGACCGACATCGATTTGGTGGCAGAGCCTGGACAGACTGTCGCCATCTTGGGCGCGACGGGCTCGGGCAAGTCCACGCTCATCCACTTGATACCCCGTTTCTACGACGTGGACGCCGGGCGCATCTTGCTGGACGGCGTCGATATCCGCGATCTTCGCCTGGACGAGCTCCGGGCGCAGGTGGGCATCGCGATGCAAGAGGCTGTTCTGTTCAGTGGTACCATCCGCGACAACATCCGTTACGGTCGGCCTGACGCGAGCGATGAAGAGGTGGAGGTGGCTGCCAAGGCCGCTCAGGCTCACGAATTCATCCTGGGCTTTCCCGACGGTTATGACACGGTCTTGGGACAGCGAGGGGTCAATCTCTCCGGTGGGCAGAAGCAGCGGTTGTCAATCGCCCGCGCGCTGTTGGTGCGTCCCAAGGTGCTCATCTTCGATGACAGCACCAGCGCCGTCGACTTTGAGACGGAGGCCAAGATCGAGGCGGCGTTGGGCGAGCTTCTGCAGGACGAGTTCGCACGCAGCACAACGGTCTTTGTCGTCGCCCAGCGCATCAGCACGGTGCTGAACGCGGATAAGATCGTCGTCCTGGACCGGGGGCGCATCGCCGCGGCGGGCACACATGAGGAGCTCCTGACGAGTAGCCCGATCTATCGTGAGATCTACGCTTCGCAACTGGGCGACACCATGGCCCACGCGGCGTGAGCAGAGCGACAAAAGAGAGGATAGAGACAATGTCTATGGCAAACCAACAACGTCCGTCAAGGGGTAACGGTGGGCCGTCGTCGGAGGGTGGGCAGAGGGAAGACCAAGGCGGATCTCCTGCCGGTGTCCCCGGCCCCGGTGGTCGGGGACGGGGTATGCGCATCGAAAGCGCTCGCGATCCCAAGGCCACGGTAGGCCGGTTGCTGGGTTATCTGAGGCCCTACCGGCTGCCGCTGGGGATCGTCCTAGCGTTGGTTGTGGTCAGCACTGTGCTGGAGCTGCTGGGACCGCTGCTGATGGGGCGAGCCCTGGACGTCCTGATCGCGACGCTTGACCTTCAGGCTGTGTTGCGCGTGGTCGGTTTAATGCTGGCGGTCTACGCCGTAGCGTGGGTTTCCGCGGTCGTCCAAGGCATTTTGGTGGCAAAGGCGTCCCAGAAGGCGATGCAGGAGCTGCGTCAGGAACTCTTCGAGCATCTCGAGATGCTCTCGCTTAGTTTCTTCGATCGGCATCCACACGGTGAGCTGATGAGCCGCTTGACGAACGACATGCAGGCTATCAGCAGCGTCCTGACCCAGAACGTGACCGCCCTCTTTTCCGGTTTGCTCACGTTAGTGGGTATTGTGGCGGTTATGTTCGCGACGAATTTCTGGCTGGCGCTGGCGTCGATGGTCGTGCTGCCGGCGATGCTCTGGCTGGTGGGTTTCGTGGGCAAGCGAACCCGAGGGGGCTTCCGCGACTACCAGAAGCGGCTGGGCATCCTGAACGGTACGTTGGAGGAGATGTTCAGCGGGCAGCGGGTGATTATAGCCTACGGGCAAGAGGGCGCCGTACTCGACGATTTTGAGCGGGCCAATGCCACCGTGCGCGACGTGGGCATCCAGGCGATGACCTATTCTCTGCTGGTGCCGCCTCTGATGGGCATAATGAGCAATGCCAATGTGGCGATCATCGCCGGATTGGGTGGATGGATGACCCTGCAAGGCCTTGCCAGCGTTGGCACGATCGCTGCCTTCTACAATTACTCGAGGCGATTTGCCACGCCGCTCCGCCAGTTGGGTAACCTGTACAATCAGGTCCAGTCCGCCATCGCTGGTGCGGAGCGCATCTTCGAGATCCTGGATGAGGAGCCCGAGATTCAGGACGAGGCCGGTGCCGTGGATCTAGCTCAGGTCAGGGGTGAGGTCATCTTCGATGAGGTGGATTTCGCTTACGAGCCCAGTGTACCCGTCATCAGGGAGATGAGCTTTCACGCCGAACCCGGTCAGATGACCGCGCTTGTGGGGCCGACCGGCGCGGGTAAGACGACGATGGTCAATCTGCTCTCGCGCTTCTACGATATCCAGGGCGGTCGTATCCTCATCGACGGCACCGATCTGCGCTCATTCAAGAAGCACAGTCTGCGGCGCAGGCTTGGCGTCGTGCTGCAGGATACCTTCCTTTTCTCCGACACGGTGATGGAGAACATCCGCTACGGACGCCTCGACGCCACCGACGAGGAGGTCATCGCTGCAGCACAGTTGGCCAATGCTGACCAGTTTATCCGGCGTTTGCCCCGCGGTTACAAGACCGCGTTGTCGGAGCGGGGAAGCAACCTGAGCCAGGGCCAGCGGCAGTTGTTGGCGATTGCCCGGGCGGTGCTGGCGGATCCGTCGATCCTGGTCCTGGACGAAGCCACCAGCAGTGTCGACACCCGCACAGAGATGCAGATCCAGGCCGGCTTGCTGAAGCTGATGGAGGGGCGCACGAGTTTCGTCATCGCCCACCGCCTGAGCACGATCCAGGGCGCCGACGAGGTCCTGGTGATCAATGAGGGCCGGATCGTGGAACGGGGGACGCATGAGGAATTGCTGGCGCGCAACGGCTTCTACGCCAACCTCTATCGGAGCCAGTTCAAGGGCAAGGCTGCGACAGTAGAGCCAGAACCCAGGCCAGGGGAAGCCTCGTTTTCTTAGCAGGTGTCTCAACGCTAGCGGGGGCGGACGGGACGTCCGCGGTCCGGATTTCGTGGGATCGCGGACGTCCCGTCCGCCGTTGGTGGTTGGCCCGGAAAGATATGGACAAGCTGGGCACGTGATCAGATCCGCGGTCGCCGGCTCGGGCAGCCCTAGCGCGTCTCGTCGAGGAACTCGTTGGTAAACATCTCCTCCACCGACACAGGTCCCGCGATGGCGTCGTAGCGCAGCAGTGAGTCTAGCAGCGCCTGCCACTGCTCAGTCGTCTGCCAGCCCAGCGTATGCGCCTCGGTAATCTCACTGTGCGCTGTCTCCAGCTCCGTGTCGAGCATGAAGCGTATGTGCTCTGGGTCCGCGTCGGGTCCGGCATACGCCATGACAATCTCGACAACCTCGTCGCGATGCTCTTCCGCATAGGCGATGCCCCGCAGCGCCGCCCGCGTGAAGCGCGCCAGTGCATCAGGATTCGCCTCTATCTGCTCCTCGGTTGTCACATAGGTCAGTCCAAGGGTCGGGATGCCATAGTCGACGGCCTCCCACTGCTCGAGCTCATAGCCCCATGAACGCAGCGTGTAAGGCTCGTTCGACGCAAAGACCGGGTACACGTCGACGAGTCCCTCCACCAAGACACGCGGGTCGAAGCCCACGTTGATAAGGTCAACTTCCGTCTCCGATAGGCCTGTAACGTCGATCAGGGCCAGAAGGTCGGGAGGCGGCGTGCCCTTGAACCCCACCCGGCGGCCGGCCCAATCCTCCAACGACGCGATGCCCGACTCCGTCAGCGCGACGTAGGCTTGCTGGCCTCGCTGACCAATCAGCGCGATCGAGACCAGCGGCAAGCCCGGGTCGGCCCGGCGTTTGAGCAGCACTGCGGCATCCTGTGTCGTAATGTGCACCGTGCCGGCGACCAGAAGCTGCATGTGCTCTCCGCCGCCGGTCGAGTGCCTGATATCGACCTCTAGGTTCTCGTCCGCAAAGAATCCCTTCTCCTGAGCGACATAGACGCCGACGAAGGGGAGGTTGGCCTGGGGCTTATAGCCCGCCATAAACACCAGCTGCTTTTCGGCAGATGGTGTTGGCGCCTCACATGAGCTTACGAGCGCAAGGATGGCGATGGCAAGGGCCATGAGCGCGTAGGCAGGTCGATGTTCCATATCATACTCCTGAGCTAGTGACCTATCTCCAGAAGAGGATGCGACTCTCGAGCACGATCACCGCGCCGTAGAGCCCCATGCCCATCAGGGCCGAGAAGAGGACGGCGGCGAAGAGCGACGGGAGATCGAAGTTGGTGTAGGCGAGCCACATCGTGCGTCCCAGGCCGTTGGAGGCACCGGCCCATTCCGCCACCACGGCCCCAACCAGTGAGAGGGGTGCCACGACTCTCAGGCCCGCGAAGAGGTAGGGCAGGGCAGAGGGCCAACGGGCGTGGTGGAAGAGCTCCCAGCGGCTGGCATTGAGCGAGTGGAATAGCGCCAGCACGGGGCGGTCGACGGCGTGCAATCCGGTATGCACGTTGATGAGGATCGGAAAGAAGGTCAACAGCCCGGTCACGATGATCTTGGGCAGCGGCCCAAAGCCGAGCCAGATGATCAGCAGCGGGATGATGGCGACGATGGGCGTGGCCTTCAGCAGGATGGCCAGCGCAAGGACGCCGCGCTCCAGATGGGCCCAGTAGGTGATCAGGATGGCGACCCCGGCGCCGACGCCGACTCCCAGCAGCAGGCCAGCCAGGGCCTCGATCAGGGTGACGAGCGCCGCTCCCGCATATCGCGGTGCGCCGCGCCAGAGGTCGAGCGCGATCACAGAGGGCGCCGGCAGCAGGTAAACGGGCACGTCCCCCAGGCGGACAGCGATCTCCCAGAGCCCCAGGGCTACCCCCACGACGATGACCACCGACGCAAGGTCTCTCAAGAGCCTCGCGCTGCCTCGCGGTTGGACGGGCTCGCGGTCGAGAAGTTCGGAGGACGGTGTGAGAAGGTCGTCGGACATACTGATCCTAGGCCGTGGCCGGCCTGGTCAGCCGCAGCAAGCGCCGCAGCCGCCGAATCACGCCCGCCATCTCACGCGTCGTCGTCTCCCGGGGGCGCGGTTGATCGATGGCGACGATCTCGTGGATCGCACCGGGCGTTCCGCCTATCACGACGACGCGGTCGGCTAGACGAGCAGCCTCGGTAATGCTGTGGGTCACCCAGAGGACCGTCGGGGAGAACGCTGCCCAAAGGGCGAGCACCTCCTCAGTCAGTTGCTCCCGGGTCAGTTCGTCCAATGCGGCGAAGGGCTCGTCCATCAGCCAGAGGGGAGCGCCGGTAGCGAGCGCGCGGGCCAGCGCCACTCGCTGCTGCATACCGCCGGAGAGCGTCGCGGGATAGGCCGAGGCGAACTTGGAGAGCCCGACGGTCTCAAGCAGCGCGCCGGCGTCCGGCGCCGGGTGGTTGTGGCGCCGGTTCACCACCTGAGGAACTCTCACGTTCTCGATCACGGTCTTCCACGGCAAGAGCGCGGGGCTCTGGGCCATCCAAGCGACCCGCTTGCGCGTCCTCGCGTGGGCCGGCGTGGCGCCGTCGAGCAGGACCCGTCCTGAGGTGGGCGGGATCTGGTCCGCGATGATCCGGAGCAGTGTTGACTTACCACAGCCGCTGGGCCCGATGAAGCAGACGAACTCGCCGGTGGTGACCTCCAGCGTGGTTGGAGCAAGGGCTGCCAGTGGCTCCATAGTGTCGGTGAAGGTTTTCGAGACGGATTGGAGCATCACGTCCATGGTTCACCAGATTCTCGCGCACCTACGCAATCAACGAACCGGATAGCGGGCAGGGGTGTGTGGATCTTGTCCATAGTCTGGTCCGTAGTATAAGGAGCTACCTCGGGCTGTCAATGAGCGCGTCCGGGGTTAACTCACGGGTAGCGCAAGATGAGGTGTGTGAGTTGCTGTGTTTCTAGGGCTGGCCTCCGCTCAATACCCGGATGGTGTCCGGTGTGCCCTCCTTGCCGGGAAGCACGACGAGATCGCGGTAGACGCCGGTCGTGCTACGCCAGACCAGAGTGAAGCCCCAGCCGTGCCACTGCCAGACAGCGATGGCGCTCTCTGTCCCATCTGACTCCAGAACCACGAGCTCCTGCACGCGGTCGCCGTCGACGTCGCCCAGCGCCAGCTCAAAGATGGGATCGACCACGGCTGAGCCGCCCCACAACGTGCGGTAGCGGCCTTTCCGATGGCCGACGATGAAGGGGTGGCTGCCAGGGATGCCCTCGTCGTCCTCTCGCCAAAAGGCCAACAGGATCTCGCCCCGCCCGTCGTCATTGGGATCGCCTAAGGCGACGTCGACCACGTCCCAATGGGGTGGGCTGCGCCATGCCTCGTCGCCGCCTTGCTCCACCACGACCTGCGATCCCGTGAGACGGACGGTTTCAGGGGTACCGTCGCCCGTCAGGTCGATCTCGCCCGACGTGAAGTGGGCCTGGTCCCCTTCGATGAGGTCAGGGCGGCAGGGCGCCACTTCATCGGTCCGGCAGGCCTGCTCCGTGCACGTGAAGCAGCGCACGTCGGCCGCGGACGTGGATAGCATTCCACCGTCTGGCGGCGCCGTGGTGCTTCCTGGATCGAGGTGGGCTGCGACCGTGACGACGGCGGCGAGGCCGAGGAAGATCAGCAGCACCAGCCCTCCTGACCGGCGCCGCAGGCTCCAAAACGTCGGCTGTCCGGTCGCCACGTCACCAGGCGGGGGGCTCATCGGCGTAGACGGCCTGGGTTACACGCCAGACTGAGCCGTACTCATAGGTCTCGAGCTCCAGAGTATAGGTCACATCCAGCGTGTAGGGACCGCGCGTTGCTACGACCGAATCGTCATAGGTGGGCGCACCCTCGTAGGCGTAGAGCGTGTCCTGCCAGGCCTCACGGACGGTCACGACGGCCAGCTCCGGCGACTGCTGGTCGAAGGAGCGGAAGTCGGTGCTGACCAGCTGGTGACCGACGTAGCGTTGGTCTGAGCGCAGTTGCCGGATTTCCGGCCCGAATTGCTCCAGGGCCGGCTCGTCATCGCGAAACTCCTCGCGCTGCTGCCAGTACGCTCCGGTTACGGATTTCTGGAAGCCCAACACCGCTTCCTGAAGGGCGTCGTTGGCCCCGGCCCTGATGAAGAAGGAATTGGTCCAAGCGGGGAGGTCCGGCGCCGTGCCGTCGTCGAGCATCTCACGCCAAGTTTCGTCGGTCAGCCGATCGTCGGCGGGCCAGACGAACTCGTAGTAGCTGAAGACGCCGCCCTTGGCGACCTGCAACGAGATGGAGCCATCCTCCTCGACGATGGGGACGACGGCGTGCAGCTCGTTGATGTGCCCGACCGCCTCCTCCAGCACCACGTGCCCTGAAGGAGAGTCAGGATCGGTGGCGACATCGGCGATGACGGCGGCCTGAGGCTCCTCATCCATATAGAGGTTGCCGCCGGGTTCTGACTCGTCGGCCTCGGATGCGGCCATCGTCAGTTCTTCCAATGTGCCGCCGTAGTACCGGATTGTCGTGTACTCCTCTTCGGTCAGTGGCTCGCCACGCAATTCCTTTTCGGCCATAATCTGCAGGCTCTCGACCAGATCCTCCAGCCTTTGGAGGCTCTCCTCATCTTGCTCCGTCAGGAGGCCGCGAGTCGCCAACCCCTCGTGTGTCATCGACGTGAGTGCGGCTAGGCGCGCGTAAAAGTGGGGCACTGGCTCGACGTAGCCTCTTGGGGGGAGGGGCGGCGGCGGGGGCGGACCGCCCCCAAGCTCAGCGTAGACCTGCTTGGCGTAGAGGATGGTGTCGTGTTTCAGCTCGGCCCAACTGCCCAAGGCCGTGTTGAGCTGTTTGTCCAGCCACGCAGGAGATTGCATGAAGGCCGGATGGCCCGCGCCTGGCGCGTCAAGCAGCGGGTGGAAGGTGTAGAGCCACGTGTTGTAGAGGGTCTCGGTCCAATCCTCGACGCTGAGACTCTCCAACCACGCCTGCATCTTCGCCATCTGCGACGGGTAATTAGGGTAAGAGGTCTCTCCCATCTCATCCAGAAGCTGGTAGGCGCGATCTGAGCCCATCGCGGCGAAGATGTCCAACCCCTTGGGGAGTCCGCGGCGTTGCTCCCGGGTGCCGACGTTGCGGTAGATCAACTGTCGGAAGATGTAGGCGTCGGGCACGAAACGCTGGCCCATCAAGCGCAAGCCCTTGGTTGCCTCTTCCTCGTCGTCGGTATCCATGATCACGATGCCCAGGATCTTCGGTGGGGGAAGTTGGTTCGCGAGGTCGATGAAGGCGCTCAGCTTGTCCTCATCCACTAACTCGGCGACCGGTACGTCCTCGCCGTAGACGGCGTCCATCACCTTGGCGTACTGGAGCACTGTCAGATCGTCACTGCGCCCGACGAAGAAGACGGTAGGGCTGTAGAGATCCTCCCAGAGCTCGAGAGCCGGACGACCGTTAGCGGTGGCGTGATAGAGCGCGTGGGTGAGGATAAGGGCCGATCTCGTTTCGGCACGTCCAACCTCTTGATCCCGGGTGGTCAACCTGAAGGTCATCCGCCCATACCACATCATGCTTTTGAAGTACGCTTTCAGCTCTTCGCTGAGGGTATAGTGCCCGCGAGGGATGTATTGCGTGTAGTCCTCGCCGTACTCCAGCCCGGGGAAGATAGGCGAGCTCACGATGCCGGCAGCGTTCTCGATGTTGGTCAGTTCGGCATCCACTAACTCTTGGGCGTAGGCAGGTACCTCGAAATCCGCATCCAACAGGCGTCCGGCGACGCTTACGAAGGCCACCGTACGCTTCGCAGCGTCCTCCCAGGCGGTGTCACGGAGGACTTGATACGATGCATCAGTCTGGTCCACCATAGCCCGGTTGAGATCCTTTAGCAGGGGAATGAAGTAGGTGGTCTCGGCGGTCCGCAGCACCTTGTCGAAGAGCAGGTGGTAGACGTGCAGCAGGGAGTCACTGGTCACGAAGATGGGCACGTTGCTGTAGCGTGCCTTCTCGTAGAGGGTGAAGAACTCCTTCTCCGTGCCGGGCGTGACGACAAAGCCGTTCTGAACCAACCTTTCCACTTGCTCCTCAGAAAGCGCGAAAGGCACCATTACGTTGGTGAGACCGGGCTCGATTTCCATCTCTGGCAAACTCGGCTCGACCTCCGGCTTGACCTCCCGAAAGACGGCGAAGATCGACTTCTTCGCCGGCTCGATCTCCGCTGCCGGGACCTTGGTGGCGGTCGGCGCGACCGTACTGGCGGCTGCCGTGGTGGCGGTCGACAGGGGCTCATCCGTGGCCTCGGGTTTGACTATCTCCGGCGTCGGCGTGGGCCTTCCGGTGGGTACCAGACTACAGCTCAGGGCCAGCACAAGGTAGAGACCGATCAGCGCCAGCCTGGCAATACCGCGAACTCTTAACATAAGTCACCTCCAAGCGTGAGGTCGTGCGCCTATTGCTGCATTGGTAGGTTACTAAAGACCGTGTGGGATCTACACCTATTATAGCACGCTGCTACACGTGGGCGTATTGCAGAAATCCAATATCCAATCCCCAACATCCAAAACTGAGCTCCCCTGCCTTGCTCGATCATCAGAGTATGCTAGAATGGATCGACGTACGCTTTTTATACTTTCTTCACGGAGGAGAGATTCATGATTGACCAGACTGGGGACTGGCATGCGCTAAGTCCGCACGATGCCGCCCAAGCGCTGGGGACCGACCGCGAGGAGGGGCTGACCTCGGCGGAGGCAAAACAGCGTTTGGAGCAGTACGGCCCGAACGAACTGCAGGAAAAACCGCCCCCAACGTTTTGGGAACGTCTCTGGAATCAACTGACCGACTTCGTCGTGATCATCCTGTTGGTGTCGTCGGTCATCTCAGCTTTTCTGGGCGACTACATCGAGGCTGGTGTTATCCTGGCCATCGTCGTTCTTAACGCAGCCATCGGCGTCATCCAGGAGAGCAAAGCCGAGGAGGCGTTGGCGGCGTTGAAGAAGATGGCGGCACCCGACGCCCACGTGATCCGTAACGGTCATCGGCTGACGGTGCCCGCTGGCGAGTTGGTGCCGGGTGATATCGTGTTGCTCGAGGCCGGCAGCATCGTGCCCGCTGACCTTCGTCTGACGCAGTCGATGAACCTCAAAATTGAGGAGGCCTCGCTCACCGGAGAGTCAGTGCCCGTCAATAAGTACGCCGAGCAGACCCTGGCGGAGGACGCCAGCATCGGCGATCGGCACAACATGGCTTTCATGAGCACCGTCGTGACTTACGGTCGCGGTCAGGGTGCGGTTGTGGCGACGGCGATGAAGACCGAGATCGGCAAGATCGCCGAGATGATCCAGTCCGTCGAGGAAGAGGACACCCCGCTTCAGAAGAAGCTGGATCAGCTTGGCAAGACGCTGGGTATCGGCAGCCTTGTCACGTGTGGCCTGGTATTCGTGATAGGTGTGTTGCGCCCCTTGTTGCTCAATATCCCGGTCGCGAATTGGGCTGAGGAGATTCAGGAGCTCTTCATGCTCGCAGTGAGCCTGGCGATCGCAGCGGTGCCCGAGGGGCTGCCCGCGGTTGTGACGATCTGCCTGGCGCTTGGTATGCAGGAGATGGTCAAACGCCACGCTTTGATCCGCAGTCTGCCGGCTGTCGAGACTTTGGGATCGGCGATGGTGGTCTGTTCGGATAAGACCGGAACCCTTACCCAGAACCAGATGACGACAGTGCGGATTTGGGCGGACGGTAAGGAGTACTCGGTGACGGGACGCGGCTACGGTCCTCAGGGTCAGTTCGAGCTGGACGGACATACGGTCGATCTCTCGGATCACCCAACACTCCGTCACACCCTCTGGGGCGGTATGATGTGCAACGATGCCGTGCTTGAAAAGGACGGCGGCGATGGTACGGAGTACCGCATGGTCGGCGATCCTACTGAGGGGGCGATGGTCGTCGCGGCAGCTAAGGCCGGCTATTGGCCTGAGGAGTTGCAGAAGACCTTCCCGCGGGTGAATGAGATTCCCTTCGATTCGGAGCGTAAGCGGATGACGACGATCCACGCTCTGGATGGTCAAGATAGCGGTGGATTGAGTCCTGTAAGGCCTGTCCCATCCGGCGCCGGCTACATCGCCGTCGTCAAGGGCGCGCCCGACCTGGTGCTAGACCGGTGTTCCGGGATACATACCGACAGCGGTTCTGTAGCGATGACCTCCGAGATGAAAGAGACCGTACTCGGGGCCAATGCCACGATGGCGCGTCAGGCGCTTCGCGTCCTGGCGGTGGCCTACAAGCCTATTGAGGAAATCCCGAATGAACCCAAGCCGGAGATGTTGGAGCAAGACTTGGTCTTCGTAGGGCTCGAGGGTATGATCGACCCGGCGCGTCCGGAAGTGTTGCCCGCGGTGCAGAAGGCTCAAGGCGCCGGACTACGGACGATTATGGTGACGGGGGACTACGCGGCGACCGCAGCCGCTATCGCTGAGGAGATTGGTATTCTCCGTCCGGGTCACGAAACGATCTCAGGTGCCGAGCTGGAGGCGATGGGCGATGACGAGCTGCACGAGCGCATCGACAATGTCGATGTCTTCGCCCGCGTTGCGCCGCACCATAAGATGCGAATCGTGGCTGCGCTTCGCGACCGCAACAACGTGGTGGCGATGACGGGCGACGGCGTCAACGACGCGCCGGCGCTCAAGCAGGCCGATATCGGCGTGGCAATGGGCATTACCGGCACGGACGTGACCAAGCAGACCGCCGACATGGTGCTCACGGACGACAACTATGTCTCGATCGTCAGCGCCATTGAGCAGGGCCGCGTCATCTACTCGAACATCCGCAAGTTTGTCTACTTCTTGGTCTCGTGTAACGTGGCTGAGATCATGATTCTTTTCCTCTCGACGCTCTTTGGTTGGGAACCGCCGTTAACGGCGATCCAGTTGCTCCGGCTCAA
>JBNGDU010000208.1:0-13946 GCA_049975025.1 Anaerolineae bacterium
GGGCTAGCACACCGGCCAAGCGCCCGCCGAGATCGGTGGCCCAGCGGAAGACGATGGCGCCCAACAGCACACCCAGGAGCAGGATCGGCGTGCGTCCTGCGAGGGCAAGGCGCTTAGGATCGGGATACCGCCACACGACGCCGTCGGTGATGGCTGAGAGGCTGCGGCTGTCCCATCCCTCCAAGGTGGACGGGTCGGGGAGATCGTCTTGGAAGAGCAGAGGTAGCGCCGCTATGATGTTCGCCAGTGGCGGATGGATGTGCACAGGCTGGAGCCGGAAGTCGCCGGTGCGCAACGTCGTGTAGCCGACCGCCAGATGCGGACCTTCGTCAAAGGTGATGGAGGCGCTTCGGGCCTGGGTGAGACCCGCCGTGAAGAAGCCAAGTATCAGGAGGCAGGCGATAGGGCGCCACAGCCTCTCGCAACGCGGTCGCCCCTGCGTACGCGCTATCACTTTTCCGCTCCGCCTACTCGATGATCTCGATCTCTGTGAGGACTGCGTGGGGTTGGCCCTCGACCGTGAGTACACGATCCTCGCCGTCGCCTCGCATCCCGATGATCAGATGATAGGTACCGGGCGGCGTCACCGGGTTGAGGTTCACGTCGTAGTGGGCTTCTACGATCGTGCCTTGATCCCAGTTCTCCGGGGGATCGTGATGAAAGACGGTCGGCGAGCGCTGCAGCTCCCCGCCCCAGACGCCGCCTTGGTCATCGACCAGTTGCACCAGCGGGGTGAATTCGGACGTGGGTGCCTTACCTCGAAGGCGCCAGTAGGTGGTGACGTGGATCCAGTTACTTGGCGGATGCAACAGCTTGTCGGTAGCCCGCAGTCTGGTCGCGTCGACCTCGTAGCCGGCGAGGGCCAGTCCGTTGTCAAAGGGGACGTCTTGGGGGATAGCGTCAATAGGCAGTTGATCGTGGCGCCAACGGACGCTGTAGCCAAGGATGGCAATGTTGCCATTGTTGGGGAAAACCCCCGTCATCTGCGGGAAGAGCGCTGCCGCCCCCTCCTGCAGACGGTTGTGGGGGGCCATTGCTTGGTCCTGGTGGAGCACGAGCCAGAGCGCGTGGTGATCGTTGGCTTCGACGATCCAACTCCGATAGTACTCCTCGGGTTCGTAGGGCTTCGCTTTGAAGCGATACACCGGCGCCTCGCCGTCGTAGTAACGGTTGATGGCGCGATGGACGTAGTCGGCGAAGCCTACGATGGCGTCATCCGGCTTGACGTGCGTCTCCAGAAAGGCGGCGGTTGCGCGGAAGTCCGAACGCTGGAAGATGGGGTTGGTGAGAATGCGGACGTTGGCCCACCCATTGAGACCGATCAGAACGGCGAGGCCGGCACCGGCAAGCGGACGCCACCAACGAGCGAGTTGGTCGACCGCCAATGCCAGCCCTATGATGAAGAGCAGAAAGGTCGCGCTGAGATACTTGGGCGAGAAGACCGGCACACGGTAGGAGACAGGATAGAAGAGGGCGATGGGCAAGATCAACAGGCCGGTGAACCAGAGCGCGGCTCGCGAGCCCCGGCGCCACGCGCTCCACAATCCGAGCGTGAGCGCTACACCGACGAAGAGCATGAGTCTGGGTAGATGATCGACATAGACGCGCGTGGTGCGTAGGGCATACTCGGACGCAAGCTCCTGGAGCATGTGCGGAAGTGTGACGAAGCCCTTACTGATATCCTGATTCTGGTAACTCGGTAGGACGCCCAGTGCGTAACGCAAGATCGGCAGATAGGGCAACGCGATGATGACCATGGTCGTGATGTAGGATCTCAGGACTTTGGGACTCCGCACGTTGGTCGCCAGGACGATCAGCCCCTGAGCCGCGATGGTGAAGGCGCCGAAGAAGTGGCTGTACCCCAGTAGGTTGATGCTCACGCCATAGGCAAGCCAGAGGGGCCAGCGTCGGTGGCGGATGGCTCGGATCACGAACCACGTGGATAACGAGGCTAAGAACATATGGAGGGCGTACATCTTGCCCTCCTGGCCGAACCAGATGGCAAAGGGCGAGGTCGCGAGCAGCAGGGTCGAGAGCCCCGCAACCCGGCGGTCGAACCACGTTCGCGCCAGCTGCCAGACGACGCCGACGGTCAGGACGGAGAAGAGGGTCGACATGTAGCGCACCGCGAAGTCGCTGGGGCCGGTCACCCGGCGCCAGGTCCAGAGAAGTAGGAAGTAGAGCGGACCGTTGTGCTCCGGCGAGATGATCAGGCCGATGGTTTCAAGCAGTGGATGGTCGATAAACTCGAAGGCCTGAATCTCGTCCAGCCAGAACGACTGCAGATCCAGCGAGAAGGTACGGAGTAGATAGGCGAGGAGCGTGCCCGCGAGTGGGACCGCAAGCGGAGCCACTCGTGAGGCCCGCAACCGGCGCGAAATACTCATAGGGTTGACGGCGCCTCCTCCCTCACGCGTGTGGTGAAGGTCATTGCCAGCTGGGCGAAGCGACGCAGAATAGTTCGTCCGTAAGGCGTCTCTCTCACTGTCGTCACGAGATGCGTGGGCTGCTGTTCCTCGGCTGTGAGAACCACAGCCTCCTTGCGGATGTACGCTGAGACGACGTCAGCGTCGAACTCGGGATGGAACTGGACGCCCCAGGCGCGGTCGCCGACGGCAAAGGCTAGGTGCGGGTCCATAGCGCTGGACGCAAGGACGCGGGCGCCGGTGGACAGTCGGACCACGGATTGTTTGTGACTTGCGTGGACCTGAAGTACATTCTCCATGTTTCCAAGCAGGGCGTCAGCCTGCCCCTCCGGCGTCAGGTAGGCGGCGACGGTCCCAAACTCGCGTCCGTTGGAGTTGTCGGCAACCTCGCCCCCGCACGCATAGGCCAGGAGCTGATGCCCGTAGCAAATGCCCAAGACCGGTATCCGGGCTGCGAGGACGGCTCTGAGCCAATCAGCCGTGCGCTCGCTCCACGCTTCGTGGTCGGTGACCATCGCGTGGGAGCCGGGAACGACGCCGCCGGCGATGGTCTGCAGCTGAGGCCATGGTTCGCCGCGGCGGGGTCGCGCGATCCTAACATCCGCCGGGGTCAGGCCCATGCCGGCGAGGACCCAGTCCTCGAAGTCACCGCGACGGGCCGCAATTGATGGGAGCGTGGTGCCGACTTTGACAATGACGAGTTTCCGTTCCATAGTGTTTCTGGATTGTGTTGATTAGTGCGGTTCGAAAACGTTGGTCTATTCTACCATATCACGGCATTCGGGCAGGTATATCCTGGGCAAGGGTGTGGCCATCGCAGTTGGGCTAAGCAGGTCTTCAGGAAAGTTCCACGTTCGCTGTCCGCTGCGCGCTTGACCAACCGCCGAACCCAGGGCTGTGAGTCGCAAACCTCTGTTTGTAGCTCGCCGGAAGGTGGGGACGCCACTAGCTACGCTTTATCCGGGTGCCTCTC
Source organism: Anaerolineae bacterium (assembly GCA_049975025.1). GTDB lineage: Bacteria > Chloroflexota > Anaerolineae > B4-G1 > SLSP01 > PWVB01. The sequence goes on from JBNGDU010000208.1 coordinate 3,400, forward strand.
CATGGTTATTCTCCTCCTACTCAGCACCCAGTTGGTCACCAGGATCAGCGCGGCGACTGAAGCCAATCCCAGCCCGAGCATCAAAGAGCGGGGCCGGTATCGCATCGTGACGCGATGTTCTCCGGATGGCACCACGACGCCGCGGAAGATGACGTCGGTCCTGTGGATCGGCGTCGGCTTTCGGTCGACCGTTGCAATCCAACCGGGATAATGCATGTCTGAGAGAATCAGCAGCGCTTCCTCTGAGGTTCGCACGAAGAACTCCACCTTATTGGGGGCATAGGCCAATACCTCGAGCGTGCCGGTGCCCTGTCCGTTCAGCGTGGGCCCGTCCTGAACGACAGCTATCTCGGCAGGGCGGAAATCCTCGGCGAAGACGAAGTCGTTTGCCTCCTCGACGGTCGCGACGGACACCGTGTCGTAAACGAGCCACACCCGGGTCATCGCGTTGGTGTTGAGATGCACGTCAACGAGCGGCGCGTCGGTGAAGACCGGCCAGATATTCTCCCCGCCCGACTGGGCGTCGCTGGGCACGATGATGTACTTGACCCCTAGGAGTTGGTACGCCGGTGCGCCCTTATACGGGATTGCCCAGTAGAATTGGGTATAGGAGAAGAGCTCCATGGGATTGCCAGAGCCCTGGGGCACCTCGAAGCCGTGGCTGAGCAAAACAGCGGGCGACAGGCGTCCACGGGCTCCGCCGTCGACATCGACCCGGAACCAGTTGGGGTCCGACTTCAGGTAGGCGATGGCGGGGTTGGGGGGCTCATCGGATGTGGGCTCAAGCTCGACACCCGTCCCAGTGAGCACGAGCTCGCCCAACAGAAGCAGCAAGAGAGCGGTCTGCACCCACGACTTTGGCCGTCGGCCGAGGCGCCCAAGGGCCGCCGTGATCAACGTCACACCAGCCACGATCCTCAAGCTCGCTAAGGACACCGGTTGGACGTCCGCCGGGACACCAGAAGCCAATCGGGGTGCCTGCCACAAGAGGAGGACACCGCCGAGGGTCAGGAGGGCGATCCACAAAAGGTGCGCTCTCCGACCCGGGCAGCGCAAGGCAGCGGCTCCGGCCGCCGCGCCCACCGCCACGCAGAAGGAGAGCAAATAGATCGCGCGGGCCGTTTTGTGCATCCGAGCGATCAGGTCGATCCCGTAGAGGGTGGGGTAGATAGGGCCGTCGTGCCCCAAGGCATAGCCGACGGCCAGGCCGCCCAGGAGCACGAAGAACCAGGTACGGGGCCGTCGCGCGTCATGGAGCAAGGCGAGCAAGGCCAGGAGGAATGCCGCGGCCCCCGTGTAACCGCCCTCGACCCGCGCCCAGGGCGCCCAGAAGCCGGTTGTGCCCCGTCCGTGGAACCCCGGCGCCAGCAGGTCGATTGCCATCGCAGCCGGCCACTGGTAGCCACGCCACGCCTCAACCTGCAGAATCGCGCGTTCCGTATAGGGGTAGCGCTCCAGGCTGGGCAGGATGGCGGGCATCGCCAGCGCCACGCCGCATAGCGCCACCAGCAGAAGCTGAGCGCCGAGGCGCAGCCACCGCCCCGGTGGCTGGGAGAGCAGGCGCCAGAGGGCGTAGAGTCCCGTGGCAACGCCCGTGAAGAGCGTCGTCTGGTAGTGACCGGTTACCATCGTCAGGGCGATTGGCGCGACGGCCAACGCGGTGAACCGGCGGCGCCGGACGACGACGTCGACGGCCAGGAAGCACCAGGGAAGCCAGGCCATCGCATCGTTGATCTGCGGATGTCCCAAGTGGGTCAGAAAGGGGTCGGCCAGCATATACGCGGTGGCTCCGACGAGGGACGGTGCTTCGGAGAGGCGCCAGACCGGCGAGTGCCGAAGGTAGGTGTACATCCCGGCACCGGCGACGAAGAGCGGTAGCAGACCTCTCGCAAGGATAGCCCAGCGGGGCATCGGCGACGCGACGAAGAGCCACCAGTTGAGCGGATTGAAGAGGCCGTACTGCGGCTCTCCTACAATGGGATCGCCGGCCATCATATGCGTTGACCAGAGCGGGAATACGCCTCGGCGGACGAACTTCCCCACGTAGGACCAGACGGGATAGAGCTGGCCCCAGAGGTCGCCCCCGCCTACTGGAAAGGTGTAGCCGAGGAGCCACACGGGCCAGAAGAAGAGGGCGAGGGCGGCGACGAGTAGGAAGTAGGGCGAGAGTTGGCGCAGCCGACTGAGTGGTGTCATAGTGAGATCCATCACCGGACCCGGATAGAGGTCAGCACGACGGCCTTGGACGGCATGGTGTCGCCGCTGAGCTGGACCGGCAGGTGGATGAGCTCCCCGGCCTCACTTACGTGGTAGATCGCGATCCTGAGGTCGTAGGCTCCCGGCGCAGCGTCTGGCGAGATTTGCAGCACGCGTCGTTCCTCGATCGTCTGACCGGTCTCCCAGCCGGAGGTAGGAGCGCTACCCGCCAATGGCCAACTGTCCGACTGCCCGGCTTTGTTCCAATGGGCGTCGATCAGCTGAACGGAGATGGTGTAGTCCGCGGGCAGGGGGGCCGTGCAGAGCCAGTTGAGCGTCACGTCCAGCTCCTCACCGGGTTCCACACTTACGTCGCTCAGGTCGTACCCGGTGAGGGCGATTCCCGGCCCGAAGCGCACGTCGATCCGATTCGCGACATCTTCCTCACGGGGTACCAGGTCCATCTCGCCAAAGCGGGCGATCCCCGAGCCCGACGTGGCGCCGGCGTCGGTGCGACTCAACCTCTCGCCGGTCTCCGTCTCGTAGACGCCGACGGAGACCTCGAGATGGTCGGGGGCATAGGCTGTCGTCGGCAGGGCGATCACGTATCGTTCCCGCCAGGTCTGTCCCGGCTGCAGCCGCGTTGTGGAGACCAATCCGCGCCCCGGAAAGCTGTCGCGCTGAGCGACGATGCGGTCACCCTCGCCCAGGAGATGGATGAAGATCGAGTGGTCGGTGAGGGTGGGTTGCTTCGCGGTCCAGGCCAGCTCCAGCTCCGCCGCTTCACCCGGATGGAGCTGGTGAGTGGTCAGGCGGTAACCGTCAAGCCGAAGCGTCTCGCCGAACTCCGCTTCGATTGGCGTGAACGTAGCGTTCATTCCGCCGGTCCGATCGCCGGGCGGGCGATAGGCTGGCAAGATGACGAAAGGTAATGTGGCGATGCTCAGGCTCGTCAGAAAGAGGGCGCCAACCGCCGCGATCCTCGGGCGGCTGGCTTGGAGCCGTCGGGGTATCCAGGCAGTCCAGCCCAGCACGAGCGCAAGCGACCAGAGCGGGATGGCCGAGAAGATGAGCCTCCCCTGCGACGACCATGTGATGGTGGCCCAGCGCGACCAGGAGACCAATACCGCGACGGGCCACATCCAGGCCAACACGCGCGCGGCGGTCATATCATCCCAGGCGAAGGGCCAAAGCTGGGGGAGAAGCCGCCACCGGGCACCCGGGTCGTCGGCCTGCAGCCCCTTGGCCATCCAGAGCCCGAGGCGCAGGAGCAAGCCCCCTGCAGCGAGTATCGCAAGGCCGTTGAGTGTCGCATAGGCCCAATTGGGCAGTGGGACGTTGAGCCCGCCGAAGTTCCCCCAGTAGCCGGCCGCGAATGCAAACCTCTCGGACCAGAGCTGGTCGAGCGAGGCCGGCACGTCACGGGTGCCGAGGACCGCGTAGAACGCGTTGAGCCCCAGCCATTCACCGTAAAGGCGGTAATTGCGGTAGAACCACCAGCCCGAGATGGCAAGGGCGGGCGTGAGGAAAGCGATGAGCCGCGATACGAAGAAGCCTGATCGTCCCGTGATCTTGGTCTCCTGCGGAAGCCGCCACGTCTCCCAGGCGAGCACGGCCCCGGCGAAGGGGATCAGCGCGATGGCACTAGCCTTGGTCAGCAGACCGAGCCCGAGGACTACCCCGATGGCCCCATAGGCCTTGAGCGATGAACGTTCGCGGCGCATCGCCGGTGCCTTTACGCGGCGCACGATCAAGAGAAGTGTGAGTGTCGCGAGAGGGACGACCAGGTTGTCGTTGTTCACCGAACTGCTGATGAAGAGATACATCGGCGTGAAGGCGTGGACCGCGGCGGTTGCCAACGCCACCCAGGGATGGGTCGGGAAGAGCTCGGAGACCAGCGTCCAGGTGAGGTAGACGGCCCAAGCCCCCAGCGCTACTGAGAGGAGCCGGACCAGATGCACGGCCAACACGCTGCCGGTCCAGGGGAGCCCCTCAATCGCGGGGTTATGGATGACGAGATTGACGTTGCTCCGCTCGGGCGTGACCTCGCCCGCTTTGACGTGGGGATTGAGATGCCGCACCTGTGCCATATCGCTGGTGTCGATCCAGAACGTGAGGGCCGCGCCCAGTGCGTAGTAGAGTGGGGGCTGGCTTCCCTCCTGGCGCCAGGGCCCGCTGGTTTGGCCGGGCTCCAGCGGTTGAACTGGGAGCTGCCACGTTCGCGCGATTACCTCCACCATCGGGTAGTGCCAGACCTCATCCGAGGCCTCGAAGATAGGCACCGTGGCGCTGTAGAGTGTGCCGAGCACCGCGAAAGCTATGAGGATGACGTGCAATAGCGTCCGGGGCGTCAGCGATTCAGGCATGGACTTCTCTGAAGAAGGCCTAGGTCTGAGCGGCAATGGTGGCCCACGAGAAGCGCTTGGCGAGTTCGGTCGCGCGCGCCCCGAGTCTGTCCCGGGCGCTGTGGTCAAGCGCCAGCGTGAGGATCGCCTCGGAGAGGGCCTTGGGGTCGTCGGGGGGCACAAAGAGGATGTTGCGACCATCCTCGAACTCGGGAATGGGCAGCGCCGGCACAGTGCTCACGATCGCGCGTCCGTGTTGGAGCGCAGCGTGGAGCGTGCCCCTACGCAGACTCGCGCCATCGCGGTAGGGGAGGGCGCAGACATCCACCGCGTAGAACGCCGCCGAGACCTCCGGGGGCGGGAGGAAACCCGTCCGATGGACCCGGGCTTCGAGACCCAGCTGGCGGATCAAGGCCTGGATCTCCGCCGCATAACCGACGTTGGTGGTGTCACTGGTGCCAGGGCTTCCACCGATCATCAGCAGGTGAACGGGATAGCCACGACGGATCAGCGCCGCCAGGCTCTGCAGGAGGGTTTCGATGCCTTTGCTGCGATTCACGAGGCCGAAATAACCGATGACGATGTCGACGGTCGAAAAGCCGTGCTGCTCTCTCCAGCTTCGGCGATCGTAGTTACTCGGTGGGCACGCGGCGATGTTGCTCCCGATGGGTATCTCCCGGATGGGCGTTGCCTGGTCACCTAGCGCCTGCGAAAGGGCTTGGTAGTCCTGCCGGTTGGTCGCGATGGCCCCGTCGGCCTGGCGCGCCAGATACCAAACGGTCCACTGGCGCAGCGGACCGGCCTTGGGAAAGAGATAGGGAGGCAGGAGGTCGTGGTAGGTGACAACGAGAGGCGGTGCAGAGGAGGACAACTGACCGGGTAGCAGGTTGATCCAGCCCTTCATCCCGTAGGCGGCAGCCTGATACTGTAGATTGACGATATCGCAATTCAACTCGCTTGCCCAATGCTCTATCTGTCTCAGCGAGCCCCATCCCCAATTCGTGATCTTCCGGTGGACCATCAGTCCGTCCTCCACCGATCGACCTTTGGGCACCGCCGCGAGTTCCGACGTCAGCACGTGTATCCCGTGATCGCGATCTCGCAGCGCCAGCGAGAGTTGACGGGTGAAATCGCCAACGCCGCCCTCCATGGGCGGGTACTCCCCAGTGATCATACCTATGCGCATACCTCACTCCTCACGCTGAGTGGAGAGGACGGGCAGCACAACCGCGTCGCCACCGCCGTCCCCCGTGATGCTCAGCCGGTCCATCGTGGGCCAGTAGTAGAGCCCGACGCGAAGTCTATCGGCTTCCAGCGTCAATGCCAGCCGATGGGTATCCTCGATCAGCTCACCCCGCACCCAGCACGATGTGGGCAGCGTATCATCCATCGGCATGCTGTCGTCTTGGGCGAGAAGTTCCCCGCCCTGGTCGAGTGCGTGCACGAAGACCGTATACTGGAGATCCGGGCGTTCAAGAGCGCGCCAGAAGAGCGTGACCTGCCCCACCTCGCGAGCGTCGGTCGGCATGGTGACCTTGTAACCCTCCAGCTCGATGAGATCCCCAAAGGTGACGCCGCTGTCCGTGGCCTCAGATGGTAGCTGCACAACCGGGTCGGGATCGCGCGGGTTGAAAGCGGGCATCCCGGTCGGCGTTACCCGCAAGAAGAGCGTCATCGCCAGCGATTGGACCGCTAACATCGCAAGGATCGCTCGATAGCCGCCACTGGAGCGTTGCGGCGGGATCCGCCGGAGCCAAAGCGTCGCCGATACCACCATCGCTACAGCCCAGTACATCCACAGCCGTCCTACCTCGCCGGGAGAGACGCCCGCCAGATTGACGAGGACGATAGCGGTCGAGGCGACGAACGGTGGCGCCGTGCGAAGTGACAGATGCCGCTTCGCTACCGGGTGTCGCTCCGTGGACAAGCGCCGCCTTGCCAGTACCTTCCGCCACGCTCTGATCGCCTCCAAGATGAAGAGCACGCTCACCGCCAGTCCGGCGAAGACTAGAATATCATAGATGTTATAGACGAGCCACAAGCCATAGCTGTAGGTCTCGCGGAGATGGGCCTGCACGCTACTCGTCACCGCCAGGAGCTCCCAAACCGACACGCCGGTGATTACCTTGTTGAGCGCCCAGACCGAGTATCCTCCCGCGACCAAGGCCAGCCACCCACGCCAGGGACGCAACAAGGCTAACAGTTTACCTGAAGGAGATCTCAGCCACAGATAGACTAGGGCGTAGAGCGCTATGGCGGGCGCCAGAGGCGCGTTGCCGAAGCTGAAGTACGAGGCGATCGAAACCGCCAAACCCGAAAGGAACCACCAGATCGGACGCCGTTCCTCGAGACCGCGATGCAGGGCTGCAAAGGCCGTGGCAGCGAAGAGCGGATAGAGCGTGTCCCAGCGCATCGTGAAGAGCGTGAGGGCCGGCACTAAGGTGTAGATCGATGCGGCGCGCCAGCCCGTCCTCGCACCTCCCAAACGACGGGCCCAGTCGTAGAGCGGGAAGAGTGTGAGGCCGCTCCAGAGCGGGACAAGCATCTGTCCCGTGGTGGCGGCGATCTGGGGATCCTCCAGCGTGACGAAGCTGAAGTCGGCGCAGTTGAAAGCGCGCAGCCAGTGGGCTACCGTGTGTGCAACCGAGGGTAGTAGCTCAAAGAGCTGCCGCCACCCGTAGAGGTAGAGGATCGCGCCTGGCGGCGGGGTAGACAGGTGCCCAAAGGTGTCCGCTGCGGCTTTCATCTGGGCAGGATAGGTGCGTAGGTAGTTGCCCAGGTTCTCAATCGAGATCGCCGCCTGCCAGAATCCGTTATGTGGCCCGATCGTGCGGTAGAGGTAGAACTCGATGGGATAGCGGTAGTGCACATACTTCAGGGTGACTTGGAGGATGGGCACGCTGATCGCGAGCAATACAAGGGCGATGGCGCGATGCCATCTCGTCATGCGCTCCCAAACGGGGTCCAAGAGCGCGCCGCCCGCCACGGTGAGGGCGAGGAGCAGAAGGGCAGGCCACCATCGGCGGACGGTCTCCGGCGAAGGCGGGCGCCCTGACCACGTCCACTCGCCAGGCACGCCAAACCAGGATTCGGAAGGCCGTAAGGCGAGCACGACCAGGTAGGTGAGGGTCAGCACGACCGCCAGGATGAGCGGCGCGGCGACGGTCCACGCGCGTTGTCGTTTCATAAGCGGGTTCCATTGTACCGGATACCGTGCAATTCTCCACGTGTTCCTGGGTGGAGGCTTGTGTCCGGAAAGCGCTCCAGTATAATGGCCTCAGCTTGCTGGTCTGCCCTTCCAAGGCAGATCCGAGGACTTTGAGACGTTTATCAGGAGGCGTCATCCGGCGTCCATGCCGGTTGTTGCGTGCTGCCGGAGGCGACTGGGCGCTGCCATGAGCGCAGGGTGATCGCCGATCCGGTCCCCGGAGTCTAAAGCAAGACAATCTAGCTCCAAGGAGGATGCAAGATGAGAAAGCGAACGTTGCTTTCATTGGTCGCTGTACTGCTGGTGCTTGGCCTGGCGTGCGGCAGTTTTGGGGCTGGTGGTGGTTCATCCACCGGCGTTGATATCACGGTCACCAACCGCAGTCCTGACGAAGTATGCTATGTCCTGATTTCGCCCAGCAGCAGCGAGAGCTGGGGGGATGATCAACTGGCGGATGACGAGACGATAGCGCCCGGAGACAGCCGCACCTTCTCGATGGACGAGGACACTCACGATGTGAGGGCCGAGAATTGTGAGGAAATCGCCATGGCCACCGCATGGGAGATCTCCAAAGACACGACAGTGACGGTGGGGGAGCGTGGCGCGGACACGAGATTGCTGATCGTCAACGATTCCAATACCGATGTCTGCTATGTGTTCATATCACGTACCACGGCCGACGATTGGGGCGAAGACTGGATGGGCGACATGGAGCAACTGGTCACCGGTGAGAGCCGCCTCTTTTACGTTGACGGTGGATTGTATGACCTGCAAGCAGCTGATTGTGACGGTGAGCCCCTAGCCGAGGAGTATGAGGTGGATATCACCGAGGATCTGACCTGGACGCTCTATGATGAGTAGAGTCCCGGGAACTTCTTGAGGTGGCGTTTGTCTCAAGTTGTCGTTATGTAGCTAGTTGAGCTCTGGAGGTTACGATTAGATGAAACCACAATTACTGGCGTTGATCACGGCGATCGCATGGGGTGTCGGCGGCTTCTTTGAGAAGCGAGGTCTGCACGCGGGTAACCTTACACCTCAGGTGGGGATCACCATCCGCACCGCTGTAGCCCTGGTCATTCTGGGCGCTGTGAGCTTTCCACAATGGAAGTCCATACCACAGGCAGGGACGAAGGCCCTTCTGATGATGGTTATTGGTGGGGGCGTGGTCGCCGGTTCGGTGGGTATGCTCTCCTTCTACGCCGCGATCCGGGGCGCGGACTCACTGACCCAGGTTATGCCCATCGCTTTCACGTCTCCGCTCTTCAGCGCGCTGATGGGCCTTCTCTTCCGCACGGAGAGACTGAGCTGGCAGACCGTCGTGGGGATGGTTCTGACGATTGCCGGGATCGTGGTGCTGACGTCAACGTCGCACTGACAGGACCGGCTCGAAGCCCACAGAGTTCGACTTACGTTGGACAAGATCCTTGCGGGAGGTGCTTTCGTCGTGTGCGGCCTGCTATCGGAGGCAGCGGACCTTGACGCATACCGCTTTTGACAGATAATGCTCATAGCTATATTCAATATTACAGTCCATGATCGACGGCGTGATCGATGGATTGAGGGAGGGATGGATGACAGCGATTCGAGTTAAACCCGGCATTTCCTGGATAGGTGTCAATGATCGCACGACAGACCTCTTTGAGGGGTTGTGGCCAATCACGAGCGAGGGTGTCTCGTACAATGCCTATGTGATCAATGATCAGAAGAACGCCCTGGTCGATATGGCGAAGGACATCAAGATGAACGCCCTGCTGGATCAGATCGCGGAGGTCGTCGATCCGGCGAAACTGGATTACATTATCGTCAATCATATGGAGCCTGATCACACCGGTGTGATGCGGACGCTACGCCGGATCGCGCCCGAGGCCACCGTGGTAGCCACGAAGCGGGCTGTGGATCTGCTCAAGAACTACTACGGAGTCACCGAGGACATCCAGGTCGTCGACGACGGCGATGAGATCGACCTTGGCGAGCACACCCTGCGGTTCTATATGACGCCAATGGTGCACTGGCCCGAGACGATGATGACGTACGAAGTCTCCCAAAAGGTGCTCTTTTCCTGTGATGCTTTCGGTGGATATGGCGCGCTGCAGGGGGCCGTCTTTGACGATCAGTGCACGGATCTCGGGTTCTACGAGCAGCAGGCGCTCCGCTACTATGCGAACATTGTTGCGCTTTTCGCCCGCCCCGTTGTGCGCGCTATTGACAAGCTGAAGGACGTGCCCATTGACGTGGTCGCCCCCTCGCACGGTTTGGTCTGGCGTAAGAATCCATCGCGCATTGTTGAGCTGTACGCTAAGTGGGCCAACTACGCGCTGGAGGGGCCGGATGTCGGCGTGACGCTGCTCTACGGCACGATGTATGGCAACACCGAGGAGATGGTCGAGGCTGTGGCGTCCGGCGTCGCGCGGGCCGAGGTTCCGGTTGAGGTCTTCGACGTCCGTCATATCCACACGAGCTATATACTCCCCTCGCTGTACACGCGCAACGGTGTGTTGATCGGCGCGCCTACGTATGAGGGCGAGATGTTTCCTCCGGTGGCTCACGTCTTGGATATCGCCAAGCGTAAGCGCATCCGCGACCGTAAGGTGGCTTACTTCGGAAGCTACGGTTGGAGCGGCGGGGCGCGTAGGGAGATCACCCGTTTGGCAGAGGATCTCCATTGGGACCTCGTGGAGCAGTGGGAGTTCCCGGGCGGCGTTTCTCACGAAGAGCTGGCGAAGGGCGAGGAGCTCGGCTACAGTTTCGCTCAGAGCTTGAAGGGTAGAGACTCGTCTTAGAGGCAGAGACGCAACGGC
>JBNGDU010000209.1:0-13941 GCA_049975025.1 Anaerolineae bacterium
GATCGTGCCATCACTGATAACCTGGGACCCTTTCTGGCGCGCGCCGGCTTTGACGTGACGGTCGCCTACGATGGACAAGACGCTTTACGGAAGCTGGAGCGTGCCGAGACGGATCTCGTGATCACCGACGTGATGATGCCCAGAATGGACGGGCGGGAGCTCTTGCGCACACTGCGGCAGCAGGAGGACTGGACGCCGGTCATCCTTCTCACGCGAGTGGGGGAGGCGACGGAGCGCGCGATGGCGTTGGAGGAGGGCGCCGATGACTATCTCAACAAGCCCTTCGATCCGCACGAGCTTGTGGCTCGGATCCGTGCTGTTCTGCGTCGTATGCGTCCCGGCAAACCGCCGCTGGCGACGGCCTCCGAGCTTCGCGCGGACGATCTCCGCTTGCAACGCCTGTCCCGACGGGCCTACCTGGAAGATCAGGAGATCGCTCTTACGCCCAAGACCTACGCGCTCCTGGAGTACATGATGATTCACGCGGACGAGGTGTTGACGCGTGAGCGCCTCTTGGATGCGGTCTGGGGGTGGGATTATCCTGTTGGAAGCCGGGCTGTCGACACACGAGTCGCCGAGCTGAGGCGCAGGCTGAGGGACGATGCGAACGATCCGGCGTATATCGAGACGGTGCCCGGGGTGGGTTACCGCTTCGTAGGTGAGGTCGAGAGTGCGTGAAGTGGACGCGTGAGGGATGGGATGCCCGGTGGCTGGCGGCGCTGATCCCGGGCGCGGCGGGGATCCTGACTTCGGCCTTGCTGAACCGCTGGCTGGAACAGCCGCCGCAACTCTACGTTCGGGCTGATATCGTCGCGCTAAGTTGGATGGTTGGGGTCGGGTTGTCCCTTGTTTCAGTTGCCGGGCTTGGGATTCATAGGGCGGCGACCAGCAGAGCCGAGGCGGCGCGTTTAGCGGCCCACGCTCAGGCCGGCGAGGAGCGACAGCGTTTTCTGCGGCGCTTGGATCACGAGCTGAAGAATCCCCTGACCGCCATTCAAGTGGCTTTGGCCAACGTGGATTATGCCACGACCTCACAGAGCCGGGCGGAGGCTTTGGACAGCGTCAAGACACAGACGCAGCGGATCGGTCGACTCATTGCGGACCTGCGTAAACTCGCGGAGTTAGAGACGCGATCTCTGGAGTTCGGTCCGGTCGATCTCAGTGAGCTCCTGCAGGAAGTCGTTCTGCTCGTCCAAGGTAGCGTCCCTGAGGGCGCACCTGGCAGCGGATCCGATGAGCCGGAGGCTCTAGACCGCCAGCTCAACCTCATCGTGCCTCAGGCCCCCTGGCCCCTTCCCGAGATATCGGGCGACTGGGATTTGATTTTCCTGGCGGTTTACAATCTCCTGAGCAACGCGATCAAGTTCACCGAGCCCGGTGACACCGTGGAGGTCCGCGCCTTCGAGGACGGGCGATATATCGTGATTGAGGTGGCAGACACCGGACCGGGCATACCGGCGGAGGAACAAGCGTTGGTCTGGGAGGAGTTGTACCGTGCCAAGGCCAGTCGGGGTATCCCCGGCAGTGGATTAGGATTGGCTTTGGTGCGTGCTATCGTGAACCGCCACGGGGGCCGCGCATCGCTTCGGAGCCGAGCCGGTCAGGGTACTGTGGTGACGATGAGACTGCCCATTCGTCAGGAGCCAAGGACCTAAGTTTAATCTTGGTATGGCTGAGCTCCACCGCTGGCTATCTCTTTTGACAAAACCCACCGATCGTTCCATAATGAAGTGAGACGACAGCAAAGGCCGCGAAAGTGCCTGACTCGAAGCGTCAGCCGTTTTGGGGCACGTCGATACGTTGTCGTGCGCATGACGAGAGGTGGTTGATGAAGGCGTTCCCTCGGTCCGATCCTTCGCGTGCGTTGCCGCCTGCTTACCCCGGCCATGGGACTTACCAGTGTGGTGTCTCTACCAAACCTAGGCGCCGGCTGGCCGGCCACTCCTGTCTTGTCCTCAACCAGGCTCTTCGGCCTCCGTGGCTTTCGGGAAGGACTGATGATGGTGTCCTGGGATCTGGGAATACCTATGCCCACAATTGACTACGAAGATCGGCTTTGGGCTGCTGTCTACGATCAGTACAACCGAGGCCGGCACGAACAAGAGTTCGCGTTCTACGCTTCAGAGCTTCGCGCTTGTTCAGGGCCTGGGGTTACCGCCCTGTAACGCGCTGTAGCCGGTTTGTCATGCTGCCGTCATACCTGCGCCACATGGCAATCTCATAATGAGGATGTGGGAAGAAGAGGCCGGTCATCCGCGCAATGTAAACGTTACCCGACCGTAACGCACAAGCAACGACTTCTTAAGGATCATGTAGATAGAACAAGGAACATTTGGCGTAGCCTTGACGTCTTATAGGTAGAGGTCCGGAGCAGGCACATATGATTCATAAGGAAAATAACCCTATCCGAGGCAGCATACATTGGTTCTAGAAGGGTTTCAGACAAGTTCTCAGATAAGTAAGGAGGATTGACAATGTTTCGGAAGATGCTGATACTTGGTTTTGTGGGTGTGCTGCTGTCGCTCCTGGTCACGCCTGTCTTGGCGCAAGGGCCGGTGACGCCGCAGCACTCCGATCCCACCTGGCAGGCCACCTATTGGAACAACACATCCCTGACGGGCACGCCGGTACTGCAGCGCGAAGAAGCGAACATCAACTACGAATGGTGGACAGGAACGCCGTCCCCAGGCGTGGTCTCAGCCGACTATTTCTCGGCACGGTGGACGCGCTACATTGATGTCACACCCGGCACATATGTCTTCAGTGTGACGAGCGACGATGGTATTCGGGTATGGGTGGATGACACTCTCGTGATTGACAAGTGGTACGTGCATCCCCCCACGACGTTCACGGCCGACGTCTACCTGGGTTCCGGTCACCACCTCATCAAGGTGGAGTACTTCGAGGAGGCCGGCGTGGCTGTTGCCAAGCTGCAGTGGTACCTGAAGAGCCAGCCCACGACCGGGGAATGGAAGGCCGAGTACTACAACAACCGCACCCTGGCCGGCACGCCCACGCTGGTGCGCAACGAGGCCGCGGTAAACTACGACTGGGGCACAGGATCGCCGCAGCCGGGCAATGTGAACTCGGACAACTTCTCCGCCCGCTGGACGCGCACGCTTAACACGGCTGGCGGCAACTACACGTTCTGGGTCACAGCCGACGACGGTGTTCGCCTCTGGGTCAACGGTCACTTGCTCGTGGACGCATGGTACGAGCAAGCGGCGACGACCTATAGCGATGAGATCTATATCCCGGCCGGTAGCTTCACGATCGAGGTGCAGTACTTCGAGGCCGGCGGCCTTGCCGTGGCCAAACTAGACTGGTCGACCAGTGGTGGTCCTACACCTCCGACCCCACCCTCAGGCGCGGTCATCGTGGATGACGGTGATTCCGGCTTTGTGACGGGCGGCTCGGCGACGGGCTGGCGCCGTGTCACCGGTGAGGGCTACAATGGTGACTTGACCTGGACCTATAACAACTACTCGGTACAGTACAATTACAACTGGGCTCGATGGTACCCGAACCTGGCTGCAGGTCGATACGAGGTCTTCGTCTACATCCCAGATCGCTATACGACGACCGGTCAGGCCCGCTATTGGGTAAGTCACGCTGGTGGGTATACGCTCCGGATCGTGAACCAGTCCACCAATGGGGGTCGGTGGGTCTCGCTGGGCACCTACCAATTCTCGGGTGGGAGTGGTGAATACGTCTCTCTGGCGGACGTCACCTATGAGCCCTATCGGTCAAGGTTGATCGGTTTCGACGCTGTGAAATGGGAGCCGCGCTAAGGACCGTTTGAGTCGATCTTAGCAGCATCTGACGCCGTCTTGGGGCTTGCACTCAAGGCGGCGTCTTTTCCGTTCTGGCGCCAGACGAGAGCCATTCGGCTGCGCATCTTCCCATCGAGCGACGTGTAGAGGTAGGTGTGTCCCCGGTGGACGACCACATCCGCGTGACCCAGTCCGACGTTGCCGGGACGGTCGACCAGGATGGGATTGCCCGGATAGCGCTCCCACGGCCCATCTACCCGACAGCTCGCGCTGCGCACAAGCCCCAGTCCGAACTGGGAATCCCCGGGATCGCCAGAGCCAGGCCCCCGTACGCCCTCGAAGAAGAGATAAACGAGCTCTCCAACCCTCAAGGCGTCGGCTGAGCTGATGGTACGGTAGTCGAAATACGCATTGGCTTCCGCGCCCGCCATCGCCGCACCGCAGCCCGGCGTCAGGCCTAAACCCAGAATCGCCAGAATGGTCACCAGGCGCGCTCCGCGCGTCAGCACGGGTGTGCGTCAGATTTCCGCATCGTGTCACGTCCAACCCTAAAGGTGCGGATCATGAAAGAACCATCGCAGCACGCCTGATCTCTGTGAGACATCACCGCCGCACCTTTAGGGTTGTCAGTAGGCGCGTTCTGCTAAGAAGTGACGCACACCCCGTCAGCATCTCTACTGGATTCCTCAAGATGGCTCCGGAGAGCGCACTGGCGGCCCCGATTTATCTGAACCGGCACTAGGGTGTGGAAGTCGCCGTAGGTGTGGGCGAGGACGTCGGCACGCTCTCCTGAGTTGCGGTTGGCTGCGCGGTCGCTGTGTAGGTGGGCGTCGGCTGTGCCGGCGTTGCCGTCGGCGTCACTATGGGGAGCGGTGTCAACGTGGGCGTGAGCGTATCCGAAGGCCAGGGCTCCGGCGTCCATGTGGGAATGAGAACCGGCGTCTCCGTGGGCGTGACCGTTACGGTTGGGGTGGGCGTCGGGGTCGCGGTAGACGTGACCGTGGGCGTTATGGCCTGGGTGGGCGTGCCGGTGGGTGTCGGTGACCACATCTGCGTCGGCGTCCAAGTGGGCGAGATGACAATCGGTGTTGGGGTCCAGGTCGGCGACGGTACGAACGTGGGGGATGGGGTGGGCGTGAGCGTAGGCGGTGACGTTGGGGGCACGACCATCACCGGTGGTACGTACAGCAAGCTTCCTGCCTGGATCAGCGTGCCCTCAAGACAGTTGGCCAACTGAAGGGCCCGAACTGTGGTGCCATATCGAACGGCGAGCGTCGAGAGCGTCTCGCCGGGTTGCACGACGACCTGCTGCCAATGCTGGGGAGGGCCGCACCGGGTGCTCACCAGCGTGGGCGTGGCTATCGCCAAAGCCGGTAAGTAGAGGACATCGCCCTGTTTGAGCTCTGGGACCGTATCCAGGCAATTCCCCTGAAGGAGCGCTTGGATATGCGTTTGAGATCTTTCCGCCAGTGTGTAGAGTGTATCGCCCGCTGTCACCCGGTAAGTCACCCATCCCGCCGGCGGTTCACAGGGTTCCGCAGCGGATCCATCCGGGGTGGGCGTTGGGATCTCTGGCGTTGGCGCAGGGGTGGACGAGGCGCCCTTCGTCGGTTCGACCGAGGGTGTCGATGGGGCGAGCGTAGGGAAGAGGGTCGGTGTCCTCAGGGGCTGAGTGCGTCCGGGAGGACGGACCGTCATCAAATCATCGACTTGTGCAAGCCAGAAACTCCCCAGCACGACCCCCAAGAGGAGTGCTCCGGTCATCATCACTGTTAACAGACGCCGCAATAGATCGTTCACCGGACTGGACCCTGGTCCTAAGACTCCACTGGCAGCAGGAAGCTGAAGGTGCTCCCGGCTCCGGGTTCACTTTCCACCCAAATACGACCGCCGTTGGCTTCGACCAAGGTCTTGGCCATCGCCATCCCGACGCCGGTTTCGCCCATCCCTTCGACCAGCGGCTGATTCGCCTGATAGAAACGGCGGAAGACCCGCGGATAGTCTTCGGGTGCGATGCCGCCTCCGGTGTCGGTCACAGAGATCTTTAGGTGACGACCGTCTTCCGGGTAGACCTCCTCGCGGGCGCCGACCACGATTTGGGATCCTTCCTCGGAGCAGAGAGCGGCGTTAGAGAGCAGGCGCAGCATAATCTGATAGAGGCTGTCGCGATCGGCTTCTACCAGCGAGACCTCCTCGGGCAGGTCCAGCTGCACTGCCAACTTTCGCTCGCGGAAACGAGCTGCCAGACCGTTAATAGCCTCTTCGATGATCTCAACAAGGTTGACCGGCTGAGGTGACAGTTCGATCGGGCGGGTATCCGGAGACGCGACCTGGACGAGATCGTTCAGCAGATGGTTAAGCTGCTCAACATTCGCCTTGATCCGCCCCAGGAACTGCTGCTGCATCTCCGTGAGAATGCCGGCCTGCTCACCCAACAGCAAATCGACATATCCCGTCATCGCGGTCATAGGACTGCGGAACTCACTGGCGACGCTCGTGATGGCCTCGTAGCGCTCGGCATCACTCTCAGATGAGCGCAGCGTAATTGCCATTCCGTCGATCTCGCCGTCACGACCGCGCAGGGTGGTCAGGTCGGCTTCCACCACCTGGTCACCGATGGTGAGACTCAGATGCGCTCGATTCGCCGCGTCGGTTTCGGTAGATCCAAGGAGGTCATCGATCGCTTGCGTCCAACGGGGATCCGGATAGGCGCCGTTGATCGGCATACCGATGACATCGCCCTCGGGGAGGCGCAGCATCTGTCGCGCCAGAGCGTCGGCCATCATGATCTGACCGTCCTGGTCGACGATGACCAACCCAACGGCACCCTGATGAATCGCCGCTTCACTCGACGTTTGCAGCTCCTCTTTGGCATCGGATCGTTGTGCCTCAAGCTCCGTGACCTGCTCATGCCTCTTGCCCGCGTTGTCCTGAAGCCTGGCGAGCTCATTCTCGAGGCTCTCCCGATGGCTCTCAACCTGAGCGAGATGCTCTCTGACCTGAATCAGCTCGTCACTGAGTCGCGCACGATCATCCAGCAGCACGTCGCGATCTTGGGTGAGCTCCTTAACCTTTCGCTGGAAGACCTCGCGCTCATCGGCAAGTTGGCGCACCTCGTTCTGCCATATCTCTAGCTCGGCCTTGGATGCCCCTTGGCCCTGGGTCTCCAGCTCGCTGTTGAGCGCCAGGATCTCCTCGTCGCGCGCTTTGATCTCTTGAACCAGGGCCTGGATTCGGGTGTTGAGGGCCTGTATCTGAGTCTTGGCCTGCTGCTTGAACTTCTCGACCTTATCCGCGCCCGCCGACTGAGCCTGGCGTGCCGCTGCCAACGGTCCCTTGGGTTGGGTGCTTGCCTCTACCATCGCTTCTGAGACCATATCTGCCACACGCTCGATAGCCTGGAGATCCTCTTCCTGCCAGCGACCCCCCTTCGGATCTCCGAGCAGTAGCAGACCGAGGCTCCGCTGCCGGTGGTGCAGGGGAACCACAGCCAATGGCGCGACCTTTTCGAAACCGAGTAACTCGTACAGCGGCTCCATCCAGGTGTCTTCCCGGGCCGAATTCGCGACCGCAATGAGGCCCTCCTCGTGAGCCAAACGGAGCCCATCGTAGGACGCCACGTGGAGTTGCGGGGGTGCTATCTGGGCAGCTGTCGGCGGATGGACCGCCACCACGCGCACCTTGTCACCTTCGCTGTCTTCAGGCGGAGGATTGTTCTCGTCCACGTCATTCGTGTCGAGCGCTATCGCACATATGCCGACCTGCAGCAAATCGGCGAGCTTGGAGGACGCGACGATCAGGGCCGGTTCCAACTCCCGGGAGCTCTTGATGCTGTGTACGAGGTCCACGAGGAGCCGGGCCTGCGAGAGCCGCCCGCCGCTTTCCTGTTCCGCGGATATCGGTACCGCCAGGAGTTGGCGATGGGCCAGGATCGAGAGCATAGGGAGCGCCACCAGCGAGGAGAGCCTCAACCACCCGTCAATGGGAGGATCCGATGTGCCCCAGACGACTTGGGCAACAGCGCCTAACGTCCAGAAGAGGCCTATCCCAACTAACCACTCCCAATGGGGCGCTTGTACAGCCAATGCAAGGACCCCGGTCAATGCGGCTGATGCGCCCACGAGGACGAGGGACCAGAAAGCGATATCGATCGTGGCGAGGAGGGGCAGGCGACCACTCGCGTCGGCTTGTGCCACGAGGGCGTAGAGGAGAGCTCCTACCACCAGAAGTATACTGAGAAGCCACGTATGCCATCGGCGAGGATGGAAGCTCATGACGGCGGCCCAGATCAGCGCCCAGGTGCTGGCGAAGATCGTCCATCGCTCGACGGCGGGCAGAACGTCGGTTGGGACGAGGACGCGCGCGACGCTTAGCAGACCTACGATGATAAGCGCTATGCGGACAAGCAGCATGCCGCCGCCGGCCCACACCCAGCGGCGGGCGACGGATGAGTCAGACGCCGCGCGCCGAGCTCCTAGCGCCGAGACAAACGCCTGTTGCAGCGCAAAGAAAGTTACCAGGTAGTAGACCAGATTCCCCGGTGATTGGGTAATCAGTTGTATAGCTTCATTGAGGACGTCCATCTTAGCTCACCTTAAATGATACCGCAGGAAAGAACTCACATTTGTTGAGCAGGTTTCGCCTGTGCCATCTAATTGAGAAGGCCGTCGTGTCTACCCGCTCCAGACCTTTATCCGATTATAGAACAGGTCAGAGTAGTGGCAAACCGTGAGTAGGAAATGTATGGTATAATTTAGGATAGCGTTTGTCGCCAGCGTTCGGCTGTCGTGATACATCCCGGCCTGTCTGGATGTCACCTATACGAAAGCGAGGGATAGGCTCACGTCATATGAAGCGCCTGATATTGTGTCTTGCAAGCTCCATTGCCCTATTAGTTACTGTGGTGATCCCCTTGACGCCAGCGAAAGTCCTGGAGGCCTCTAGCGGGCCGAAGGACAACCTGACCGCCAGATCGGCTTTCCCGGATCCGGCCAGGCTTTTCGCTGAGGACGTGGAAGGCGAATACCTGTGCTCTTTGCGTATGATGCAACGTGATCCCTCCCGGTGTCCTTCCTACGGCCCCGGTGCGCGCCAGGTGCGTCTGGACTATCTCCGCGCTCGGTTGCCCAACCCCCTGCCTGAGCTCGCGGTGGAGGAGATCGAGGCTGCCGACGACGCTGTGACGCCCTACTCATTTGCCTACGTGCGCCCTCTGCCGGCCGCGACCTATCGCCATCCGGAGGAGGCTGCGGCGGGCTTGCCGCCGGTGCGTGAGTTTCTGGCGGGCGACAACTGGGTGAGCGTGATGGGCTCCGTCGTCTACAACGACCAAACCTGGTATGAGATCAACCCGGGGGAGTTCCTGCGCGCAGAGCATCTCTCTTTTACGCAGCCTTCTACTTTCCGCGGTGTCGCGTTAGCCGAACAACCCCAGTATCCCTTTGGCTGGATCAACCGAGACGTCTATCCATCGGTGACGCCTGGAGGGGCTCAGCGGGAGGACGTGCTGCTGCGGCGTTACGATCGAATCACGATGTTCGCGCAGGAAGCTGTCGGCAATCAGCTCTGGTACATGGTAGGGGCTGATCAGTGGGTGGAGCAGTCCTTTACATCCCGCGTGGATGTCGATCCCCGACCGGAGGGGGTCGCACCCGGGGAGAAATGGATTGAGATCAACACCTACGAGCAGACGTTGGCGGCCTACACAGGCGATACGATGGAGTATGCTACGCTCATGTCCTCCGGGCGTCCCAGCACCTGGACCCCTGACGGCCTCACGCGTATCTGGGGGAAGTACACGACGACGCCGATGCAGAATCGGGATGTCACCCCCGATAACCCCGGCTGGTATTATCTCGAGGACGTGGAATGGACCCAGTATTTCAACGGGGCCTACGCGTTACACGCCGCTTACTGGCATAACGCTTTCAGTTTCACCCGCAGCCACGGATGCGTTAACCTGGCGATCCTGGACGCGAAGTGGCTTTTCAACTGGACCACGCCCCACACACCTGTCGATGTAGAGGTGGTCTACAGTCGGACAAGCGACCGGGGCACCTGGGTGTGGGTGCACAGGACGCCTCCAGCTCCGAATGTGGTCGCTGCTCAGTAGGCAGTTTGATGGGTCTTGAGCCGGAGCTTCGTGCATATCTCCGCGCACACCGGGGGGAGGCGCAGTCACGCCTCCTCACCTGGTTCTCCGATCAGGCGCGTGACCTCCCCTGGCGTCAAGAGCGGACGCCCTATCGTGTCTGGGTCGCGGAGGTCATGCTCCAGCAGACCCAGGTGGACACGGTCGTTGGCTACTACGATCGGTTCCTGACGCGTTTTCCCAACGTCGTGACGCTGGCGGATGCCGACCAGGAGGAGGTCCTGAAGCTCTGGGAGGGGTTGGGCTACTATCGCCGAGCGCGTGCCCTGCATCAGGCGGCCCGGGAGGTCGTGGAGGACTATCAGGGGGCGCTGCCGGCGGATGTAGACGCGTTGCGGTCCCTGCCCGGCATCGGCCCCTACACGGCTGGGGCCGTCGCCAGTATGGCCTTCGGGATCGCCGCGCCGGCCGTCGACGGAAACGTGCGCCGCGTGATGGCGCGGGTCTTGGCGATCTCATCCCCCGCGCCCGCCGAGCTCGAGGAAGCCGTCGCGCTTTGGATTCCCGAGCACGATCCCGGCGCTTTCAACGAGGCCTTGATGGAGCTGGGAGCAACGCTCTGCACACCGCGCGCGCCTCACTGCCTGCTCTGTCCGTGGCGTGATCTCTGTCGCGCCCGGGGGGAGGGGCGCCAGGAGGCCTACCCCGCGCCCAAGCAGCGCAAAGCGATACCGCACTATGACGTCACAGCCGCGGCGACGGTTCGCGAGGACGGGCGGATCCTCGTCGCGCAGCGACTGCAGGGCGCGATGTTAGGGGGGTTATGGGAGTTCCCCGGCGGCAAGCGCCAGGATGGTGAGACCCTGCAGGAGGCGCTGCGCCGTGAGCTGAAGGAGGAGATGGACATCGACGTCGCCGTGGACGAGCAGATCGCCGTCGTGGAGCACGCCTACACCCATTTCCGAATCACGCTCTACGCTTTCATCTGCCGTTGGGTGGCAGGCGATCCGCGCTGTCTTGAATGCCAGGATTTCCGGTGGGCCACACCCGAGGAGATACGGGAACTGCCGATGGCCGTGACGGACCGGCAGATCGCCGAGACGCTCGAGGTGTGGCTGGAGAGTACGTAGCGAAAGTAGTCGAACTGTGACCATCCTCGCCGAGGGCGGGCCTTCGCCGGTGTGGAACGGATAAATCAGGACATAACCCTTTGCCCTGCTATCTACGCAGGCGAGGGGTAATCGGGATGGGGAGCCGCCGGTCCTTCTCTTAGCACCCGCAGCATCTCATCGTGGATCAGGCCGTTGCTGGCCAAGACCTCATCGCCGGAGTAAAGCCGATCCTGCCCGCCGCTGAAATCCGAAGTGCGACCGCCGGCCTCTTCCACCAGGAGCGTCGCCGCTGCGACATCCCAAGGGCTCAGCCGGAACTCCCAGAAGCCGTCGAACCGCCCGCACGCCACGTAGGCCATGTCGAGCGCTGCAGATCCCACACGCCGGACCCCCTGGCTTCTGCGCAGGAAGTTGTCCAGCATCTGAACGTTGTTCTCCGCGGCGATCCGCCGATCGTAGGGAAAGCCGGTCGCCAGGAAGCCGTCCGCCAGCAGCTGCGTCGAAGTGACCTGGATCGGCGCTCCGTTCAGCGTCGCGCCGTTGCCGCGCTGGGCGACGAAGAGCTCGTCCCGCATAGGATCGTAGACCACGCCCAACTGCATCTTGGAATCCACCCTTAAGCCGACGGAGACGGAGAAGTGCGGGAAGCCGTGGGCGAAGTTGTTGGTCCCGTCGAGGGGATCGATGAGCCAGATAGGGCGAGGATCACTTGCCGCCGCGGCCTGTCGATGGTCGCCACCGGACTCCTCGCCGAGGATGCCGTGATCGGGGAAGGCCTGACGTAGTCGCTCGATGATGAGCGTCTCCGCAGCGGTGTCCGCCTCTGTGACCGGATTGACCTCACCTTTATAGTCAACATGGCTGATGGAGCCGAAGGCCTCCCGAATCAGCGCGCCTGCCTCACGTGCGAGTTCGCGAGCCAGTTCGCACGCCTCCAGCGTATTGACCTTACTCACCCGGCTGTCACTCCCCAACCAGGGCTTGCCACCAGCGCGACCAGAAGGGCGTGTCCCTCGGTGACACCGTCGGTGCCGCCCGCTGCGCCGGCTCCGGTGTCGGCGTGACGGTTGGGGTAGGCATGGGGCTTGCGATCACCGGAATGACCAGCGTCTCGCCGGACCGGGTCATACGTGCTTGGGTCAGAGACCACTCCTCGACGTAGGCGTCGCTCTGGACGTAGGCCAACTCGGCCTCCAGGGTCGCTTGTTCGGCCATCGCTGCGGTGACCATCGGTTCCAGCGTCGCCAGTTCGGCCTTCAGCGCCTGTCCCGTCTGCCATGTCTTGACGAATGCCGAGGCGAGCACCATCAGTAAACCGGCCAGTAATCCCCACAGTAGCCAAGAGGCACGTTGTGTAAAGCGATTCTCTTTCTGTTTTTTAGCCATTCGCGCCCTCCGCGTCCTGAAGAAAATGGCTTGTGCCGAGATCGTGTAAGCCTATCCGCTTGCGGCTCCAGTATAACATTCTCCTCCCACACTTCAATCGCCTCCGCTCTCGTCTAGGGCTCTGCTGACAATTGGAAGGTCTCTGTTAGGTGGGGAAGGCCCATGTTGAGGTCCTTGAAAGGTGGATGAGGTTTAATGATAGGCGGGTAATCGCCCGTTTCGCCGATTTCCAAGAGCTTTGGAATACTCGGGCGATCGGACGTTGCGGGCTTGCGCGACTGAAGTCGCTCACGGAGGCGCATGGCGCCAGGCGTCCGCCTACGCGGACGCAGGCCCTCCACCGTCGACGCCGGTCGACGTTCGGCAGCATCGGGACGGCCTCCAGCATGGACTTCGGTCCGGAGGTCCTAAACGATACTGGACCGGGTCAGTAGGTTACTACAGTTGGGGTCTTGCTTTGCCCTGACACTTGCCCTTGAGCATGCGCTAAGGCGTAGGGCGCGCAAGACGCAAGGAGAACGTCTATGCTGCAGGCCAATAGCTCCGTCCCCCTCTACAGGCAACTTTATCAGGAACTACGCGAGGCCATCGAAGAAGGTGAGTTCAAGGTCGGTCATCAGCTGCCGTCCGAGCGGCAGCTGGCAGCAGAGTACGGGATCAGCCGGCTGACGGTTCGTAAGGGGCTCGGCTTGCTTCGTCAGGACGGCTATGTGCGGGCCTATCAGGGCAAGGGCTCCTTTGTCGCCCGTAGCCAACCGCAGACGTACCGGCGCACGGGACTTCTGGGCTTCACCGAGAGGATGCTGCAACAGGGCATGAGGCCCTCCAGCCGCCTGGTCAACTTCGGCGTCGTCCAGGCCAGCGGTGAGGTCGCTCGGCGCCTGCGGTTGCGCGATCACGAACAGGTGATCAAGGCCCAACGCCTGCGACTCGCGAATGATATCCCCGTTGCGCTTCACACGGCGTACCTCCCTTATCCCTTGTGCCAGGCGCTTCTAAGGGTCGATCTCGAGCGCACGTCGCTCTACCGGGCGCTCGAGGAGGTCGTGAATCTGCGTCTGTCGCATGCGGATCAGACGGTCCAGGCTGTTCTGGGACATAGAAGTGAGTTGGCGTTGCTCGATCTGGAGCCGCCGGCTGCCGTGATGCGGCTCAGACGGCTGACCTATGACGAACAGGGCCGAATTGTGGAGTACCTGGAGGGTGTCTACCACTGTGACCGGTGCGACATGGTGAGTTCGTCCTCCTTCTAGTAGAGCTTAAGGGGCTTGTCCCTCACCCTTATCCCCAGTACAATGTGACGCGCGCACGTTCTCTTCGATCTCGATACGTGCCTCAGCCAAGGTCACATAGTGTCGAACGCGAGGTAAGGGATGGTCGACGCCAAGATCGCTGCTATCGTCCTGGCTGCCGGAGGCTCCCGGCGCTTTGGACGTCCAAAACAACTTCTCCGGTGGAACGGACATCCACTGATAACGCACATCGCTGATACGGCGTGGACCGCCGGTCTGAGCCCGGTCATCGTCGTGGTGGGCGCAGAGGCCGACGCGGTTCTGCCTTTGCTGACCGCCCGACCGTT